>NZ_QSQW01000007.1:0-112514 GCF_003437565.1 Collinsella sp. TF10-11AT
GGCGATATACGCCGTGATGCGCGACCGGGTGCCCTACCGGGAGTAGCGTCGAAGGTTGACAAAACTATAGGAACACCCAATGACTAGGTGGGGGAGGCGTGCGACAATGGTGGGCGTTGTGTTGTCCGCGCTAAGGAGTTGCCATGTTGTTGTGTCCCGTTTGCCATGATCCGTTGGTGGACGACGAGCGCGGTGCTGCGTGCGCGGGCGGACATCGATTTGACCGTGCGCGCGAGGGCTATCTGTATCTGCTGCGCTCGTCCAAGAGCGGCGACTCCATGGGCGATCCCAAGTCGCAGGCGCGCAGTCGTCGCGACTTTCTTAACCGCGGCTACTACGCGCCGTTGCGCGATGCGATGGTCGAGCTGGTGCGCGAGCAGGTGTCTGGACGTGCAGCGACTGCGAATGGCCCCATGACGCTGCTCGATATTTGCTGCGGCGAGGGCTACTACACCAGTGCCATGGGTGCGGTGCCGGGCGTGGATGCTTATGGGTTCGACCTGGGCAAAGAGATGGTGCGTCTGGCCGCCAAGCGCGGCGATGCGACCTACTTCGTGGCCAACATGAAGGACATCCCCGTGGCCGATGGCACCTTCGATATGGTGACCGAGCTCTTTGCTCCCTTTAACGAGCGTGAGTTTGCTCGCGTGCTGGCACCCGAGGGGTCGCTCTATACCGTTATACCGGGTGCCCGTCATCTCTTTGGGCTCAAGGAGGTGCTCTACGACACGCCATATCTCAACGATGAGAAGCTGCCGAAGACGACCGAGCTGGAGTTGGTGGGAACGCAACGGGTGTCTGCGAACATTACGCTCCAGACGCAGGCCGACATCGAGGCGGTGTTCCAGATGACACCGTACTACTACCGCACGCGCCCCGCCGACAAAGAGCGCCTGGCAAACCTGGACACCCTTCAAACCGACATCGACTTCATCATCGCCGAGTACCGCCACTAACCTACCAAAAAGGGACAGGTTTATTTTGGCAGGTTTTATCTGGGCAAATGCAAAGGGCCGACCGCGGAGATGTGCGATCGGCCCTTTTTAGTTGCTTGGCTGCAGAGGCTATGAGAAGCGAGCGCTTACAGGCGGTCCTTGTTCTCGGCCTTGACGGCGTGCGCCTGCTGAACAAAGAACAGGTCGTACACCACGATGACAAAGGCGCCAAAGTTGATGGCGTCGCCGCCAAACGCGGGAAGCGTGAGCACGGCCTGCGCAATCGTGGCGATTGCGGCGACGATGCCGAGCTTAAACGCGCCATCCACCTGCGAAGGCTTGTTGGCGCCCTTGATGCCCGCAACACCTGCGGCAAGATCGACAAGACCCTTGATGACAAGTACGGCCGCGGCGAGCATGGCGTTCGGCCCGTACGTGGAATCGAGACTGCCTCGGGCGATGCCGACGCCGGCGATGACGAGGCTGGCGATGCCCAAAACAAAGTAAATGAGGGCAAGGATTTTGAGTGTCTTGCGAGCGTAGCTCATGGCTGGATCCTTTCGATACGAGTACGGCCGATCTGGCGTACCCCCTGTGCTGCACATATGGTGAAGCACATTGTAGTTCAACGCGGCGGCGCATGCGTCTGAAAGCGCTTTAGGCCTGCGCACCTCAACCTTTCAAAAAGGAAAGCTGGACGTAAGTCAAATCGATGGCAGCTCATGTGCGGCGCTGCGATGATGAGGATGTAACAAGGAGTTGGTCTAAGGAGGAGCCATGATGTACGGAACAGGGCAGGCGCGCGAGCCGCAATCGTTGGGAAGGCGCATGAGCGATTCTGTGATCGCTGCCGTGTGCACGGGATTGATGGCGGTGCTTTGCATTGGGATGCTGTGGGCCATGTCGCATGTGGGACAATAGCGGACGATTGGGTGCCGACACATGCGGCGCTCACGTATCCGCTTTGCTTGCTAAGGAGTACCCATGGGCGTCGTCGATCCCTTTTCTGTTGCTCGGGCCGCGGGGCTTGAGCTGATCGGGAAGCCCGAGGGCCTCACGCTCACCGACGGTGCGATGGAGTTGCGTGCCGATTTTGGCCGCATGCTTCCACGGCTCAAGCAGGGCCGACTGCAGCAAGAGCTACTGGTGAAGGCTGCGCGCACAAAAGGCATCGAGCAACCATGGGCGATTGACGCCACGGCAGGCTTTGGCGAGGATTCGCTGCTGCTGGCGGCAGCGGGCTTTACCGTCGATCTGTATGAACAGGACTGCGTGATCGCGGCGCTGCTCCAGGATGCCCTGGATCGCGCGGCAGATGATTCGGCGCTTGCGGCCGCCGTGGCGCGCATGCACTTACATGCGGGCGAGGACAGCATTGCCGGCCTTCGCCATACAGCTGAGCTGATCGGGCAGGGCGAGCTTGCCGCTCCCGACGTGGTGTATCTGGACCCCATGTTTCCCGAGCGCACCAAGAGCGCGGCGGTGAAAAAGAAGTTCCAACTCTTGCACCATTTGGAACAGCCGTGTGCCGATGAGGAGACGCTGGTTAAAGCTGCGCTTGCGGCGCGCCCGCGCAAGGTCGTTATCAAGCGGCCGGTAAAGGGACCGCTGCTTGCCGGCGTTAAGCCGAGCTATCAACTTGCGGGCAAGGCCGTTCGTTACGATATTTTGGTGCCGCCGCGCCCGTAGCTTGCGCGCGATAGCTGGCGCTCCGTCAGTGCCGTGCCGAAGTGGCGCCTATTTCCAAGGGTGCGACGTCAGGTGCCATCCGCCGCAGTATTCGCATTTGTAGCAGGCCAAACCGCGCCGTCCGCGGTTTTCGCAGTCGGCCATAACTGCCTCGGCCTCGGCGCGCGTGTCGTAACGGTTTTTGCGCTCGCACGACTTGTAGCGCCAGGCTTCATCGCGCTCGGCGTCTAGTGCGTCGCGGCGCACGTCTTCGCGTGCAAACAGGTCGCTCATATCGCCGCCCGTGGCAGCGCCTAAAAACTCGCTTTTGGCTTTTGACCAGGCGGCTCGCTTTTTGCTACCCATCTGCTTCGCGCCCTTCTCAAAACGTTGGTATCATTGCTCAATCAAAGTGATACCAATAAACGTGAGGTCGCCGCGTGATGATCAGAAAAACCCTCGATACCGACATTCCCGCCGTCATGGCTATCTATGACGCGGCCCGCGCCTTTATGCGTGCGCATGGCAACGCCACGCAGTGGCCCGAGGGCACGCCTTCTGCCGAGCAGCTGGCTGCCGATATCGCCGCCGGTGGCAGCTATGTGTGCGAAGTCGACGGTCGCGTGGTGGCGACGTTTGCCTTTTTGCCGGGCCCGGACGAGTGCTACGACGTCATCGAGGACGGCCAGTGGCGTAGCGACACTCCGTACGCCGTACTGCACCGCGTGGCGTCCGACGGCACCGTGCACGGTATCGCGGCTGCGATGTTTGCCTTTGCCAAGGAGCGCGCCGACCATCTGCGTATCGATACGCACGCGGACAACCTGCCCATGCAGGGCGCGAGCATGAAGGCGGGGTTCGAGCGCGCCGGCGTCGTGTATGTGTCGGACGGCACGCCGCGCGTCGCGTTCGATTGGCTGCGCGAGGCATAAGAGCGGGGACGCGTATCAACAATCCATGTACATGAAAATGGCCCCGGGTGGGGCCATTTTTGGTCGCTGCGCTGTTAGGGGAGGTGCCGGCTTTCGCAAGGCGCGAACCTACGAAAATCGCCGCGCGGCAACGCAGGGCGATGAGCTCGGTCGGGGGATAGGGCCCGCTTCGCCCGCCGGCTCGTAAATTGTATCATCCAGTGTGGAACGAGAATGCCTGTCGCCGTGCGCGACGGGCTTGCAATAAGAGGAGAGCCATGTCGAAGCAAGCGGTCGTTGGAATCTTGGCGCATGTCGATGCCGGCAAGACTACGCTGGCCGAGGCCATGCTGTTCAACGCAGGTCGCATTCGCAAGCGCGGCCGTGTGGACGACGGCGACTCGCACCTGGATACCAACGCTATCGAACGCGAGCGCGGCATCACGATTTTCTCGTCGCAGGCCGTGCTCGACCACGGAGATGCCAACGTCATGCTCGTGGATGCACCGGGGCATGTCGATTTTTCTGCCGAGGCGGAGCGCACGTTGCGCGCGCTCGACTACGCGATTTTGGTTGTGGGCGCCAACGATGGCGTGCAGGGACACACCGAAACCCTGTGGCGCCTGCTTGCGCGCTATGACATCCCGACGTTCGTCTTTATCAACAAAATTGATTTGGAGCATCCCGGCCGCGATGTTTTACTGGCACAACTTGGGCAGCGCCTTTCCGAGGGCTGCCTAGATGCCAGCGAACTACTGGCGGGTGGTGCCGTTCAGGAGGACGCTGCCGCGTTGGACGAGGCAGCCCTCGAGGAGTTTCTTGAGACGGGTGAGCTTTCTGTCGCAACGCTGTCGCGCATGGTTGTCGAGCGCAAGCTCTTTCCCTGCTTTGCCGGCTCGGCGCTTAAGGATCAGGGCGTGGGCGAGCTGCTGGATGGCATGTGCACGCTGATGCGTGAACAGGCGTGGGCCCCGGAGTTCGCCGCGCGTGTCTATCGTGTCAGCCGAGGCGTTCGCGGCGAGCGCTTGGCCTGGGTTAAAGTGACCGGCGGCACGCTGCGCGCAAAACAGATGATCGAGGGGTGCTCCGGTGCCGAGGTATGGGAGCAGAAAGTCGATCAGGTGCGCATCTATAACGGCGAGAAGTACGAGCTTGCCCAGGAAGTTGCCGCTGGCGGTATTTGTGCCGTGACGGGTCTTGCGCACGTTCGCCCGGGGGACGCCTTGGGCGCGGAGCCCGCGGGCGATGCGCCCGTCATTGCGCCGATCCTCACCTATACGGTGCTGCCGAACGAGCACGATGTCCATACGGTGTTCCAAGCGCTGGCTGAGCTTGCCGACGAAGATCCCATGCTCGGCGTAAGCTGGAATACGCATCTTGAGCAGATCCATTTGCAGTTGATGGGCGCCGTGCAACTCGAGGTCGTGCAGCGGGTGTTGGCCGATCGCTTTGGCCTTTCGGTTGCGTTTGAGCCCGGCGGCATTCTCTATAAGGAGACTATTTCGCGGCCGGTCGAGGGCGTGGGCCACTTTGAGCCGCTGCGCCACTATGCCGAGGTGCATCTGCGCCTGGAGCCGTTGCCGGCGGGTTCGGGTGTGCAGTTTGGCACCGTGACCTCGACCGACGAGCTCGATCTTAACTGGCAGCGTTTGGCACTCACCAACGCTATGGAGCGCGACCACCTGGGCGTGCTGACGGGCTCGCCCATCACCGATGTGCGCATTACGCTCACGGGCGGCCGCGCGCATGCCAAACACACCGAGGGCGGCGATTTTCGCCAGGCCACGTACCGCGCGATTCGCCAGGGTTTGATGCGGGCGCGCGAGGCCGGCGCGGCGGTGTTGTTGGAGCCGTGGTATCGCTTTGAGCTCGAGGTGCCGGGGGAGTGCGTGGGCCGGGCGCTCTCGGATGCCACGCGCATGAGTGCCGAGTACGAGCCGCCGACGATGGCGGGAGACCGGGCGAAGCTTGTGGGTCGCGTTCCGGCATCCGAGGTGCAAGATTATGCGCTGGAGGTGGCTGCCTACACGAGCGGTCGCGGGCATCTGTACCTGGAGTTCGCCGGTTATGCGGCTTGCCATGATGGCGAGCGCGTAATCGAGGCTGCCGCCTACGAGCCCGAGGCCGATCTGCCCAACACGCCCGACTCGGTCTTTTGCGCCCACGGCGCCGGCTACACGGTCAAATGGTACGACGCACCCGCTGCGGCGCACGTAAAGGTCGATCCCGCCACCTTCCGCCCCTGGCGAGCAGCAGACGCCGAGTTTTTCGGCCACATGTGACAAAGGGGCAGTTCCTTTGTCACATGCTATTGGTATAACTCGGTATAAGTTGGTATAACTGTTACCAGGGTTTGCCAATCCGAGGAGGCCGATATGAATCCAAATCCCTTTAAGCCCACAGCTGGTAAGCGGCCTCCGATACTCATCGGTCGCGAGTCGGTCATCGAAGATTTTGAGGAAGGGCTCGACAACGGCGCCGGAGCGCCGGGCAGGCTCATGCTCATTACGGGAAACCGCGGCTATGGCAAAACGGTTCTCCTGCGGGAGCTGCAACGTCTAGCCAGCGAGCGCGGATGGGCGGTTGTCTCCGATTCCGCTTCGCTTGGTTTGTGCGACCGCTTGGCCGACGCGCTTCGCTCGAATAAACCCGTTGTGACGTCAATGGAGTTTGGGCCGTCGTTTGGCCGGATGTCGGTCGAGGCGGCGCGGGCAAAAGGCGAGACATTGCGAGGGCTGGTCAACGAGCGTCTCAAGAAGCTCGGTCCGGGCAAGGGCGTCTTGTTTGCGATTGACGAGGCACAATCGGTGTCTATCGAGGAACTGGCGGCTCTTGCCGTCCTCTATCAGCAGGTGCTCGGAGACCAGGATGCCACGGGCTTGCCCGATAGCGACCAGCGCGGTCTTGCGCTGGCGTTCGCCGGCTTGCCCAGTATGGTTGACGATCTGCTCGAAGAGCCGAGCGTGACGTTTTTGCGGCGTGCCCAGCAGCGTACGTTGGGGGCAATATCTTTGCCCAAAGTGCGCGATTCGTATATCCAGACGGTCAAAGACGCTGGTCTTTACGTTGACGCGGAGACGGCGGACCTTGCGGCGCGCAAGAGCATGGGGCATCCCTATATGGTTCAGCTGGTGGGCTATTACATGTGGCGGTCTGCTGTCCGGCGTGGCTCGCAGGTCATTGAAGGGTGCGATGTCGAGGTTGGTCATGCGGATGCCGTCTCTGAGTTCTACGAAGCGGTTGACGCACCTCTGTATTACGGTCTGCGCAGCCCTCAGCGCCTCTTTATCGAGGCTATGGCGGTTGACGAGGACAAGCCGACGCGCACGGCGGATATCATTGAGCGCTGCGACCGTACCCAGAGCTGGGCGAGTAAATATCGCGCAAGCCTGATTCGCGAGCGCGTCATCGAGGCCGCCGGATACGGCCTTGTGCGGTTTACCGTGCCCATGCTGGGCGAGTATATCCGCGACCGCGTTTTATGGCATGAGTAGGGTGATAAAGGTGACGGAACAGAAGATGAGCCCGCAGGCTATCGAGGTGCGCGGTGCACGTGTCCACAATCTCAAGGACATCGATATCGATATTCCGCTGGGGAGGCTCGTGGGCATTGCCGGCGTGTCGGGCTCGGGCAAGAGCTCGCTGGCGCTGGGAGTTCTTTATGCCGAGGGCTCGCGCCGTTACCTGGAGGCGCTCAGCACCTATACTCGACGTCGCCTGACGCAGGCCGAGCACGCCCAGGTGGACGAGGTATTGCACGTACCGGCGGCACTCGCGTTGCATCAGCGTCCCAGTGTGCCAGGCGTGCGCTCGACCTTTGGTACCATGACCGAGCTCAACAACAGTCTGCGTTTGCTCTTTAGCCGCTGTGCCCATCACGTGTGCCCACATTGCGGGGCGCGTGTGGAGCCGAGCCTTAACGTGGCTGCGGGCCTGTCGCTCACGTGCCCCGCATGCGGCCGCGAGTTCTACGCGCCGAGTGCCGAGGACCTTGCCTTTAACAGCGGCGGTGCGTGCCCTACCTGCGGCGGCACCGGTGTCATGCGCGAGGTGGACGAAGCGAGCCTGGTGCCCGACGAGTCAAAGACCATCAACGAGGGCGCGGTGCTTCCTTGGGGCACACTCATGTGGGATCTGATGAAGCAGGTGGCTGGCGAGATGGGCGTGCGCACCGACGTGCCGTTTAACCAGCTCACGCCTCAAGAGCGCGACATCGTGTTCCACGGTCCGGCGGTTAAAAAGCACATTCTCTACGTTCCCAAAAACGGCGAGGGCGCCACGCCGCTCGATTTTACCTATTACAACGCTGCCTATACCGTCGAGAATGCGCTCGCCAAGGTTAAGGACGACAAGGGCCTCAAGCGCGTGGCGCGCTTTTTGCGCGAGGGGCCATGCCGTGACTGTGGCGGCACGCGTCTCTCCGAGGCCGCACGCCATCCCCAGGTGCGCGGTATCAATCTGGCGCAGGCCGCGGCTATGACGCTGGGTGAGGCGATTGAGTGGGTGCGCGGGGTGCCCGCATCCTTGCCGGCCGAGATGCAGCCCATGGCGACGGATATCTGCGATTCGTTTTTGAGCACGGCCCGTCGACTGGTCGATCTGGGCCTCGATTACCTTTCGCTCGACCGCGCCGGTGCCACGCTCTCCACGGGCGAGCGTCAGCGCGTGCAGCTCGCCCGCGTGGTGCGTAACCGATCGACGGGCGTGCTCTATGTGCTGGACGAGCCCTCGATTGGCTTGCATCCTGCCAATGTCGACGGCCTGGTAGGCGTGATGCGCGATTTGGTGGATGACGGCAACACCGTGGTCGTTGTCGACCACGACACGCGCGTACTGGCGGAAGCCGACTATCTGGTCGAGATGGGCCCCGTTGCCGGAGCAGGCGGCGGCAATGTGATCGCCGCGGGCGCGGTAGGCGAGGTCGAAGAATCGCAGGGCAGCCGCATCGCCCCATTTTTGCGCTCGGAGCCTGAGCGCTTGCGTCCGCAGGTGCCTGACGACGAAATGTTTGACCGGGGCCATATCCGCATGGCGACCGATGCCATCCATACCGTCAAACCGCTCGAAGTCGATATCCCGCGCGGTCGCCTTGTCGCGGTGACGGGCGTTTCGGGTTCGGGTAAGACGACGTTGGTGCTCGAGACACTCATCCCGGCACTTAAGGCGCAGGCAGCCGGCGAGCGCCTGCCAAAACACGTGCGTTGGGTCGATGCCGAGGGCATTGCACGTGCCAACCTGATAGACGCCACGCCCATCGGTGCCAACGTGCGCTCGACGGTAGCGACTTATGCCGACATCCATGATGAACTGCGTCGCGCCTTCGCCCGCACGCCCGAGGCCAAGGCAGCCGGCTACAAGGCAGGCGCATTTAGCTACAACACTGGCGCTTTGCGCTGCCCTACGTGCGATGGCACGGGCTCGATATCGCTTGACGTGCAGTTTTTGCCCGATGTCGAGATCGTCTGTCCTGCATGTCGTGGCTCGCGTTATGCGGATGCCGCCTCGCATATCCATCGCGAGGGCAAGGACGGCAGCCTGCTTACGTTGCCGCAACTTATGGATATGAGCGTGGACGAGGCACTCGATGCCACGGTAGGACTCAAGAAAGTCCAGGCGCGCCTGCAGACCTTGCGCGACCTGGGGCTGGGATACCTGACACTTGGCGAGCCCACGCCGGCGCTCTCGGGCGGCGAGGCGCAGCGCCTTAAGCTTGCGAGCGAGATGGGCCGCGTGCAGGACGATGCCGTATTCGTATTCGACGAGCCCACGATTGGCCTGCATCCGCTCGATGTTCAGGTGTTGCTGAGTGTGTTTGATGGCCTTGTTGCCAAGGGCGCCACGGTTATCGTGATCGAGCACGACCTCGACCTTATCCGTAACGCCGATTACGTGATCGACATGGGTCCGGGCGGTGGCGACGCGGGCGGGCAAATCGTCTGCACCGGTACGCCGGGCGACATCACGGCCTGCTCCAAGAGCATTACCGGTCGCTACCTATAACCGAATGTGACAAAGGGGCGGTCCCTTTGTCACATTCCCGGAAAGCCTGTCTGACGGAGGGCTTCGTAGAGGACGATGGCGGCGCTGTTGGAGAGGTTGAGTGCACTAATGCGGTAGTCGGCCGGGTCGATAAAGTTGCCGCAGATATCCTGCCGAAGGATGGCTTCGTGGCTGTCCTCGGTATGCCCCAGCGATTCCTCGTGGGCTTCCCAGACCTCGGCGTTATCGAGTGAGTCGCAATCGCGCAGCATTGGGATGCGCTCGCAGCGCTCGGACGCCGCGGCAAGCAGTGGTTCGGGAATCCCCGAGCTCTCGCTGCCAAAGACCAAGTAGTCGCCATCGCGGTAGGTGCTTTGCGCATAGGTGCGGCGTGCCTTTTTGGTCAGCAGATGCAGGCGCTCGTCGGCGGGGGAGAGGCCGTTGCGCGCAAGAAAATCCTCCCAGCCGGCATAGGTCGTCACGTCCAAGTTTTGCCAATAGCCCAGGCCGGCGCGACGCACCGTCTTGTCGTCGAGCGAAAAGCCCAGCGGCTCCACCAGATGCAGGCGGGTACCGGTGACCACGCAGGTGCGGCCGATATTGCCCGTATTGGCCGGAATTTCGGGCGCATACAGCACAATGTTGAACATAAATCTCCTTGGCTCAGAACGAAAAACCACCACGAAGGGCACCTTCGTGGTGGTTTGGCGGTTACGTAGGCGAAAAAATGCCCGCTTGGATAAACCTAGGCGCGGTGCCAGTCGGTCAGGCAGGCATCGAGGGAGGCGATGAGCGCATCCTTGTCCATGTGACGGCCGATGATGCACAGGCTCGTCATGCGGTCGCCCGTCTCGTCGTCCCAAATCTGCATGATCTCGGGGTTCTCGTCGATAATCTTCTGCTTCTCGCCCTCGGGCGCAGAATCGACAAACAGACCGTTCTCCATCAGGCGCATCTGGTGGCCGGCCTGCTCAAACATGTAGCACATGTCCGGATTGCCGGTCTGCCACAGCGGGCCCTTGACGCGGATGACCTCGTCGGGCCACTCCTGCTCAACAAAATCGGTGAACTTCTGCAGGTCAAACGGCTTGCGGCGCGAGTACACAAAGGTCTCGATGTCGTACTCGAGCACCTCGGGGTCGTCGTGCTCCTCGGGATGCTCCATGGCCTCGATCCAGGCGGCGGAGTTGTAGGCGCGCATAAAGTCGAAGCGGTCGGTGTCGAGCAGCTCCTCCATGGGGACCTCGCCGTTTTGGGCCTCGACAATCACGGCGTCCTTCTGCAGGCTGCGCACGATAGCCTTGAGCTCGGCGATCTGCTCAGGGCTCACGGTATCGGTCTTGTTGAGGATCAGCGTGGAGCAGAACTCGATCTGCTGGATGAGCAGGCTCTCGATGTCGTCCTCGTCGATATCCTCGGCCAGCAGGTCGCGACCGCCGTTGAACTCGTCGTACATGCGGGCGCAGTCGACCACAGCCACGATGTTGTCGAGTGCAAGCTTGGGCTCGCCGCCCACCTTGGCCTCGTCGCAGAAGCTCGAGATGGTGTAGGCGATGGGGATAGGCTCGCAGATACCCGAGGCCTCGATGATGATGTAGTCGAACTTGCCCGAATCGGCGATGCCCTGCAGCTGGTTGGCAAGGTCGTCCGAAAGCGTGCAGCAGATGCAGCCGTTGGTGAGCGGGATGAGGTCGTCGGTCTCGGAAAGGCCGCCGTCGGCGATGAGGCTGGCGTCGACGTTGATCTCGCCGATATCGTTGACGATCACGGCGGCGCGGATGCCGCCGTCGTTAGCGAGGATGTGGTTGAGCAGTGTGGTCTTGCCGGCACCGAGGTATCCGGTAAGCATGATGATCTTCACGGGTTTGTTGGGCATGTGCCCTCCTTTGTTAGACATGGCTTACAGTTGAATCTTATGCCAAACGCCTGCTCTTATACCCACGCGCCGGCAAATAACACAGGCTACTCCCAGGCTCCCCATACATCGGGGCAATAACCGACGGTGGCCTTTTTGCCGTTGCGCACGATGGGCTCGGCTAGAACCTGCTGGTTCTCGAGCAACTTGTCGAAGCGCTGGCTAGGGGTGAGGTGCTGGATGAGCGCGAGCGTCTCCTCGTCCTTGGCCTTGGGGTTGAGCAGCTTGTCGATGCCGCCGACCGCCTGCATCACGCTCGTGAGCTCGCCTTTGCTCATCTCCTTTTCCTTAAGGTCGATAAACTGCACCTTGATGCGGCGCTCCTTAAAATAGCGCTGGGCCTTCTTGGTATCGAAGGACTTCTTGGTGCCAAAAATCTGGATATTCATGTTCCGCCGTTCTAACGAATGAAGTTGGTGCGCTCGCGATCGGCTTCGGGGGCTTCGATGCCGGCAGCCTGTCCTGCCTCGATACAATGCAGGAGCCAAGCCATGTTCTTGCCGATGTTGCGCATGGTGGCCAGGCCCTCGGCGTCCTGGGCGGCCTCGCCCGGCATGGCACCAAAGACGTTGTTCCAGTATGTGGAGGCCACCACGGGCATCTGGTTGATAGTGAAGTATTTGTTGAGTACATCGAAGGTGGTCGACGTGCCGCCGCGACGGGCGACGGCGACCGCGGCACCCGGCTTGTGCACAAAGGCCTTGCTGCCAGCATAGAATGCGCGGTCGAGAGCCGAGAGGATGCGTCCGCTGGGATGCGCATAGTAGACGGGGGAGCCAAAGACAAAACCGTCTGCCTGCTCGGCGGCAGCGATGAGCTCGTTCACCACGTCGTCGTCAAAGGTGCAGCGACCGCCAAGCTTGCCGCACTGACCGCAGCCGATGCAGTCGCGGATGGGCTTGGCGCCCAGTTGGAATACCTCGCTGTCGATGCCCTCGGCTTTAAGTTGCTCGGCGACTTCGGCGAGCGCGCGAGCGGTGTTGCCGTTTGCCTTGGGGCTGCCATTGACCAAAAGAACCTTCATCACAAACTCCCTCTGCTGTTGGTGACTTCTGCAGAGGATTATCGCACGATGGGGGAGGCGGTGCGGGCGTGGTGCTAATCCAGTTTGGTACCTGGCACCTGCACGGCTTTCCCGAGCAACACTTTGAGCTCGTTCAAAATGGAAACGGGCTGTCGGTCGACGGTATCCAGATGAAGCGTGGCCACGCGAAGGGGCGGCTGATATTCAAATGAGCCAAAGAGCACGGGAGAGCCCAGGAACCGCTCGATTTCCTTTGCGATCGCGTCGGTCTCTTCGGGATCGAATTCGTCGAAAAGCGCCACGAACATCGGTCCGGTCGAGCGGAACAGACGACCCTTACCGCGCGAACAATCCATGAGGCAGGCGGCGCTCTCCGCCAAAACGCGGTCGCCTGCATCAAAGCCAAAGCGGGCATTGACCTGAGCGATATCGTCGATTTTAATGGCGACCAAGCCCGCCTTGCGCGCGACGCGACGCATTTCGCCAATGGCGTTGACCAGGGCGTGGATGTCGCCCAGGCCGGTCACGGAATCGGTCGTATCTGCCAAGCTGCGGTTGATAATCATGCCCACGTACATGTTGGGCTCGGTATCGGTGCCGTCCAAGCGGTAGCCCGTGCAGTCGCAAAGCACGTATGCTTCGGTGGCATCCATCACGCGATACTGCATGTAGTGGAAGTGCCACGTACCGTTTATCACCATGTCGAGCTCGGCGCGTACGTTGTCGCGGTCCTCGGGGTGAACGCGGGCAAGCCACAAGTCGAGTGAGTTGTAGGGATGCTGGGAGGGCAGGTCAAAATCGCGTACGGCATTAACCGACCATTGTGATTCGCCCGTATCGAGATTGAGGATAAACGGATAGCGCGTCTCGGAGCTCATAGAGATCGCTTGGAATACGCGGTCGTTGCACGGAAGCTGCTCGGCAATTGGGTGTGGCGGCGCGTCATTGTCTTTCGGTTGCTGCACACGATGCATAAGCTTATAGCGATACATCTTGCGATCGGCATCCATCGTCATCTGGCGACGCGTGTCGCCGGCAAGTGGATTGACGCGCGAGCAGCCAAAGCTAAAGCTAGCGATCATGGGCGCCTTGCCACCTGAGCTCGCCTCGATCAGCCCGGCACGTACCTGCTCCAAGCGCTGCTCGAGTTCAGTCTCGTTTGCAGAGAGCGAGATAAGCACAAACTCGTCTCCACCGATACGGAACAGCATCTCATCGTGCTCCATGGTTTCGGAGAGCGTGCGACAGATGCTCAGAATATAGCGATTGCCTTCGGCGTGGCCAAACCTATCATTGCAATGCTTGAGATGGTCGATGTCAATATAGGCGCAGGTGAAGGGGTCGCCTTTGCGCCAGAGCTGCTCGACGTGACGGTCGAGTCCGCCACGGTTGTCCAAGTTGGTGAGCGGATCGATATAGGCGTTGCACTCAAGCAGCTGGCGCTCTTGTTGCAGGATGGCATGCGTCTTTTGCAGTTGCTCACCAACGGCGCGTAGCTCAGCAGGCAGCACGGAAACATCGAGTTCGGCGGTCGAGACACCATTCGCAAGTCGCTGAAGATAGGCAATAATCGATTGCTCGCCCAAGCGATATGACTCGTTCATGATGAATAACCTCCTTGGGCAGAACAACGGTTTGTATCATATCCCCAATTCGGTTTGAATTGGGGATATAAGTTAGCTAATGGAGACAAATGTCCCCTTCGGCGGTGGTGTTTTGCGCGCGAGCGTATTAGTTGTTTTTGCCACCATCGAGCAATGCCTCAAAATCATTCGCCGGCATGGGGCGGTAGTAGAGGAAGCCCTGAGCGTAGCGGGCGCCCATGTGGCGTAGTATGTTTGCCTGCTCATTTGTCTCGACGCCTTCGACCACGACGGGCAGATGGAGCGACTGCGCCATCTCGAGCATCGATGACACGATCTGCGCGCTGCGGCCTTGATCGCGGTCGGTGGGCACAAAGGTGCGGTCGAGCTTGATGACGTCGACGTTGACGTTCTTGAGCATCGCGAGCGTGGACTGGCCGGTGCCAAAATCGTCCATATAGGTCGAGAAGCCGCGGGTGTGCAGGTCGGCTGTCAGTTTGTCCACGGCCTCGGACTCCCCCGTATAAGCCGTCTCGGTGATCTCGATACGCATGAGCTCGGGCGGTAGGTTGTATTGGGCGGCGAGCGCCCCCATATGTTCGGCAACGTCGCAGGCAAGGATATCCACGCGCGACACATTAAGCGAGACCGGAACCACGCAAAGTCCTCGATCGATGCGCCCGCGCAGCCACGAGGCGACACCCTGCCAAATGTACTTGTCGAGCGTCACCACAAAGCCGCTTTCCTCGAGTGCGGGGATAAACGTTGCGGGCGAAATGAGAGAGCCGTCCTTGTCAATCCAGCGGGTGAGTGCTTCGGCGCCAATGATCTCGCCGGTTTCCATATCAACCTGGGGCTGCAGGTAGTAGGTGATGCGGTCGTTTGAGAGCGCATACTGGAACTCGGTGAGGGTGCGGTGAAACGCCACCTCGCGCTTGTATTCCTCGGGGCGAAAGACGGCGATGCGATCCTTAAAATCGTTTTTGGCGCGCCGATTGGTAAACATGGCCTTGGCCTGCGCGTCGATGGTGATTTCCTCGTTGGGGTCGATGGGGCAAACGCCCATGGACGGCCAGAAACCCACGCCGTCATCATGCTTGGCCACGGCCTCGCGAACGCTGTTATAGATTTGATGGACGGTGTTGTGCTCAAAGGGGATGAGAATGCAAAAGTCGTCTTGGCCCCAATACCCTGCGACGCCCATGTCGGCATTCTCGATGTCTTTGAGGACCGTGCCCACGTCGGCGAGCGTGCGGTCGCCCTCGGCCTGTCCGTGCCATTCGTTGAACAGCCGCATGTGTCCCATGTCGACGGTGGCGATGCACCAGGCACCGTCGCGTCTTGTCTGGAGAAATGCGTTGGCGCGCCGCATAAACTCGCTGGGTCGATAGAGGCCCGTGAGCGTATCGATGCGCTCGACGATGGTGCTTTTGCGCTCTGTCTCGGGTATGGGGAGGCTGTCGTTGGGAACAAGTCCGCCGGCCGTGCGAAGGCGACGGTCGAGTTCGCCTAAAACGGCGGTCGCTTGGTTGGTTAGACGCTCGTAAAAGGCCGGGACGACAAGACAGACGGGAGTAATGGTGTCGCCCGCGATTCGAACGGGAGCGAAAACGGCTTCTTTAAGGTGATGGGTCAGTTGCTCGAATGCCTCGTGATCCAAATCGTTGCTGAGCACGACGAACTGGACGCTTCGAGAACGGTAGACGCGACTCCTGCCACGGGTGATCGACAACATGCGGCCTGCGTATTCGGCAAGCATGTTGTCGACAGCCTCGGCCCCGTAGAGCTCGTTGAGCTTTGCCGTGCCACGAATGCGCACCGCTATAAGCCCTGTCTCGCAACGATCGCGGCGGCAGGCATCGATAGCGTTGATCAGCATACGCTGCGTTCCGAGGCCCGTAGCGGCGTCGACGGTCTCGGCAAGTGAGTGGTTGACGAGCTCGCCGACATAGAGCGAGGGGTCGTGTCCGTCGCCATCGATACGAAACCCGCGAGCACGGCACAGGACGTAGTCGCCGGCGGCGTTGCGCACGCGGTACTGCATGACTCGACGGTGCTTGGAGCCGTTATAGATCTGGTCGATGTCGTTGGCGTAGGCCTCGAGGTCATCGAGATGGACGCGCGTCTTCCAGAAATCGCGGCAGCTGTCTATGTGCTCCGAAGGAAGACCGAGATCGCGCAAGGCACCTTGCGACCAAAGGGTGCGGTCCTTGTCTAAGTTCTCGATAAAGAAATAACGGCCTTCGTTGAGCATCGAAAAGGCGTCGAAAATGCGGTCGCTTATCTCGAAGTCGTCGGTGTGGACTTGCGTGATATTGCGTCGATCAAGGTGCATGGCATGACGTAGCTTGTAGTCGTACATGCGATGATCGGCATCGAGCGTCATGCGATTGGAGGCTTCGCCCAGGGCGGGGTCGGCGTGTGACACTCCGTAGCTAAATGCTCATGTACGGTAAGGAAGCAAGCAACCGAAAACAAGAGATAGACCGCCAGCACTACACTATTCCGAACCAAAGACCAAAAGATAAGCATTGTGGGAAAATCTAAACTTTTGGATTTTCCTACAATGCCAACTACGGCGGAATCCCTCCCACTCCTTATATCTTTCTGTATACATTGAATTTGTATTTAGTAAAATGCAGACAACACCACGGATCGGCTTTTGGTTGGACAATTCCAACCAAACACCACAGCAGACAGCAGAAAACATTCTGAACGCTAGGAAGCCGGTATGATTGTTACATATAAGGGGAAGAAAAATTTCTTTTAGGTACTTGCTTTCCTAAAACTGATGTGATACAATGATTTAAGTCCAGAAAAGGAGTAAAAAATATGCGGCAAGGTATTCTTAAATAAAACTATAATCAAATAGTGGGAACAAAGGATTATGATAGTCCCTTTTGTATGGGCTTAGTTTTTTGTACCCAATTTAAGAATACTTTTGCCTTATCAATTTTGACATATCCCCAAAAACAGCACTCACAAACAGGTGTATGCTGCATATGTGTATGTCCGCAAATTATCATCCCCAGTGGTAAAAGTATTTTACTGCTGGGGATTTTTATGCCCTTCGGGGCAGTAAAGGGAGGACAATCACATGAAAATAATCAATATTGGAATTCTTGCCCATGTAGACGCTGGAAAGACGACCTTGACGGAGAGCCTGCTATATGCCAGCGGAGCCATTTCAGAACCGGGGAGCGTCGAAAAAGGGACAACGAGGACGGACACCATGTTTTTGGAGCGGCAGCGTGGGATTACCATTCAAGCGGCAGTCACTTCCTTCCAGTGGCACAGATGTAAAGTTAACATTGTGGATACGCCCGGCCACATGGATTTTTTGGCGGAGGTGTACCGCTCTTTGGCTGTTTTAGATGGGGCCATCTTGGTGATCTCCGCTAAAGATGGCGTGCAGGCCCAGACCCGTATTCTGTTCCATGCCCTGCGGAAAATGAACATTCCCACCGTTATCTTTATCAACAAGATCGACCAGGCTGGCGTTGATTTGCAGAGCGTGGTTCAGTCTGTTCGGGATAAGCTCTCCGCCGATATTATCATCAAGCAGACGGTGTCGCTGTCCCCGGAAATAGTCCTGGAGGAAAATACCGACATAGAAGCATGGGATGCGGTCATCGAAAATAACGATGAATTATTGGAAAAGTATATCGCAGGAGAACCAATCAGCCGGGAAAAACTTGCGCGGGAGGAACAGCAGCGGGTTCAAGACGCCTCCCTGTTCCCGGTCTATCATGGCAGCGCCAAAAATGGCCTTGGCATTCAACCGTTGATGGATGCGGTGACAGGGCTGTTCCAACCGATTGGGGAACAGGGGGCGCCGCCCTATGCGGCAGCGTTTTCAAGGTTGAGTACACCGATTGCGGCCAGCGGCGTGTCTATCTACGGTTATACAGCGGAACGCTGCGCCTGCGGGATACGGTGGCCCTGGCCGGGAGAGAAAAGCTGAAAATCACAGAGATGCGTATTCCATCCAAAGGGGAAATTGTTCGGACAGACACCGCTTATCAGGGTGAAATTGTTATCCTTCCCAGCGACAGCGTGAGGTTAAACGATGTATTAGGGGACCAAACCCGGCTCCCTCGTAAAAGGTGGCGCGAGGACCCCCTCCCCATGCTGCGGACGACGATTGCGCCGAAAACGGCAGCGCAAAGAGAACGGCTGCTGGACGCTCTTACGCAACTTGCGGATACTGACCCGCTTTTGCGTTGCGAAGTGGATTCCATCACCCATGAGATCATTGTTTCTTTTTTGGGCCGGGTGCAGTTGGAGGTTGTTTCCGCTTTGCTGTCGGAAAAATACAAGCTTGAAACAGTGGTAAAGGAACCCTCCGTCATTTATATGGAGCGGCCGCTCAAAGCAGCCAGCCACACCATCCATATCGAGGTGCCGCCCAACCCGTTTTGGGCATCCATAGGACTGTCTGTTACACCACTCTCGCTTGGCTCCGGTGTACAATACGAGAGCCGGGTTTCGCTGGGATACTTGAACCAGAGTTTTCAAAACGCTGTCAGGGATGGTATCCGTTACGGGCTGGAGCAGGGCTTGTTCGGCTGGAACGTAACGGACTGTAAGATTTGCTTTGAATACGGGCTTTATTACAGTCCGGTCAGCACGCCGGCGGACTTCCGCTCATTGGCCCCGATTGTATTGGAACAGGCATTGAAGGAATCGGGGACGCAGCTGCTGGAACCTTATCTCTCCTTCATCCTCTATGCGCCCCGGGAATACCTTTCCAGGGCTTATCATGATGCACCGAAATACTGTGCCACCATCGAAACGGCCCAGGTAAAAAAGGATGAAGTTGTCTTTACTGGCGAGATTCCCGCCCGCTGTATACAGGCATACCGTACTGATCTGGCCTTTTACACCAACGGGCGGAGCGTATGCCTTACAGAGCTGAAAGGATATCAGGCCGCTGTCGGTCAGCCGGTCATCCAGCCCCGCCGTCCAAACAGCCGCCTGGACAAGGTGCGCCATATGTTTCAGAAGGTAATGTAAAGATACATAATCGTCAAGACGGCAACAATCAGAAGTTATGGAGGGTAACAATGGAATATAGTAAGGAAGATTTAATGGAAGCAAAAAAGCAACGAGTGGGGCATCTCGGAATCGTTATTCTTGAGCAGGACCTCTCGGCAGTGTTCCAGACGTTTGGCGAGGTCGTCCTCGGTTGCAATCGTAGATAGGATGGCAAACTCGTCGCCTCCCAGACGAAATGCCGCCTCGTCTACCTTCATATACAGCTTGAGATAGAGGCTTACCTGCAAGATATAGCGGTTACCTGCGTCATGTCCAAAGATGTCGTTGCAGTGCTTAAGGTTATCGATGTCGATAAAAGCCATGGTCACGGGCAGTTCCTGTTCCCAGATTTCCTCTAAGGAACGGGCAAAGCCGCCGCGGTTGCCAAGTCCGGTGAGCTGGTCGGTAAAGGCGGTCCTGATCAGATCCTCCTGACGCTCGAGAAGGTCACGGACGGTCTTTTCGAGCGTTTCGGTGTAATTGCTGTCAGTGTCCATGCTGTAAGCGGCTTTCTGAGGTCGGGGTGGATCGCGTCGGGCGAGCTCGTTGTGTACGCGCGTTGTTACTCACGTTTTGCGTGTATCCAGGCCCCTGCCTTGCTGCGTCATTGGGTTTATTTGTCGGCCAGTGTTCTCTGCCAATACCTGCTAAGTAAAAATAACAGTATAGGATTGTATATGGGTGTCTCTGCCGCGGGTGGCTATTATTCGCCAAACGGTAGCGCAATGATGCGATGTTTGAAGAAAATGCAACTGAGACGATATATGTTGACGGGTATACTTGTCTCGGTTTAAATCGCAGAAACGGAGATGGTCGTATGGCGCAGCCAGATACGACGCGCACGGTGGGGCTTGCGCTCGAGGGAGGTGGCTACCGCGGTATGTATACGGCGGGCGTGCTCGACGTATGGATGGAGCGCGGCTTGACCTGCGACCATATGGTGGGTGTCTCGGCGGGCGCGGCGTTTGGCTACAACTTTAAATCGCGCCAGATTGGCCGCGCCATTCGCTACAACAAGGCCTATTGCGCCGACAAGCGCTATGCGAGCGTGACGAGCTGGTTGCGAACCGGCGACATGTTCAATGCCGATTTTGCCTATCACGAGGTGCCCATCGAGCGCGATCCCATCGATTTGGAGACATATCGCGCCTGCCCCATGCGGTTTACGTGTGTGTGCACCGACCTTAAGACGGGGCGAGCCGTCTACCATGACCTGCCCTATGGTGACGAGCGCGACATCGAGTGGATCCGGGCATCGTCGGCAATTCCCGTGGCAACGCGGCCCGTTGCCATTGAGGGGCATAAGTACCTGGATGGCGGCGTTGCCGATTCCATTCCCAGCGCTTGGCTGTTTGCGCAGGGCTATGACCGCAACGTGGTGGTGCTGACGCAGCCGTCAGGCTTTGTAAAGCAGCCCAATAGCGTGATGCCTATGCTGCGTCGCGTGTATCGTCACTATCCGGCGTTTGTTGCGGCGCTTGCGCATCGGCATGAGGTCTACAATGCTACGCTCGATGACCTAGCGCGCCGCGAAGCCGCTGGCGAGATCTTTGTGGTGCGGCCGAGTGAATCGGTGAAGGTGCCGTCGCTGTGCCGCGAGCCCGACGAGCTCGAGCGCATCTATCAGATCGGCCGTCGCGATGCGCAAGTGACGTTGCCCGCACTGGAAGCGTATCTGGCGGGGTAGGGCAAACCGCCGGGTGTTCAGCGGAAAGCACATCCCGAAATTTGCACTTGGAATGGGATGCAGTTTCCGCGAGAGGACCGTAGGGGAAGCTGCATCCCATAATTCGCCCCTGGAATGGGATGCAGTTTCCCAATGGAGCCGCATATGGAAAGCGCATCCCGGAATGGAGGTCCAAACTGGGATGCGCTTTCCGCTATTGAAGGTATGACGCTGCGGGGCAACTGCTCGGCATCGGTCTATGCCTGCTGCCAGGTGTCGACGAGCTCCTTGGCTGCGGCGTGGGGGTCGTCGGCGCTGCAGACGGCGCTCACCACAAAGAAGCCATCGACGCCGGTGGCCTTGAGCTGCGGCAGGTCGGCCGTCTTGACGCCGCCGCCCACCACGATGGGCACGGGGCTTGCCGCGTGGAGTGCGGCCAGGTCCTCAAAGCTTTTGGTGATGATGGAGCCATCGGCTGCGCGTCCGCAGTCGCGCTTGGTTTCGGTCTCGTGGAGCGGGCCCACGCCTAGGTAGTCGACCAGGCTCATGTCGGCGGTCTTGACGTACTCGAGCATCTCCTCGCAGCGGGCCGAAAGACCCACAATGGCATCGGGGCCCAAAAGTTTGCGGCAGACCTCGACGGGAATATCGCTCTGGCCCACGTGCACGCCGTCGACAGCGATGCCCTGCTCGCGCGCGGCGAGCACGCAGTCAAGGCGGTCGTCGATCAGTAGGGCGACCTGACCGGTCTTGCCGGCCTGTGCGATTGCCTGCGCGGCGTCGCCGGTCAGCGCAATGATTTCACGCGCGCTTGCAACCTTGGAGCGCACCTGGATGCAGGTAAAGCCGGCGTCGAGCGCCTGCGCCACCACATCGCCCACGGGGCGCCCGAGTGTGTTTTCGGGGCCGAGTACCAGATAGGCCGAGATATCAAGGTTGTCGCGGATGCTCATCGTGCTTCCTCCTGCTTTTTGATCTGTGCTTCCATGCGCTCGAGTTTGCCGGTCATGGTGTCGGTAAATCCGGGTCGAATATCGGCTTTGAGTACGACTTCGGTTCGGATGCCCTTACTCGCCAACACAAAGGTCGCATCGCGTATGACCTGCATAACCTTGTCCCAGTCGCCCTCGATCTCAGTGAACATCGAGGTGGTGCGGTTGGGAAGGCCGCTCTCGCGAATGACGCGCACGACCTCGGCGACCTCGGCGGACAGCTCGTCGCCGGTGCCGCATGGGGCGATGGCCACAGCGACCAGGGTGTTCATGCCGGCGCTGGTTGCGGACTCGGACATGGGCTTATGCCTCCTCGAGCTCGAGCTGGTTGTCGGCGATGTCCTGGGCGGTCGCGCGGTAGAGCTCATCGATAAAGGCGACCTTAAAGCTTGCCGGGGCATCGGCGACAGCGGCGGCACGCGTGCCGGCAACGTTGTAGACCGCGGTGCCGCAGATGGCTGCCGTAAACGGATCGCCGGCGCAGGCATACACGGCCAGCACGCCGCCCTGCGAGCAGCCGCAGCCGGTGATCTTGGACATGAGCGGGCTGCCGCCATGGGACTTGGCCACGGTCGTGCCGTCGGTGATCAGGTCAACCTCGCCCGAGACAACTACGGCGCCGCCAGTGTAGCGAGCGAGCGCCACGGCGGCATCGCGGGCGGCATCAACGGTGTCGGTGGTGTCGACACCGCGGGCGCGGCTGAGGTCGGCTGCCTCACCCTCAAGGTTCCATAGGGCGGCAAGCGCGATGATCTCGGAGGCGTTGCCGCGCACGATGGCGGGCTTGTACTGCTTGAGCTCGTTTACCAACTGGGTGCGCAGACTACCGATGCCCAGGCCCACCGGGTCGAGCACCCAGGGCTTGCCGGCGTCATGCGCCGCCTTGGCTGCGCGGGGAATCGTCTGCTCGTAGATGGGGAAGAGCGTGCCCATATTGAGATAGATGGCGCCGCCGCCGGCAACGAGCGCCTCGCCCTCGTCGGGCAGGTAGACCATGGCGGCCGATCCGCCCACGGCGAGCTGTGCGTTGGCGACAAAATCAATCGTCACCGTATTGGTGATGGAGCCGGCCATCGGATTGGTGGCGCGAATCTCCTCCGCGGCCTTGACTACGTTTTGCTTGAGCTGTTCCGAATTGATCACTGCACATGCCTCCTTGGCATAGAAAAGGGGCGCTGTGCATAGACAGCGCCCCTGTAAAGGCGGCATGCTCCCTACGCCAGCATTAACTGACAGGTTCAAAGGATTGGGCCCCATGCCCTCTCAGCCTTGTGGTTTGCACCGCCGGCACTCCCGCATCGAATCTGTTGCTCCCTATACTAGCGCACCTGCCAAAAAGGGACAGGTTTATTTTGGCAGGTAACAACTGGGGCTTTGCGTTTTCCCAGATAAAACCTGCCAATATAAACCTGTCTCTTTTTGGCAGGTCGGTACAATAGACGGGATTAAGAATGACCGAGGGGGCCTTATGATTAAACTTGTGCTGACCGATATGGACGATACGCTGATTCCAGCCGGGCATGACGGCGCCAGCGACTACGCCATCGAGGGCATTCATGCCATGCAGGCGGCGGGTCTGCACTTTGGCCCGGTTTCGGGTCGCCAGCCCTCCGCGATGGGCTGGATGTTCCGCAATCGCGCCGAGTGCTTCTCGACCGGCGCGTTCTGCAACGGCCAGGTCATGTTTGTGGACGGCGAGGTGGTAGCCTCGCATGCGACCGACAACGCCGCCCTTATGCGCTTGGCTGACTACTTGGAGCAAGAGACCGACGATACGTATCTGAAGGTCTACGGCCTGGGTGATGACTTTTGGGGCAACGATGCCTATTGTGTGACGAGCGACCCCGAGCGCGTGCGCCGCGCCATGGAGTCGGGCGGCAACGCATGGCTCAAGGGCGAAGAGGCCCCGTGCCGTCCTGTCGTCGATGACGCGTCGGTGTTCAAGGCGAATATCTGGAGTGCTCGTTCGCGTGAGGAGCTCGCGGAGCTACGCGAGCGCGTTGCCGCTGAGGTGCCGGAACTCTCGCTTGTGTTTCCCAACAATCGTGTGCGCCTGTTCGACATTCTTCCAGCAGGTTGGGACAAGGGTTGCGCTGCGCTGGAGCTGGCGCGCGCTTTGGACCTGACGTCCGACGAGGTGGCCGTATTTGGCGATTCCGATAACGACCTGCCCATGATCGGTGCCGTCCCCAACTCCGTTGCAGTCGCCAATGCCAACGAGGCCGTCACGGCTGCCGCACGCTGGCATATCGGCGCTGCGGCAGACGATGCGGTTGCCGGGGCTCTGCATCAGATTGCCGCCTGCGCCGCGACGGGGGAGATGCCGTCGTTTATGCGTCAGGCAGATGCGGCGGGTTCGGGTATCGCGGACGTCTAGGGAGGCCATCATGAAGCTTCAACAGCTCAGGTATGTCGTCAAAGTTGCCGAATGCGGCAGCATCACCGAGGCCTCGCGCCGGCTCTTTGTGTCGCAGCCTTCGATTACCGCGTCGATCCGCGATCTCGAAAACGAGATGGGTGTGCACATCTTTGAGCGCACCAACAAGGGTGTCATTGTGTCCGAGGAGGGCGAGACCTTCTTGGGCTACGCGCGCCAGGTGCTCGACCAGGCGGATCTGCTCGAAGGCAAGTACAAGGGCGAGTCCGAGCAGGTGCCGCACTTTAGTGTGAGCTGCCAGCATTATTCCTTTGCCGTTAACGCGTTTGTCGATGTGATCCGTGAGTTCGATGCCGCGCGCTACGACTTTACCCTGCGCGAGGAGCAGACTCACGAGATTATCGAGGACGTCGCGCATATGAAAAGCGAATTGGGCATCCTGTATCTGTCCGAGCACAACCGCGAGGTCATCGAGCGCATGCTGGCGGCCAACGAGCTCGTGTTCGAAGGGCTCTTCTGCGCCACGCCGCATATCTTCGTCTGTGCCGACCATCCGCTGGCGGACCGCTCCAGCGTGACGCTCGAGGATCTGGAAGACTACCCGTTCCTGTCCTACGAGCAGGGCAGCTACAACTCGTTTTACTATTCCGAGGAGCTGACCTCGACGTTTGAGCGTCGCAAGAATATCCGCGTGCGCGACCGTGCGACGTTGTTCAATTTGGCCATGGGCCTCAACGGCTACACGGTATGCTCGGGCGTGATCAGCCACGAGCTCAACGGCCCCGGCATTATCTCGATTCCGCTCGACGTGGACGAGTACATGGAGATTGGCATCATCACGCGCAAGAACACGACGCTTACGCGCTACGGTCGGGCCTATATCGACGCGATTCGTCAGCATATCTAGACTGCTGCGTCCTGTACAGGTCAAATCTCTTCATGGCAGTCCCAACTGATATAGGAAGCATCTATATCAAACTGTTATAAACGTATATTTTACGATGGCTATATGAGCGCTCATACTCTGTCCCAGTAAAGCAACCAATGCAAAGGGAGATATCTATGAGCACTTCAATTCAACCGAACGCGCCGTTTCGCGCTGATATCGTCGGCAGCTTTCTTCGTCCGCAGGCCGTAAAGGATGCCCGCGCTGCCTATGCGGCAGGCACGCTTGATGCCGAGGGGCTTAAGGCCGTCGAGGATGAGGCTATTCGCGACCTGGTGGACAAGCAAAAGGCCGCCGGTCTGCAGGTGATTACCGATGGCGAGTTTCGTCGCAGTTACTGGCACCTCGACTTTATGTGGGGGCTCAACGGCATTGAACGCCGCACCTCGCGTACGGGCTATATGTTCCACGACGAGGAGACCACGGCTGACACCGCCGTGGTGACCGGCCCCATCAGCGGCGAGAACCACCCCTTCGTCGAGCACTTTAAGTTTGTCAAGGCACTCGAGGGGGAGGGCCACGTTGCACGCCAGACCATTCCGGCGCCGATCCAGACGTTCTCGGAGGTTACGCTCGACCGCTGCGATGGCCAGCAGGAGAGCCTGCGCGCTGTCTATAAGACCGATGAGGAACTTGCCGACGCCATCGCGGCGGCCTACCGCACCGTGATTGCCGACCTGTATGCCGCAGGCTGCCGCAACGTTCAATTTGATGACTGCACCTGGGGCATCTATTGCGATACCGACTTTGTGGCAAAGACTGGTATGAGCCCGGTCGACCTGCAAAAGGTGTCCGAGCTGGGCGTGGCGCTCAACAACGCCGCCATCGAGGGCAAGCCCGACGACCTGGTCATCAACACGCATGTGTGCCGTGGTAATTACCACTCCACCTATGCCTTCGAGGGCGGCTATGACCCCATCGCGCCGTACCTGTTCGCACACGAGAACGTCGATGCGTTTTACCTTGAGTTCGATACTCCGCGTGCCGGTGGCTTTGAGCCGCTCAAGTACGTTGCCCCCGGCAAGAAGGTCGTGTTGGGCCTAGTGACCACCAAGGCCGCTGAGCTTGAGGACGAGGATGCCATCGTCGAGCGTATTCACGAGGCTGCAAAGTATGTTCCGCTCGAGAACCTGTATCTGTCGCCCCAGTGCGGTTTTGCTAGTTGCGAGATTGGCAACAAGTTGACCGAGGACGAGCAATGGGCAAAGATCGCGCTGGTCAAACGCATTGCCGAGCGCGTTTGGAAGTAGCAGTAACGTTCGCAGGTGACGGCGCGTGCGAGACATGGTGCATCGCGTACAATGGTTCGGATCGTATCGTTCGGGCAGGTTATCCGATATGCCCGATCGCCCTTCCATTCGAAAGGACATCCATGTCCCAGTCTTCGACGCCCGCCGTCACCGATGCCATCTACGACGCATCGTCGCTCGGCCGTCCGCGCATGTTTTTGCTCGGCCTGCAGCATCTGTTTGCCATGTTTGGCGCCACGGTGCTGGTGCCCGTGCTCACCGGCCTCTCGGTGTCGCCAACGCTTTTGTTTGCCGGCTTGGGCACGCTGCTGTTCCACTTCCTGTCGCGTGGTAAGGTGCCGGCATTTTTGGGCTCATCGTTTGCCTTTATTGCCGGTTATGCCGCGATTGCGCCCAACGGCGAGGCCGAGCTTTTGCCCTACGCCTGCCTAGGTGTAGCCTGTGCCGGCCTGCTCTATCCGGTGCTGGCGGCCCTGTTTCGCGCGTTTGGTGCCAAGCGCGTTATGCGCTTCTTTCCGCCGGTGGTGACTGGCCCCATCGTCATTTCCATCGGCCTGATCTTGGCAAGCTCTGCCATCGCCAACTGCCAGACCAATTGGCTTGTTGCCGTTGTCGCTGTGGCGGTGATCGTCATCTGCAACATCTGGGGCCGTGGCATGGTCAAGATCGTGCCGATTCTGCTGGGCGTTGTGGTGAGCTATGCCGTTGCGACTGCGCTCGGCGAGGTTGATTTCTCGGGCGTCGCAGCCGCTCCCTGGGTTGGCTTGCCCGTCGTGTGGGATAACACCGTGTTTGCGCTCTTTGGCCCGCAGTTCGATAGCGGTCTTGCCACGACGGCCATCATCACCATTATGCCGCTGGCCTTTGCGACCATGATCGAGCATATCGGTGATATCTCGGCTATCGGCTCCACTTGCGAGCGTAACTACATCGCCGATCCTGGCCTGCATCGCACGCTGCTTGGCGACGGCCTGGCGACCATTCTCGCATCGCTCTTTGGCGCTCCAGCTAACACCACCTATGGCGAGAACACCGGTGTGCTTGCCCTAACGCGTGTGTTTGACCCGCGCGTGATTCGCATTGCCGCATGTTGTGCCATTGTGCTCTCGTTCTGCCCCAAGTTCGCGGCTGTCATTGCGGCCATGCCGGCGTGTGTGATCGGCGGCGTGTCTCTCGTGCTCTATGGCATGATCAGCGCCGTGGGCGTCCGCAACCTCATCGAGAACCAGGTCGATTTCCAGAACAACCGCAACGTGCTGGTGGCCGCCCTGGTGCTGGTGCTTTCGCTCGGCATTGCGTACAGCACTGCCGGAGCTATCGTGTTGGAGCTGGGCGGCGTGACCATTTCGCTCTCGGGCCTTGCCGTGGGTTCGCTGGTGGGCATTGTGCTCAATGCCATCCTACCGGGCAACGACTTTGAGTTTGATGTCTCCGAGCTTGAGGAGGCTGCTGAGTAGCAGCTGTGTTCAGCTAAAACAAGATATGGTGCCCATGCGTATATGCGCGTGGGCACCATATTTAATGCGTCAGTATCCAGTGGATGCCGCGGGCCATGCGCAAGTCGGTCTGGGAAAAGTGATTGCCGGGGTTGAGCTCCAGCGTCGTGGGAATACCACGTTCGCCGAGCAGCTTTTCCATTGCGCGCGTATCGTCGAGTACGTGCCGCATCATGCGGTTGGGAGTCTTGGCCTCCTTTTTACCGAGCGACAGATAGACAGCCTGCGGGCTGCTGGCAAATGGCGCCGTGCTGGCGCGATCGACAAAGTCGGGAAACCATAGCGACCCCGATGCGCTCGCGGCGCGGTCAAAGGCGTCGGTTTGCCAGAGGGACCAGAGTGCGAAGAGGCCCGCGAGCGAGTAACCGGCAATGCCGCGCCAGGTGGGCGGCTGAGGAAGCGACGACTCGACCTGGGGGATTATCTGATTCAGCAGCTCATCAAGAAAATCGGCAGCTTGGCCGCCGAAAGGTTCGGCATCGCGTACGGTCCCGTCGCATGCCCAGGGGCTCAGCTCGCGATTCCAATCGAGCCCGCCAATGGTGACAAGGGCGAATGGCGGACAGTTGAGCTCTCGGCAACACTTATAAACCTCGCTGCCGTCGCCCACGACCACAGGAAGGTAGATGACAGGCGCGCTTTCCGTATGATTCGAATAAACGGTTATCTGCTTTTGATGCGCTTCCATGACGGGCTTCTCTCGGCGTTGTGATATCGACGGCCCCCATTGTCGCACGCCGGCTCATGCAGGTTGGGCTAGACCAAAGACAATCTCGTGCATACCCTGCGGACGCATATGGAAAACGCCACCGCCGGAGGGGAGCTCGGCGGTGGCGTTGTTAAACGGTGCTGGGACTCGGAGCCTTCGCGGGAGCTGCCATGTGCGCAGAGGCGTCTAAGAGCGCTTGCGGCTCGCCATGGTGCCTGCGGCGATAGCGGCTGTTCCCGCAAGGACGGTTGCCACGATGGCCGCACCCGAGGTGTCGCCGGTTGCCGCGAGCACGCCGGTAGTCTTGGCTTTCGTGATTGAAGCCGCAACGGCCTTGGTCGGCTTTGAGCCCTCAGGCTTGGGGTTCTGCTTGGACTCCGCGGGCTTGCTTTCTGCGGGCTTGGTCTCGTCGGGCTTGGGGTCTTCCGGCTTGGCTACCTCGGGAGGTGCGATGACCATGCTCTTGGCGACAGCTTCGTTATAGGGGGAGTCGATCACAGCGTCGCCCGTGCCGATGGCTTGGCCTGCCTCGTAGATGCCGTCACGGAGCTTGCGATAGTCAATGACCTTGCCGCCTTCGGGCGTCTGGATGGCGGCGTTCTCAATCTTGATGGTGCCGATTGCCTTGCCGTCAGCGCTCATGGCACGGGCAAAGATTGCCGCTGTATCTCCTTCGGCCGTTACCTTGCTGCGGATGATCGAGATGACTGCGGGTGTGACGCCCTCGCTGGTCTGGGCGATGATGCCGATGTTCTCGCCTTGGGGCTCGGGGCTCGTCTCGCCATCTTGGTTTTCGCTGTAGGGGATGGGGCCGTCGCCGTTCTCGACATAGCGGGCTATGGCCTTGACAACGGAGTCGCTGATGTAGATGTGGCCACCCTCCTCGTTGGGTCGATCGCTTCTGGTGGAGAATGCAGCCGAAACCTCGCCTTCCGCAAACGCGTCCACGGTGGAGCCGTTCTTGACGACGATATCGTCTGGGTAGGTGAAGAGGGCAATGGCGCTACCGTATCTGCCTTTACTTGCGCGGACTGTCACGTTTGCATGATCGAGGGTGATGCCCTTGTGGGCATAGACGCCATATTCAACACCGTTTACGTTGAGGGAGGCGTTTGTGGCTGCGAGGCTGCCCTTGGCCTCGACGGCAGCGTCTTTCTCGGAGCTTGCCTTGACCTGGCTGCCGTCCGAGATGTTGATATTGCCGCCGCTCCAAAGGGCCTCACCATCAGCTGAGCTTGCCTCGACCGTCCCGCCACCCTTGATGGTGAGGTTCTTGTCGGTTCCAATACCCTTGTCCTCGGTAGTCCTGGCGGTGACGGCTCCGCTGTCGTCAATCGTGATATTACCGTTTGCCCTGATGCCATCCGATGCACCCGTGGCGTTGACGTTGCCCGAACCTTTGATAGCGAGATCACCCCCGGCATTTATGGCGTCAAACCCAGTGCTCGTGGCGTTGACGGATCCGGCTCCGTCGATGTTGATATTACCCGTGGAGAGGATAGCGTCCTCAGTAGATGTCACGCTGAGCGTGCTGCCCGCGTCGCCTTGGATATTGAGCTCGGCGTTCTCGTTAGTGCCATGAGAAACGTTGATGCCTTCGATCCATTCGGCAGTGACGATGTTGGTCCCCGAGTAATTCACGTTGAGCTTGCCTGCGGCCTGGATCTCGCCGCCGTTATAGTTGTTGAGCTTCAAGTCGTCGGCGCCGTCCCACGACCAGGTACCGGCCTCGTCGCTCGCCGCGGTGTTGTACTTGTTGCCGCCGACCTTGACCCATTCCGCTGCGAGCGAGACGCTCGGCATGAGCAGCGAGCTCACCGTGAGCGCGCACACGGCGCCCGTGACGATGCGGCGCGTCACGCGGCGCCAGCTGCCGTGCGCGAGTCCTATGCGACGGCGAACGTCGGGTTCGGCAACATGGGTTCCGGCGGTAGTGTCATTGCGCTTGGGGGTCGTGAACAAGGCTGCCATGGTTGCTCCCGTTCTCATAGGGCCTATACGGCTAGATTCAGCGTATCTGCTGGATGTTGCCGGCGGTAGTGCCGTTTGGAGGGCAAAATGTCCAAAATCCGGAAGAGGAATAAGCTGCGCACCTACGCGTTGTCGGGCATTAATCACAAAGCGCGGAGCCGCTTGTTGCGACTCCGCTCGCGTGTGCGCCATACGAGTGCAAACAGGAAACGCCACCGCCGGAGGGGAGCTTGGCGGTGGCGTTGCTAAACGGCGTGCGGACTAGGCGTATTCGGGGGTGCCGCCCCGTGCGTTAAAGATCGAGGCGTCTATGCACGCTTGCGGCTCACCACGGTGCCCGCGGCGATGGCGGCTGTTCCCGCAAGGGCGGCTGCCACGATGGCTGCGCTCGAGGCGTCGCCGGTTGCCGCGAGTTTGCCGGCGGTCTTGGCTCCCGTGGCTGCAACTGCAACGGTCTTGGTCGTCTTCGTGCCCTCGGACTTGGAACCCTCGGGCTTGGTCTCGCCTGGCTTCTCCTCGGGTTTGATCTCCTCGGGAGGCGCGATGACCGTGCTCTTGGCGACAGCGGCGTCATAGGGAGAGTGGATCGTGGCGTCGCCCGTGCCGATGGTTTGACCCGCTTCGTAGATGTCGCCGTTGCTGAGCTCTTCTTTGTTGCGATAGTCAATGACCTTGCCGCCTTCAGGCGTCAGGATGGTGGAGCCTTCGATTTCGATGGTGCCGATTGCCTTGCCGTCCGCGCTCATGGCAAGGGCGAAGATCGCCGCCGTGTCTCCTTCGGCAGTGACCTTGCTGCGGACGATCGAAATAGTCGCGGGCGTGATGCCCTCGCTGGTCTGGGCGAAGATACCGATGTTCAGACCCCTAGGCTCAGGGATGACCACGCTGCTTTGGTCGTTGCTGTAGTGGTCAGGGCTGTCGCTACCGGACTCGACATAGCGGGCTATAGCCTTGACAACGGAGTCGCTAATGTAGATGTGACCACCCGCTTCGTTGGGGTTGTAGTTTCTGGTGGAGATTGCGGTCGAGAATTGGTCTTCTGCGAACGCATCCACAGTCGAGCCGTTCTTGATGACGATGTCGTCCTCGTCGGTGAAGAGGGCGCTGGCTTCACCGCTCCCTGCACTTGCACGGACCGTCACGGTTGCGCCATCGATCGTGATGCCCTTGTAGGTATAGATGCCGTATCCAACACCATGTGCGTTAAGGGATGCGTTCGAGACCGTGAGGCTGCCTATGGCCTTAACGGCATAGTCTTCCTTAGAGTTTGCCTTGACCTGGCTACCGCCCGAGATATCGATGTTGCCACCAGACCAAATCGCCACGTCTTCGATAGAGCTGGCCTCTACCTTGCCGCCGCCCTTGATGGTGAGGGTCTCGCCAGTTTGGATACCCTCATCCCTGGTGGCCTTGGCGGTGACGTTTCCGCTGTTGTCGATCGTGATATTGCCACTCGCCCTGATGGCATCCGATTTGCCTGTGGCGTTGACGGTGCCCGAACCCTTGATGGTGATGTCTCCCTCGGCGTCAATGGCGTCAGACTTGGTGCTCGTGGCGTTGACGGTGCCGGCTCCGTCGATGTTGATGTCTCCGTCGGAGGTGATGGTGTCCCTAGACGACGTCACGCTGAGCGTGTCGGATGCACCGCCCTGGATGTTAAGCTCGGCGCTCTCAGCATTGCCATCCTCAACCGAGATGCCGTGGCCGTCGCCGTTGGTGACGGTGTTGTTTCCCGAGTAATTGACGTTGAGCTTGCCTGCGGCCTCGATTGCACCGCCGTTATAGTTGTTGAGCTTCATGTCGTCGGCACCGTCCCATGACCAGGTGCCGGCGGCGTCGCCCGCCTCAGTGCCGTAATTGTACTGGGTGCCGCCGACGTTGACCCACTCCGCCGCGAGCGAGATGCTCGGCATGAGCAGAGAGCTCACCGTAAGCGCGCATACGGCGCCTACAACGATGCGGCGCGTCACGCGGCGCCAGCTGCCGTGTGCGAGCAGCGTGCGACGGCGCACGTCGGGCTCGACAAAATGGGCTCCAGAGGTTTTGTCATTGCGCTTGGGGGTCGTGAACAAGGCGGCCATGGTTACTCCCATCCTCATAGGGCCTATGCGATTACGCCCAGCATATCTACAGAATGTGGCCGGCGGTAGTGCCGTTTGGAGGGCAAAATGTCCAAAACTTGGGAAGCAATATATCGCGCGTCCGTGCGTTGCCTGGGCTTAAAAGAAAAGCGCGGAGCCGCTCGATGCGACTCCGCGCTTTGGTGTTCTGCTTTGGCAGCTTTGCCGTTACGCTACGAAGAAGTAGACGAGGAAGGCAAGGGCCGCGACCCACATGAGCGGCTTGATCTTGGAAGCCTCTCCCTTAAAGAGCGCGACGACCACGTAGGCGATAAAGCCCAGGCCGATGCCGGCGGAGATGGAGTAGGTGAAGGGTACGCCGGCGACGATCATGAACGCCGGGAAGCCCTGCGACACGTCGGACCAGTCGATTCCGGAGGCCTCGCTCATCATGAGGTAACCGACGTAGACCAGGGCACCGCAAGTGGCGGCGCTGGAAACGATGGAGACGATGGGGGAGAAGAACGCGGCGAGGATGAACAGCACGCCGGTGGTGACGGAGGTGAGGCCTGTGCGGCCACCGTCGGCAGCGCCGGAAGTGGACTCGACGAAGGTGGTGATGGAGGAGGCGCCCATAAAGCCACCGGCAGCAGCGGCCACGGAGTCAACGACCAAGATGGGGCGGATGTCCTCGACATTGCCGTCCTCGGTCAAGAACTCGCCCTGCTTGGCGACGGCCATCGCAGTACCCATGGTGTCGAAGAAGTCGCTCATGAGCAGTGAGAAGGCAACGACGAGCAGCATCGGGTCGGTCAGGACCTTCACAATGGCCATGTTGCCGTCGGCGGTGCTGGCAAACGGGGCGCCAAAGGTCGAGAAATCGAGCGGGGCGATGAGGCCCTCGGGGGCATGGGTGACACCCAGCGGGATACCGGCGATAACGGCGACGATGATGCCGATGAGCAGCGAGCCCGGCACGTTGCGGGAGGCCAGGGCGACCGTCACGACGATGGAGATGATACCGACGATAAAGGTGGGGGAGGTGACGTCGCCCAGGCCGACGAGCGTACCGGCGCCAGCGGTGATGATGCCGGCGTCGCACAGGCCGATCATGGCGATAAACAGGCCCAGACCCACCGAGATGGCGTGGCGCAGGACCACGGGGATGGCGTCCATGATGGCCTCGCGCAGGCCGCAAAGGACGAGCAGCAAGATGACGATACCCTCGAGGAAGATAACGCTCATGGCGACGTGCCAGTCACCGCCGCACATGGTGGTGGTGATGCCCGCGATCATGGCGTTGATGCCCAGGCCTGAAGCGCAGGCGAGCGGGCGGTTTGCGAAGATGCCCATGCAGATGGTCATGATGCCGGCGCCCAGGCAGGTGGCGCAGGCGAGCGCTCCCGCATCAATGCCAGCGCCCGAGAGCACTGCGGGGTTGACGGCGATGATGTAGGCCATCGCCAGGAATGTTGTCAGTCCAGCGCGAAGTTCGGTCCCGATTGTGGACTTGCGCTCACTGACGTGAAAAAGTTCGTCCATGCATACCCTTTCCTTGTTCGGCCCCGAGTTTAGGCCGATTGACACGAACTCATTTACTATATCGCCTTTACAACCTTGCTGTTCCTCGCATGTTGATGTTCGGCGCTTTGTAACAGACGGACGGTATTTATCGCATGAAAATGTGTGGGTACCGTATACTTAAGCGGTTACAACGACCCCTATGGAGGAACGTATGATTAAAGAGCTTTGCCACGACGAGGCTATCCTGTCCCAGCGTTGCGAGGTTGCGACCGTCGAGGACGAGTCGGTTGCTCAGGACCTGATCGATACCATCAAGTCGCTCGATGATGCCGGCTGCTTGGCCGCCAACCAGATCGGCGTTACCAAGAAGGTCTGCGTCTACCTGGACGACGCCGGCGAGCCCCACGTGCTCTACAACCCCCGTCTGGTGTTTGGCCTGGGCGCCAGCAAGATGGAGGAGAGCTGCCTGACGCACGAGGAGGTCACCAAGTCCACGCGCTATATCAAGTGCAAGGTTGCCTTTGACCAGATCGTCGATGGCAAGATGCGCGAGCGCAAGCAGGACTTTGTGGGCTTCGAGGCGCAGATGGTCCAGCATATGATCGACCACTGTCTTGGAAAGTTGGTCTAAGGGGACCAAAGCACCGCACTTCGTCTCTTTTGGTCCGGGCGTGACATTGTTGTCATGTCCGGGCTTTTGTGTTTAGCGCCTTTTTGTTTGGTGACAATAACCTTAGCAGGACCGTAAAGCTAGGAGGCGCTATGTGCACGAGCATTCGATTTACCGATAATTCTGGCCACATGTATCTGGGCCGCAACCTCGACTGGAGCTTTGACTACGGCCAACAGGTTCGCGTGATGCCGCGCGGGTTCCACATTCCGTATTCGTTTATCGACGATGCGTCGGCGGCACACGCGGTAATCGGCATGTGCATCGATTACAAGAACTATCCCATGTTTTTCGACTGTGGTAACGATGCGGGTCTGGCTGTGGCGGGGCTCAACTTTCCCGGCTATGCCGAGTATGCCGAGGGCCCTGTCGACGGCAAGAACAATATCGCGGCCTATGAGTTTCCCCTGTGGGTGGCAGCGACGTTCTCGACGGTCGATGAGGTCGAGGCCGCGCTGCGCGACACGGTGATTGTCGCCAAATCTGCCGGAGAGGGGCTGGGCGTGTCGCTGCTCCATTGGATTATCGGCGACAGCCAGCGCAGCATCGTGGTCGAGATGATGGCTGACGGCCTGCATGTATACGACGATCCGGTCGACACCCTTGCCAACCAGCCGACCTTCCCGTGGCACATGGAAAACCTGCGCACCTATATCACCGCCACAAGCGATTTTCCGCAGACGGCGACATGGCGTGGCGCCGAGCTTAAGCCCTATGGAGCCGGTGCCGGCATGCGCGGCATTCCGGGCGATTGCTATTCGCCGAGCCGTTTTGTAAAGGCGGCGTACCTCAATGCCAATTACCCGCAAAAGGAGAGCGAGACCGAAAACGTCGTTCGCATGTTCCGCTCGCTCGAGGGCGTGGTGATGATTGAGGGGGCGTCCAGGATGGGCGATGGCAAGTTCGAGAAGACTATCTATACCGGATGCTTTAGCGCGCGCACGGGCAATTATTACTACGCGATGTATGGGGATCCGTCGATTCGTTACGTGAGCCTGATGGATGCCGAGGGCGCGAGCCCCGATAGGCTCGTGGTTCCCGAGCCGCGTCGTTCGTAGCCCATAGCTTTACTGCAATGCAAAATGGCCCTGCATCTCCCGTGAGGTGCAGGGCCACTGCGACCTGGGCTTTATCCCGCATGCGCCCCGAGAAAATGTCCCTTAAGCGCGCGCTGCCTGGGCGATACCAGCCTTGGTGCTTGCGCGTTTGCCGGCGAGTTCGCAAAAGACCGCGCCGCCGATGATGAGCGCGGCGCCCATCAGGCGGACCGGCGTTATGCCTTCGCTCAAAAGGATGGCGGAGAACACAACGGCCGAAAGCGGCTCGAGGTAGCCGACAACCGCGACGGTCTGCACGGGCAGCCTGGCGACGGCGCTAAAGTAAAGCAGGCAGCCGACGCCGGTGTTGACGACGCCGAGCATAGCGACGGCACGCCAATCGATGCTTGCGGCGATACCGGGGGAAAAGAACGAGGGGGCGCCTTGGGTGACGAGCGTGAGGACCAGCGCGGTCACAAAGGCGGCGCTCACCTGGAGTGCAGAGTTCTCGAGGCCTTCGATGTGTGGCGCGCCTTTGCTGGCGATGACCATCAACGCGTAGCAGAAGGCCGAGGCAATGCCACAGACGATGCCCGCAATGGGCATGTTGCCGCCGAGATCCTGCGCTGCAACGAGAAAAGCGCCGCAGGCGACGGCGATAAAGCCGGCGATTTTGCCCCCGGTCAGTTTTTCGCCAAAGATAAACGGCGAGAGGGCCATGACGATGATGGGGCCGCAGTAGTACAGCAGCGAGGATACGCCGACGCCGATCGTCTGATAGGCGCGGAACAGAAAAATCCAGCTGGCGCCCAACGCAGCTCCCGAGAGGATCAAGGCCACAGCTTCGCGAGGGCGGGATGGCGCCTGCAGTTTATGGCGTTGGGTGATGGCGAGGATGGTGACAAGCGAGAAGGCTCCCAGAAAGGTGCGCAGCAGCACGATATCGGAGCTCGGCAGCGCGATGGCCGCGGCAATGATGCCGTTGGAGCCAAACAACAACAATGCTGCTAAATACGTAATCAGTCCGTTGTTCATGCGCAGCCGCCCCTTTCATATCCCTGCATGTTCACTATGGGTGAGGTTGCCTTAGAAGAAAAGCGAATATAATGCATGGATAACATGACAAAACATCATGCAAAGGCGGAGGCGTGTCGTGGAAACGAATATTCAAAAGATGCAGGTGCTGCTCGAGACAGTGCGCGCCGGAAGCTTTACGCGCGCCGCCGAGCGCCTGAGCTATTCGCAATCGGGCGTGAGCCGCATGGTGGCCGACCTCGAGGCCGACTGGGGCTTTAAGGTGCTCGACCGCAGCCGCGAGGGCGTGACGCTTTCTGCCGACGGGCGGCAGGTCATGCCGGCTGTCGAGGCGCTCTGCGAGGAATTCATTCGCTTGCAGCGGCGTGTGGATGAGATGCGTGGGCTCATGCGTGGCAAAATCTGCATCGGTACGTTTTCGAGCGTGGCGACCCACGTACTGCCGCCGGTGATTGCGCGTTTTCGCGCCGATTATCCAGACGTCGATTACGAGTTGCTGATGGGCGACTATTCAGAGATTGAACAATGGGTGGCGCAGGGCCGCTGCGATCTGGGCTTTATCCCGCATGAGCCCCGAGAAAATGGCATGACATCGCGATCTTTGGTGCGCGACGAGTTGATGGCGGTGGTGCCGACAGACTCTCTGCTTGCTAGTGAGGGGGCCGTTTCACTTGCCGATTTGGCCAACGAGCAGTTTATTCTGCTGGAACGCGGCACCGATGACGAGATTACGCCGCTGTTCCGTCGGGCGGGGCTGACGGTGCGCTCAAAACTGTCGACCTGGGATGACTATGCGATTATGGCCATGATCGAGGACGGCTTGGGCGTGAGCATCCTTCCGGAGCTCATCTTGCGGCGCTGCCAGTTCAATGTCGCCATTCGTCCGCTCGAGGGACGTCCCCATCGGCAGATTAACGCCATATATCGAACGGCCGACGTTTCGCTTGCTGCTGCTCGATTCCTTGAATACCTCTAAACGCGTGCACGTTATTGTCCGCTTTGGGCAAATCTCGGAGTTCGGTACGTTTTCTTATGAAATTGAACTTTCGAATTAGGTACGGCGCTATACTGCTTGCTAAATTGAACCTTGGTTCAATTCGTGTCCTATAAATTGAACTTTGCCAGCAAGGAGGTTCCTGTGGCCCAAGAGACGTTTAGCGATCGCCTGCGACAGACTATGTCCGATCGCGACGTTCGCCAGTCGGACGTGATCCGCGCATCGGAGATGCTCGGCAAAAAACTCGGCAAGAGTCAGATGAGCCAATATGTGAGCGGCAAGACGATCCCGCGGCGTGATGTGGCAGAGCTGCTCGCCCGTATTTTGGAGGTCGATGTTACCTGGCTGCTCGCCGGTGACGCCGATCGAGGCGAGACGTCCTCGTCCCATAACGTTGCCAAATCCGAACCTAGTCCTTCAGCTCAAATTCCAAGGAGCACCACCATGCGTACTTTTTCTAAATCCACCAAGCTCGATAACGTCCTGTATGACGTGCGCGGTCCCGTCGTCGACGAGGCTGCCCGTATGGAGGACGAGGGCGAGCGCATCCTCAAGCTCAATATCGGTAATCCGGCGCCCTTTGGTTTCCGCACGCCCGATGAGGTCATTAAGGACATGCGCCAGCAGCTGCCCGACTGCGAAGGCTATTCCAACTCGCGCGGCCTGTTCTCCGCGCGCAAGGCGATCATGCAGTACTCGCAGATCAAGGGCCTGCCCAATGTTCAGATGGAGCACATCTACACGGGCAACGGCGTGTCCGAGCTCATCCAGCTTTCGATGAACGCGCTGCTCGATAACGGTGACGAGATTCTGATTCCCAGCCCCGATTATCCGCTGTGGACGGCGTGCGCAACCCTTGCCGGTGGACATCCCGTGCACTATCTGTGCGACGAGCAGGCCGATTGGTATCCCGACCTGGCCGATATGGAGTCCAAGATCACGAGCGCGACCAAAGCCCTCGTCATCATCAACCCCAACAACCCCACGGGTTCCGTCTATCCGCGCGAGGTGCTCGAGGGTATCGTCGAGGTTGCACGCAGGCATCAGCTGATGATCTTTGCTGATGAGATCTACGACCGCCTGTGCATGGACGGCTACGAGCACGTCTCCATTGCATCACTCGCCCCCGACCTGCCCTGCGTCACCTTTAGCGGCCTTTCCAAGTCGCATATGATCGCGGGCTATCGTATTGGCTGGATGGTGCTTTCGGGCAACCAGCGCTGCATGAGCGACTTTATTATGGGCATCAACATGCTCTCGAACATGCGCCTGTGCTCCAACGTGCCGGCTCAGTCAATCGTCCAGACGGCGCTCGGCGGACACCAGTCGGTCAACGACTACATCCGTCCTGGCGGTCGTGTGTATGAGCAGCGCAACTTTGTGTACGAGGCGCTCAGCAAGATCGATGGCATCTCGGTGGTCAAGCCCCGCGCGGCGTTCTATATCTTCCCCAAGATGGATGTCAAGAAATTCAACATCACAGATGACGAGCAGTTCGCCCTCGACCTGCTGCACGAGAAGAAGATCCTGATCACCCGCGGCGGCGGCTTTAACTGGGCCGAGCCCGACCACTTCCGCATCGTGTACCTGCCGCGTATGGAAGTGCTCAAAGAGTCGCTCGAGGACCTCGCCGACTTCTTCGATCATTACCGTCAAGCGTAGGGGATTGGATATCTTCCGCTGCGAGGGTTGAGACGTCGCAGGATAGGCATACGACAGCGAGCGAGCCGCATTTGCGCCAAGGTGACGTGAAGCGAAAGGGCGCTGACCTTTTGGTCGCGCCCTTGAAGCTGAACGTCAGATTGGCGTGAATGCGGCTCGCGCAGCGTCAAGTGGTCCGCCGTTCGGTAGAACGGCGGAACTATATAACAATTCCGCAACAGTGGTCGATTTCGTGTTGGATGATCTCGGCGGTGTAGCCCGAGAAGTTTTTGATGCGGTGGACGAAGTTCTCGTCCAAATACTCCACCTTAATGCGACGGTAGCGGGTACAGGGGCGCTCGCCGATCAACGAGAGGCATCCTTCGCTCGTCTGATAGGCATTGACCTGCTCAAGAATTTGAGGGTTGTACATCAGCAGCGTCCTGTTGCCGTCCTTTACGCAGATGATGCGCTTGCGCACGCCGATCATGTTGGCGGCGAGCCCCACGCACTCGTGCTCATGCTCAAGGAGCGTATCCAGGAGGTCCTGCCCGGTCGCGGCATCGTCGGGTCCCGCGTCTTCGGAAGGCAGACGCAAAAAGAACTCGGATTTCATGATGGGCTTAATCATGGCGGGCTCCTCATGTCTCATGCTTTCGTGGACTTTCAATAATAGCGCGGAAGGAAAGCAGCGCGTCCGCGTTACGATCTTTCGACGTTGGACCATGTTGCCAGATTCGTCGTGTTGCGGCATTTGGCGTAAGTCTAGGGCTCATTCTCGCCCTGGACGGTTCCTCCGGGGCGATGCGACGGTCGTTCCAAGAGGAAGGAAATGCATGGGGAACAAATCTCAGCAACAAGTTAGGGCAACGCCATCGGGCACTTCGGCGTTTCTCGTCGTCATGTATATCGCAGCCTTTGTTGCCGCGTTTAACGAGAACATCATTAACGTGGCGCTGCACGACATTATGGCGGCCTTTTCGGTGAGTGCCACCACGGCGCAGTGGCTTGTTTCGGGCTACATGATCGTGACGTCGATCTTTACGGCCATCATGGCCTTTCTGTCCGGACGCTTTTCGACGCGCAAGCTGCTGTTCTTTGCATGCGGCTGCATGGTCGCCGGCGAAGTCCTGTGCCTGGTCGCCCCGTCGTTTGTCGTTTTGCTGCCAAGTCGCATTTTGCAGGCTGCGGGATCGGGCATCTTGTTTCCGCTCATGATGAATGTGGTGCTATCTTGCGCTCCGCGCGAGAAGCTCGGTCTGTATCTGAGCTTGGGCGGTGCCTGCATTACGCTGGGGCCGGCGTTTGGACCTGTGATCAGTGGTCTTATGTGCACGTTGTTTGGCTGGAGGGCGGTGTTCCTAGTGCCGCTGGTGGGCGGTGTTGTGGTCGCTGCGGCGGGTGCAAAGCTCGTTCGAAATGTCGGAGAGCGCCTGGATGTTTCGCTCGATATCCTGTCGGTTATTTTGCTCGCCGCCGGCATTACGGCGTTCGTGTATTCCGTAGGCGAGTTCTCGGCCAATGTGATGGCCGGCATCGTGACGCTTTTCGCCGCGGTTGTGCTGCTCGGCCTGTTTGCGGCCCGTCAGCTCAAGCTCGTCCATCCGGTGCTCAACGTGCGTCCCATGACGAGCGTTCGTTTTTGGCCTGCCTGTCTGCTTGTGGTGGTGTCGATGATGACGACGTTCTCGATGAGCGTTTTGTTGCCGCTCTATTTTGAGGGCGCATACGGCATGACCGCGCTTGTCGCGGGCCTGCTCATTTTGCCGGCAATTGCCTGCAACGCCGTGACCTCGATTGTGGGCGGACGCGTGATGGATGCCCATGGCGCATGGCCGCTGCTACCGGTCGGCTTTGCCCTGATTGCCGTGGGGCAGACTGCCATCTCGATGACGGCGGCAAGCATGAACATCGGCGTCGTCGTGGCGCTGACCGTTGTGGTGTATGCCGGAGTCGGTTTGGTGCTGAGCCCCTCGCAAACGGCCGGCTTGGAGACGCTGCCCGCCGCTGAGCATCCTCACGGAACGGCATTGCTCAACACGTGGAACATGATTGCCGCATCGTTTGGCCCGTCGCTGTTTATCGGCCTGCTCTCGAGTTCTGCGGCGGCTGCCGGTGCTGCCGGCGTGGCGACGGACGTTGCCCAGGCGATTGGATTTGCAGCCGCCGTGCGCATGGCGGCCGTGATTGCCCTGGTTGGCTTCGCGGTGTCGGTTGTGTACGCTCGCCGCGAGTCGCACATGTCGCATTAATGTGTGCACATAGATTCTGCAGCTAGATTAGCGGACGACACCATAAACTAATGGACGTTTTGCCGAGAGGCATGAATGTTTAAAGCGCAAAGAGTGCGCGACGGGCCCCGCGAATGGGGCGATGATGCCCGAGAGGGCCAAGAAGGAGTCTCATGTCCGAGAACGAAGAGATCATGAACGAGACCGAGAACGAGACCATGGCTGCCGAGGTCGAGGCAGTCGAGACCGTGGAGACCGAAGCTGCCGAGGTTGAGGCTGCTGACGAGGTTTCCGCCGAGGAGGAGGCCGAGGTTGTCGAGGCCGCCGTTGATTACGATGACGAAGAGCTGATGGACAAGATGCAGAAGGCCGCCCGCCTGCTGCGTAGCCGTCGCTTTGCTATTTCCAAGGAGGAGGAGGCCAAGGCCGAGCGCATGGCGAACATCGAGCGCGCCATCAAGCTGCTTGACCTCAAGCCCAAGATGGAGCAGAAGGAGATGTCCGACCTGCTGGGCATGCGCCTTCGTGAGCTCGATGGCCTGATGGCCGAGGCCGAGGCTGCCGATCTGGTCGGCCGCATCGACGACGCCGAGGGCGATATGCGCAAGATCGTCGTCTTCGCTGCCGAGGATGCCGCCGAGGGCCTGGTCGAGCTTGCCAACAAGAAGGAGAAGCTCCTGCCCGAGCTTTCTTACGAGGAGGCCACCGAGCTGATGGCTGCCCTCGATAAGGTTATCGCTCCGCTCGTCGCCATGGGCCTGGACGAGGACCGCGGTCCTCGCGGTGGCCGTGACGATCGCGGTGGCCGTGGCGGCGACCGTGGTGGCCGCGGTGGCTTTGGCGATCGCGGTGGCCGCGGCGGTGACCGTGGCGGTCGCGGTGGCGATCGTGGCGGCCGTGGCGGCTTTGGTGACCGTGGCGGCGACCGTGGCGGTCGCGGCGGCTTTGGCGGCAACCGTGGTGGCTATGGCGACCGCGGTGGCAACCGTGGCGGCTTCGGCGGCAACCGTGGTAACGACCGCGGCGGTCGCGGCGGCGATCGCGGCGGCCGCAACGGTGGCGGCTTCCGCGGCAACCGCTTCTAGTTGGGTTACGCGGGTTTACCAACCCGCGTAACTAGTTGACGCTGCAAACCCGCCAGAGCGGCAATCTGCCTTTCAACTTCGGCGGCATGACCAGAAGGTCAATGCCGCCTTGTTTCAAGGCACCTTGCTCGCTCTGGCGGGTTTTCGCTGTCGGTACCAAGACATCGGCGTTGCCTTAATCCAAGCCTGCCAAAAAGTAGTCATTGGGGACGTTCTTAAACGACTACATAGCACGAGAGTGGATAATCTCCCGGTTTGAGCCTGCATTCAAGCTCAAAGTGGGAGATTATCCACTCTCATTTGTTGTGTGTGCGAAAATCCACGCTCGTTTCTATTCCGCCTACATTTGTAGGAACAGTTCGTGGAGGCGGGTGTCTTCATCGAGTTCGGGGTGGAAGGTTACGCCGAGCTGGTTGCCCTGGCGGGCGGCGACGATGCGGCCATCGACGTTAGCCAAAGTCTGGGCATTGCCGTGCACTTCGACGATGCGGGGCGCACGGATAAACGTCAGCGGCACTTCACCGTCGATGCCGGCTACCTGCCCCTTGGCTCGAAAGCTGCCGAGTTGCCTGCCGTAGGCATTGCGCTCAACGAGCACATCCATGGTTGCCAAGCGCGGCGTCCCCTTATCGTCGTGGGCGGCAAGATCGCGCGCTAATAGAATCAAGCCGGCGCAGGTGCCCAGGACGGGCATGCCCTCAACAATGCGGGTGCGAAGCTCATCGAGCATACCAAGCTCGGCAAGTAACTTGCCCTGAACGGTGGACTCGCCGCCGGGGAGGACCAGGCGGTCAAAGTTCTGCTGCAAATCGGCCGCCTGCCTCAGCTCAATACAACGTGCGCCCAGCTCGGATAGCCTTGCCTCGTGCTCGGCAAAAGCGCCTTGGACCGCCAGCACGGCGACCGTCTGGTCTGCGTAATCGCTCATGTGCGATCCTTTCTGCTGGACTAGCGTCCGCGCTCCTCCATGATGATCTCGATCTCGTCGGCGTTGATGCCCACCATGGCCTCGCCCAGGTCCTCAGAAAGTTCGGCAATGAGTTTGGCGTCGGTGAAGTTTGCCACGGCCTTAACGATGGAGGCGGCGCGCTTGGCGGGGTCGCCGCTCTTAAAGATGCCCGAGCCGACAAAGACACCCTCGGCGCCCAGCTGCATCATCAGCGCGGCGTCGGCGGGGGTCGCTACGCCGCCGGCGGCAAAGTTCACGACGGGGAGCTTGCCCGTGGCATGGACCTCGCGGACCAGCTCGACCGGCACCTGCAGCTGCTTGGCTGCCTCAAAGAGCTCGTCGTCACGCAGGGCAACTACGTCGCGGATCTGCTTTTGGATCTTGCGCATGTGGCGCACAGCCTGGACGACGTCGCCCGTGCCCGGCTCGCCCTTGGTGCGAATCATCGTGGCGCCTTCGGCAACACGGCGCAGCGCCTCGCCCAGATCACGGGCGCCGCAGACAAACGGCACGTCAAACTGGGTCTTGTCGATATGATAGACGTCGTCGGCGGGGGAGAGAACCTCGGACTCATCGATGTAGTCGATCTCGATGGCCTGCAGGATCTGCGCCTCGACGATGTGACCGATGCGGCACTTGGCCATGACGGGGATGGAGACGGCCTCCTGGATGCCCTTGATCATCTTGGGGTCGCTCATGCGCGACACGCCGCCGGCGGCGCGGATGTCGGCCGGGATGCGCTCGAGAGCCATGACGGCGCAGGCGCCTGCCTCCTCGGCGATGCGTGCCTGCTCGGGCGTGGTGACGTCCATGATGACGCCGCCCTTGAGCATCTGCGCGAGCTCGCGATTGAGTTTGACGCGATCGGCCTTGCTGGTCTGTTCTGCCATGGTTGCTCCCTTGGTTGGCATGTACATTGCTTGACGGAACATCCTATCGGGGAGCTGGGTATGGCGAAATACTCAGTTTTCGAGATAATAACAAGGTCAGAATAATACCAGATTGAACGGTTCGATATGGTCAGGTGATAAACTCATGTTTGACTACAATTTGGAAAAACGCGGCGAAGCATCGCTCTATGAGTATATTTACCAGCAAATTCGAGATGATATCGTTGCTGGACGTATTGCGGCGGGGGAACATCTTCCGTCTAAGCGCGCCTTTGCCAGCCATCTGGGAATCAGTGTCATTACCATCGAGAATGCATATAGCCAGCTACTTGCCGAGGGCTATATTTGCTCAATGCCGCGTCGTGGCTACTACGCTTGCGAGCTTCCGGATGCACCGGTTTTGGCTTCGGCTGCGGAGGGCATCGACCGAGATGCCGTCTCTGCGGGCCCCAGTGCGCGTGATGTCAACGGACAGGTCGAGCGATTCGATGCGCTTTCTCCTTCCGCTTTGGAGGCGGCGCGGCTTTGGCAAAGCGCGCTGCGGGCGACGCTGGCATCTGAAGATGAACGCGAAATCTTTTCGACTGCGCCGGCACAGGGCACCGCTCGGCTACGACGCGCAATCGCTCGCCATCTGCGCGGGACACGGGGCATGAATGTTAATCCCGACAACATCGTCATCGGTGCGGGCGCCCAGCTGCTCGATACCATGTTGGTTCAGTTGCTTGGAGCCGACAAGGTGTATGCCGTTGAAGATCCGGGCTATTTGCGCCTGACGCGCATCTATCAGGCTATGGGCTGCGAAGTTCGACATATCCCGTTGGATGATGAGGGCGTGGACTTGAGCGTTCTGCAGAAAGCCGGGGCCGATGTCCTTCACCTGATGCCGTCCCATCAGTATCCGACCGGCCTTGTGACGAGCATTGCGCGTCGCTATGCGCTGCTGAGCTGGGCCGCCGAGCGACCAGGTCGGTATCTCATCGAAGATGACTTTGATTGTGAGTTTCGCCTTGCCGGCAAGCCGATTCCCGCGCTCGCGTCGATCGATGCCGCCCAGTCGGTTATCTACACCAACACGTTTTCGAAGAGCCTGTCATCGGCGTTGCGTCTAGCGTACATGGTGTTGCCCGATGAGCTAATGGAGCGGTTTAGGCACAACCTTGGTTTTTACGCCTCGTCGGTGAGCTCTGTTGACCAGGTCGCTTTGGCTCGTTTGCTGGAATCGGGTGATTACGAGCGACATGTGAACCGCGTACGCGTTCGTGCTCGCGAGGCGCGTGATGGCCTGGCGACGCTTGTACGGAAAACGTTTCCGGCAGGGGAAGTCTCGATCGAGCATGCAGACGCGGGCCTTTACTGTATCGTGGTTGCGGAGCGTGGAATGGGCGGAAGCACTTTTGCACGGGCCCTCACGCGCTCGAGCATCCCTTTTATCGATATCGGTGACTGTTTTTGGTGTGCCGATGGCGCATCTGTCCCTGAAAACTCAACTCAAATTCTTGTTCAGTATGACGATCTGAGTCCAAAAGTACTAACTACCTTGGAATTGCAGCTAATGGGGGGCGCTCTGCAACCTAAGTGAGTAGACTTTTAGCACTTTGGCGACCAGGCAGTTTTGTAACAAGCTATCTACCTGCGGTTTTGAAAAGCAGGATGACCGGCCTGATCGGGATGTTCAAAAAAGTCTACTCACTTGCCGCGCAAAGCTCCTGCATGAGAAAAAATGGGGTTTTCAACAGGGCTTCGTCCAGCTCTTGGCAAGCTTTTGGCCAGTTGGGGAGGGCTGTTGAAAACTCGGCAGTCCGTTCGGCGCCATTTTTGGTGCGTTCGCGCCAATGCGTGACTGACTGGGTTGAAATTCGTGTTTTCCTGTGCCTATGAAGGATCTACTTTGTGACATATCAGCTTTTAGGTACTGGCGTTTGCCTCCTCAAGTCCGCGCTTTGTGTCCGCCGCTTCCACGACCGGAAGAAGACCGGCAGCGATATGATCTCGCCCGCAACCCGACGGCTGCGGTCGCGCTCGGTTTTCCGTTGTATACATTGGTTCGGTCGAGAAACAAACGGACTTGTCCTGCCAGCATTAGGCAGCGGCTGTTTCTTGGTGAGCTTCCCGGGGAATCCGTGCTGGAAACGGAGCATGGGGTTTTGATTACGTCTCCTCTACTGACGGCATTCATCATGTTGCGGCATCTGACGGATCTTCAGCTTCTTTTGGTATTGGCGGAGATGTGTGGCTTGTTTGCGGTGTGTGCCCTGCCGGCGGCACTTGAGGCGGAGCTTTCGCGTGCAATTGATTCGGGCGCGATTTCGACAACGTTCGGTTGGGTGCGCTGCCCGTCCGAGGACGGCGCCGCTTCAAATTTATGGCGTCGAGACGCTTTGGTTTTGGGCGGAGACCTTGACCGTTTTTTTTCAGATGTTTGCGGGATGCGTTACGGCAATAGATTTATAGCGGTATCGCAACTCGTTCCATTGGGCGCCGCGTCGCCTTTTGAGGTCGAGGCGTATTTGCTACTTGCACTGCCGCGATCCCTGGGAGGCGAAGGTTTTTGCGGCATAGAGCTTAATGTTGAAGTGATGCTAAGCACAAGTGCTCGAGCGATTGTGGGAAAGTCCCGTGTATATATCGACCTACTTTTGTCTTCGCCGGACGGCAGGCGACAGGTGGCCATTGAATGTCAGGGAAAGGCCTCACACGGACGCGCAGGAGATGGCTTGCGTGACGCTGACCGCATGACGGCCCTTCAGGCCATGGGCTACGATGTGCTTCTCCTGACACACAGACAGATATCCGATGGGGATAGATTCCGCGCGATCGTTAAGGCCGTATGCAGGATGCTCGATGCTGAATATCGTGATAAAAGCTCAGATGAGCAAAGGGCTGAGACATTACTCCGGTCTGAACTATTCGTTGACTGGACAAAATTGGGAGTAATCGACGGAAAGATGCCCGTTAGACGCAAAACAGCTCGATCGTGGACGGCTGCGGTTCTAAGTGAGTAGGCTTTTGACACTTTGGCGACCAGGCCGTTTTGAAACAAGTCATTTACCTGCGACTTCATAAAGCAATACGGATGGTCTGCTCGGCAAGTTTCGAAAAGTCTACTCACTTAGTTTTTGACGAGAGACCGATGCCGAAGATAGCTCTATTTCAGGGCGTTAACGAGTCCTCGAGACACAAAAAGGCCCGAACCAATACGGTCCGGGCCTCATCGAGCTAGAGGTTATGTCTCAAGCGGTTGGCTTAGCCAAAGTAGCGCTTCAGCAGGCCGGCGAAAGCCTTGCCGTGGCGGGCCTCGTCGCGAGCCATCTCGTGCACGGTGTCATGGATGGCATCGAGGCCGGCGGCCTTGGCGCGCTTAGCGAGATCGGTCTTGCCAGCGGTGGCGCCGTTCTCGGCCTCAACGCGCATCTCGAGGTTCTTCTTGGTGGAGTCGGTCACGACCTCGCCCAGAAGCTCAGCGAACTTGGCGGCGTGCTCGGCCTCCTCGTGGGCAGCCTTCTCCCAGTACAGGCCGATCTCGGGATAGCCCTCGCGATGAGCGACGCGAGCCATGGCCAAGTACATACCGACCTCGGAGCACTCGCCCTCAAAGTTGGCGCGCAGGTCGGCAACGATGTCCTCGGAGACGCCCTCCATCTTGGCGACGCCCACGACGTGCTCGGCAGCCCACTCGAGCTGGCCCTCCTCCTGCTTCAGGAAACGAGAACCGGGAACGCCGCACTGGGGGCACTTGAAGTCCTCGGGCAGCTGGTCGCCGTCGAACTCTTCCACATAACCGCAAACGGGGCAAACAAACTTCATGATTCGATCCTTTCGATCGATGGCGATTGTGCGCTCGTCCGGTCCCGTAAGGGCCCTCTCCGGACGTGCGTCTTGACGAGTTCTATTATCCATAAATGCGACCGAATGTGAAGCCTATTAGGAATGATTTTTAATAAAATAATTTTGGGCATGTGAAGATGTTGATTGATTAACGATTGCCAGGCCGCTCGAGACCTCCGCTGAGTACAATCGGTCGAGCAAATGTTGACCTATCAACAAATGAAGGAGTTTCCTTTATGCATCTAGCCCGTCGTGCCTGGTGCCGAACATATCAGACGGTTTTTCGCATCGCATTGCCGATCCTGCCCTATACCGAGCCGCGCATTTTGGAGCATGCCGAGGACGTGCCCGCGGTGCTTCAAAAGCGCTCGATACAGCGGGTTCTTATCGTGACGGATCCCGGTATTGCCCGTCTGGGGCTCACGGCGCCGCTCGAGACGGCGCTCGCGTCCAAGGGAATTGGCGTTACGGTCTATGCCGAAACGCGTGCGAACCCCACGGTCTCAAACGTGGAGGAAGCGGCGTCCCTGTATCGCGAGAGCGCCTGTCAGGCCATTATCGGCTTTGGCGGCGGCTCGGCCATGGACTGTGCCAAGGGCGTGGGCGCACGCATCGCACAGCCAAACAAGCCCATCAACAAGATGCGCGGCCTGTTGCGCGTCCACCGTCTCCTGCCGCTGCTCATCGCCGTTCCCACCACGGCAGGTACGGGTAGCGAGGTCACGCTCGCAGCGGTCATTACCGATGACGAGACGCACTACAAGTACCCCATTAACGACTTTGTGCTGATCCCGCGCTTTGCGGTACACGACCCCGAGTTTACACGTGGCCTGCCCGCCTCCATTACGGGGCAGACGGGCATGGATGCTCTGACGCATGCCGTCGAGGCCTTTATCGGGCGCAGCACCACGCCCTACACGCGCAAGATGGCGCGTCAGGCGGTGCAGCTCATCCGCGACAATTTGCTCGAGGCCTATGAGCATGGCGACGACATGCGCGCTCGTCGCAATATGCTTTCGGCGGCGTATAAAGCGGGTGTTGCATTTACCCGCTCCTATGTCGGATATGTGCATGCCATCGCGCATAGTCTGGGCGGCCGATACGGAATTCCGCACGGCTTGGCCAACGCCATCATCCTGCCGCACATGCTTCGCGCTTATGGTGACGCCGCCGCCCCCACGCTTGCCGATCTTGCTCGCATGGCCGGTATCGCGCCGGCTAACGCGCAGGACAGTCTTGCGGCCGAGGCCTTTATCGATTGGGTCGACCGCATGAATGCCGCCTTGGGCATTCCCAAATATGTGACGGGCATTCGCCGCTCCGATATTCCGCAAATGGCGGCCCATGCCGATGCCGAGGCCAATCCGCTATACCCCGTTCCACTTTTGATGGACCGTTTGGAGCTCGAGCGTATGTACGAGGTCGTCGCGGGTGGTATGTTTGAGGATGAGAACTAGGAGGGCCCATGAACACCGAGGAAATCGCGCGCATTGTCGGCGAACAGCGCGCCTACTTTAAGACGCGCGCCACGTTTGATGTCGATGCTCGACGTCGCGCCCTCGTGCGCCTGCGCGAGGCGGTGCGAGCACACGAGACCGATATTGCCCATGCGCTCAAGACCGATTTGGGAAAGTCGCATGACGAGGCCTATATGTGTGAGATCGGCACCTCGCTTTCCGAGATTCGTCATCAGATTGCGCATGTGGCTCGATGGAGCCGTCCGCGCCTGCGCTCCTGCGACCTCGCCAATGCTATTAGCGTGTGCAAGACGCAAGCCGTGCCCTATGGCGTCACGCTCGTCATGGCTCCATGGAACTATCCGTTTTTGTTGACGCTCGAGCCGCTCGCCGGCGCGCTCGCTGCGGGTAACACCGTGGTCATCAAGCCGAGTGCCTATGCGCCGGCTTCGAGCGCGGTGCTCAAGCAAATCTGCGAAGAGACGTTTGATCCGCGCCTGGTGACGGTTATCGAGGGCGGGCGCGCCGAGAACGAAGCGCTGCTCGATGAGTGCTGGGACAAGATCTTCTTTACCGGCAGCGTTCCGGTCGGCAAACTCGTCATGGAGCGGGCAAGTAAAAACCTGACGCCCGTGACGCTTGAGCTGGGCGGAAAGAGTCCCGGCATTGTGGATGCGACGGCAAACTTGAAGGTCGCGGCACGGCGCATCGCCTTTGGTAAATGGCTCAACGTGGGCCAGACCTGTGTAGCGCCCGATTATCTGCTGGTCGACGTGCACGTGCACGATGAGTTGTTGGGCCTCATCAAGGAGGAGGTCCGCCGCATGTTTGGCGAGCATCCGCTCGACAACGAGGATTACGGCCACATCGTCAACGCCAAGCATTTTGCGCGCGTGCGCGGGCTGATCGATCCCGACAAGGTTGTGCTGGGAGGCACGGCGCGCGAGTCGTCGCTCAAGATTGAGCCGACGATCCTAGACGGCGTGTCCCCCGATGACGCCGTGATGCAGGAAGAAATCTTCGGTCCCATCTTGCCGGTGCTGACGTTTGAGAGCTTAGACGAGGCCGAGACGTTTATTACGGATCGTCCGACACCGCTGGCCTTATATATCTTTAGCCAGGACCGCGCAGTTCAGGAGCGCTTTGTGCGCCATGTGCCCTTTGGCGGCGGCTGCGTCAACGACACGATCATGCATCTGGCTACGAGCCATATGGGCTTTGGCGGCATGGGCGCGAGCGGTATGGGGCAGTACCATGGACGCGAGAGCTTCGATACGTTTAGCCACAAGAAGAGCATCGTGAACAAGGCAACGTGGTTGGACGTGCCATTCCGCTATGCTCCTTACGCAAGCTGGAAGCACAAGTTCGTGCGCATGTTTGTGCATTAGAATCAGATAAGGATGAATTTATGTCCGCACGGGCCCGTAAGCTTCTCAGTAAGGTTAAGTGCCGGTTTATTCGGTCGTTAGAGGAGTTGCCATGTACGAGCCTTCACGTGTTCTTTTGTCGTTTCATATTGCAGGATTTCAGTATGCCGATGGCGCCTTGGTCTTGGGCGATCTTAAAGCGGGCGTTAAACTGACGCTGTGTGCCGAGCACGATAATCCCCATGATCCCGAGGCGGTTGCGATCTATTACGGCAACACCAAGCTTGGCTATGTTCCGGGAAACGAGGTCGGCCCGCTGTCCTTGATGATGTATTACGGCCACGAGGATGTGTTTGAGGCCCGCGTACAACAGGTTGCCCCCGAGCGCAGCCCGTGGCATCAGATGCGCGTTGGCCTCTATGTGGTGGATGCTCGCTAGTCGGCAATGGAGGCTGCCATGTTTGTTGACGATGATCTGTTCGATCTGACGGATGACCCGTTTGAGTGGGATATGCTACTTGATGACGATGAGTTGGAGCAGGACCGCAAAAAGCAAAAGGATAAGAACACCCCGGGAAAAGATTCGAATAAAAAGGACAAGCGCCGCCGCGGACTGTTCGGCGGGCTCTTTGGATAACCGCCGCATCGCTACGTCTGTATACTTAGCACGAGTTGAACGCGTTGCGAAATGAGGGCATAGACGATGATGTGGTTTACCGCCGACCTGCACCTGGGCGATACGAATATCTTGCACGACATGGATCGGCCGTTTGATTCGGTCGAGGAGATGAACCGCAAGGTCATCGATGCCATCAATGAGTGCGTGGCTGTGGACGACCGCCTCTATATCTTGGGAGACTTTACCTACCGTTTGCCCCTGGCAGAGGCGGTGCGCCTGCGCGAGCGTATCGAATGCAAGAATGTGACGCTCATCCGTGGTAACCATGACGGCGACTGGGAAGATCCCGACGTACCGCAGATTTGGGAAGACGTGCGCGATTACCTGGAGATTGCTCCCGGCTATGCCAAGGGGCATCGTCTGGTTATGAGCCACTACCCCATGCTCAGCTGGAATGGTAAGGCGCGTGGCGCCATCATGCTACACGGGCATATCCACAGCAGAGGAGACCGCACCAACGCTCGCAACCGCGATCGCGAGCGCCCCATTTACCGCTACGATGTGGGCCTCGACGCCAACAACTACAAGCCCGTAAGCCGAGACCAGATCCTGAATTTCTTTGGACTGTAGCTCGCAAACCGCCACGAAGGGGACAGGCACCTTTGTGGTGGTTCTGGCGCCGTACTCATTCTGGTAGCGGCGACTTATTTGTCCGCGCGGCGCGGTAGAGTGAAGGCGGTTGAAGTTTGCGTCCATCGAGGAGCTGCTATGAACGAGATTAAGTGCCCGCATTGCGGCGAAGTTTTTAAGGTCGATGCGTCCGGCTATGCGGATATCGTCAAACAAGTGCGCAATGCCGAGTTTTCGCGCGATCTGGATGAGCGTGTGAGGGCAGTCCAGCGCGAGGGCGAGCAGGCGCTGGAGCTTGAGCGCTCGCGTTCGACGGCTGCCTTGCAAGAGGCAGAGTCTCAGCGCAACGCTCAGCTTGCCGAGCAGAAGAACACTGCGGAGCAGAAGCTGGCACAAGAGGTTGCCAAGCGCGACGCTGAGCTTGCCGAGCTGCGCGCCAAGCTCGAAGGCGCTGCCGCAGAGCGCGAGAGTGCAAGTCAGCGCGCGGCGGTTGAGGCCCGCGCCGATGCTCAAAAGGAGAATGCCGAGCTTCAGCGCGAGATCGACAATTTGCGTGCGCAGCTGGAGCGCAAAGATGACGAAGCCAAGCTCGTCGAGTCGGCGACGCGCAATGCCGCTCAAAACGATTTAGCTGCACGTGATGCTCAGATTGCTGAGCTGCAGGCCAGACTTGCCGCGGCGGACAAGGCCCAGGAGATGGCGCTTGCCGCCGCTGCGGCCGAGTCGCAGCGTGAGCTCGATGCCGCTCGCAGCGAGGCCGAGCGCGCGCTTGCTGACTATCGCGTGAAGGTGCAAGAGAAGTTTTCTGCCGCAAAGGCACAGTCCGAGCAAGAGGCCGAGGGTCTGCGTGCCCAGTTGCGCGAGCAGGAACTGATGGCAAAAATGAACCTGTCAGAGGCGGTCGCCGCGGCGGAGCGAGAGCGCGATGAGGCACGTGCCAAGCTGACGAGCGAGTTGGCGGTGCGCGATTCTCGTGAGGAGCAAGCCAAGGCGGCACACGAGCTCGAGCTTGCGCAGGCCAAGCGCGCGAGCGATGACCTGATTCGCTACAAGGATGAAGAGATTGAGCGCCTTAAGGACATGAAGGTCCGCCTGTCCACCAAGATGGTGGGCGAGTCGCTCGAGCAGCACTGCGAGACCGAGTTCAACCGTCTGCGCATGACGGCGTTTCCCAACGCGTACTTCGAGAAAGATAACGATGCGTCCGAGGGTACCAAGGGCGACTTTATCTTCCGCGAGTGCGACGCGAGCGGTAACGAGGTCATTTCGATTATGTTCGAGATGAAAAACGAGAACGACGAGACCACGACCAAGCATAAAAACGAGGACTTCTTTAAGAAACTCGACCACGATCGCCGCCAAAAAGGCTGTGAGTACGCGGTGCTCTGCACGCTACTCGAGCCCGAGAGCGAGCTCTATAACGCAGGGATAGTCGACGTGAGCTATCGCTACGAGAAGATGTACGTGATTCGCCCACAGTTTTTCATTCCCATGATTACGCTTCTTCGCAACGCCGCCATGGGTTCGCTGCGCTATAAGCAGGAGCTAGCGGAGTACAAACAGCAGAATATCGACGTTACGAACTTCGAAGCCAAGATGGAAAAGTTCAAGAATGATTTCGGCCGCAACTACGAGATTGCGAGTCGCAAGTTCCAAACAGCAATCGATGAGATCGACAAGACGATTAGCCATCTGCAGAAAACCAAGGAGGCGTTGCTGTCCTCCGAGAACAACCTGCGCCTAGCCAACAAGAAAGCCGACGATCTTACCATTCGCAAGCTCACGTGGGGCAACAAGACCATGAAGGCGGCGTTTGACGAGGCGCGCGGGGCTGCGTCAGAGACAAACGATGAGCCAGCCGAGGCGGATTCGTATGAGATCGAGGATGCCGAGTAAGGTATAGCGGATAGTGCAAAAGCGGGGCCGCTGGCGAAATTGCCAACGGCCCCGTTTCGTTTCGGTATGTTCGGCTAGTCCTCGAGCAGGTCCTCGATAAAGCCGACACGGTAGTTTTTGAAAATGACCTCGCCACCGTCTTGCGTGGCGTCTAGATCGACATCGCCCATAATGCCAAAGTCGTGGTCGCCATCCTCGTCGGCAAAAATCTGGTGCACGTGCCATACGTGCGCGGTCTTCTCGTCGGACTCGTCGATGGAAAACATCGCGGCGCTGCGGGCATCTCCGTCGGTGAGGATTTCCTCGTGCTGCTCGTGGTAAGCGTCGAGTGCTTTTTGCCAGCGGATCTCGCTCATGCCCCAGTCGTCGTCGAGCTCGCCCAGGTCGCGAACGTGCTCGCGGGCGGCAAGGGTCACGCGACGGAAGAGCGCGTTGCGCACCAACAGCGTGCAGCCGCGACGGTCCGCCACGACCTCGTCGATGCCCTGCGGCGGCGCAGCATCGAGTGCAGCGGGGTTGCCGGCGTTCTCCCACTCGTCCACCAGGCTCGAGTCGACCGAGCGCACCACAAAGCCGAGCCACGAAATGATGTCACGCAGGCGCTCGTCGCGCTTCTCGATGGGTACGGTGCGGTCGAGAGAACGGTAAGCCTCTGCCAGGTAGCGCAGCAAAATGCCCTCGGAGCGGGCGATGCCGAGCTTTTGAATGTAGCCCTTAAAATCGCTCGCGCTTTCCAGCATATCGCGCAGGACGCTCTTGGGAGAGAGCTGGTAGTCGTTTGCCCAGGGTACTTCCTGGCAGTACTTGTCAAAAGCGGCGTCGAGCAAGTCCTCGAGCGGCTTTTCGTAGGTGACGTCCTGGATGCGCTCCAGGCGTTCCTCATATTCGACGCCGTCAGCCTTCATTTCTGCCATCGCGCGGTCGCGCGCGGCGCGCTCCTGTGCGCGCAATATCTGCTTGGGATCCTCGAGCGTTGACTCGACCATCGAGATCAGATCCATGGTATAGGTCTCACTCTCGGGGTCGAGCAGCTCCAGCGCGGCAAGCAAAAACGGCGAGAGCGGCTGGTCGAGCGCAAAGTCCTCGGGCAGGTCGACCGTCAGCGCGTAGTCGATGTCCGGCGCGGCATCAGCCGGAGCGTCGGGTGCGGGCGGTACCTCGGTGCGCACGACGACGCCGGAGTCGATGAGCGTGGCGAAGATTTCGTCGGCGCGAACCTCGAGCTTGGCCTTTTCTTCGGGGGTCTGCAGGCTTGTCTCGATGAGGTCGTGCACGCGGGCGCGAGCGTCACCGCCCTGCTCGACCACGCTAATCACCATGGAGTGTGTGATGCGAAGGCGCGGCTTGAGCGTCTCGGGCTGCGTCTCGATCAGGCGCTCAAAGGTCTGCTTGTTCCAGGTGACAAAGCCCTCGGGGGCCTTCTTCTTTTTAATCTTGCGGAGCTTTTTGGGATCGTCGCCCGCCTTGGCCATAAGCTTGGCATTCTCGATCTCGTGCTCGGGTGCCTCGGCGATCACCATGCCCTCGGTATCGAAGCCCGAGCGACCGGCGCGACCAGCGATCTGATGAAACTCACGGGCGCGCAGGCGACGCATCTTGTAGCCGTCGAACTTGGTGAGCGCGGTGAGCACCACGGTATGGATGGGTACGTTGATGCCGACGCCGAGCGTATCGGTACCGCAGATGACGGGCAGCAGGCCCTGCTGCGCCAAGCGCTCGACCAGCAGGCGATAGCGCGGCAACATGCCAGCATGGTGCACGCCGACGCCGCAGCCGAGCAAACGCTTGAGGATCTTGCCGAAGGCCGTCGAGAAGCTCGTGCCTTTGGCGGCTTCCTTAATAGCCTCGCGCTGCTCCTTGCTGGCGATGCCAAAATTGGCGAGGGATTGCGCCGTCGCAAGTGCGGCGTCCTGGCTAAAGTGCACGATGTAGAGCGGGGCCTCGCCACGGCGCATGGCGAGCTCGACGGTGCCCTCAAGCGAGGTCGTCACGTAGTCGTAGCTCAGCGGCACGGGGCGTGGGGCATCGACGACCAAGTCGCAGGTAGCGCCGGTGTGTTCCTCGAGTGAGGTGGCGATGGCAGTGACATCGCCGAGCGTGGCACTCATGAGCATAAACTGCGTATGGGGCAGGGTGAGCAGCGGCACCTGCCAGGCCCAGCCGCGGTCGGGGTCGGCAAAGTAGTGGAACTCGTCCATGGCCACGCAGCCCACGTCGGCGTCCTCGCCCTCGCGGAGCGCATCGTTGGCAAGGATTTCGGCCGTGCAGCAGATGACGGGTGCCTTGGTGTTGATATGCGTGTCGCCGGTGATCATGCCGACGTTATCGCGGCCGAGCACCTGTACCAGATCGAAGAACTTTTCGCTGACCAGAGCCTTGATAGGAGCCGTATAGTAGCAGCGCTTGCCCTGTGCCATGCCCATAAAGAGCATGCCCAGCGCAACAAGTGACTTACCCGAGCCGGTCGGCGTGCCTAAGATGACGTGATCGCCGGCGGCCAGGTCCATGAGGGCCTCTTCTTGGTGATCCCACAGCTCGATGCCGCGGTCGCTCGTCCATTCAAAGAAGCGTTCGAAGGCTTGATCGGGCGTGAGCCATGGTTCGGGCTCGCTGCCGTCCTCGGGCTCCCACCAGGTGGGGGAGAGCGCACCGAGTGAGCCGAATTCGGCTTCGGTTCCCGTGCCGCCCGAGAATGAACTGGCGGCTCCGGCGCCGGAGACGGTGCTGGCGGCGATATCTGTCGTGGTCTGTGCCATGTGTTTGCTTTCTCTCGCGATTGTCCGCCAACTATTATGGCGTAGCGGCGGCGCGGGGTGCCAGCGCGAAAGAAAATGCAGGAAATGGGCGTCCTGCTCAGCCGTTTGGTGCGGCCGCGAGCTAAGTGAGTAGACTTTTTGCGATTTCGCCAGCACATGGCTTTTGCGTAAGGGATTTACCTGCGGTTTTACTTGTTCCTATGCGGGTTGTGCTTGGCTATTGCTAAAAAGTCTACTCACTTAGGCTTGAGGGTCGTTCGTCGGTGCCTATTTGCGCTTGCTCGCTGGCGACGTGACTGTCAAAAGCCCCTATGACTCCTGCGGAAGGCGCTTTTTGCCTTTGCGGGTGCGGTTTCTAAAGTTCTCGACGGCCTCTTCCATGCCCAGAGGTACATAGGTGAGCTCATCGAGGTTTTCGGGCAGGTAGCAGGCAAGGCTTTGCTCCTGCGCGCGGCCCGCCGCGAGCTGTTCATTGCTGGGCTGCGCGCCGGGTGTGGCGCAAATGCCATAGACGACGGCACCCATCTCGCGCGTGCGGCATTCGTACTCGGTCTCGGGATGCTCGGGATGGTCGCGGCGGACGTCGTCGCTTACCCAAAGCGTGTCGTAGCCGGCCGCGGCAAACTGCCCCAGGGCGTAGTCGCGCAATGGCTTACTGTCGGTTCGCAGTGTGACGGTGGCGCCGGCTGAAAAGAGCGGGCGGTAGAGCATCAGATGGTCGACATGGACGAGTCGTTTTTTGGCGTACTTGGCCTTGGGCTGCGGCGTGGGAAAGTTGATGGTTATGGCGTCGAGCTCGCCTGCGGCAAACAGCTGCGGCAACGTTGCGGCGCCTCGGGGCAGGACGAGTGCGTTGGATAGCTCCTGCTCGCAGATTTTCTGTGCGGCATAGGCGATGCAGATGGGCTCCTGGTCCATACCGATAAAGAGGGTGTTTGGCTCGTGCGCCGCACGCTCTACAAGGTACGTTCCCTTGCCACAGCCAAGATCCAGGTGAAGGTGTTCGAAGGGCTTGCTGCCAACTGGCGCGCAAGCCTCGCGCCAATCTCCGGCATAGGCCTCGGGGTTCGTCTCGATTGCATCGGCGTAGCGCCCCAGGCGCTCTTCGAGCACAAAGTTCTTAGGCGTGCGAACGTGGACGGCTCCCATGAGGCTCCTTGGTCATACGTATGGAACACATTGCAGGCGCGTTCCGTCAATGGGTTGAAAAAGGGTGGGCATGGTTTGCCCGAAAGATGCGGTGCGGCTCAGCGACGAGTCGCTGACGCCTATAGACGCTTGAGAATCACGTAACGGTTGAGATCGCCGCTGCGACCGTCGGCATGGAAGCGCTCAAGCTCGCGCACGGGGACCTCGCCGCTCTTGTAGAACGTACGGACGCCGCGCACCAGGTCGGTGATCTGCTGATCGTCAAAGTGATGGCAATAGCGGTAGGCGTGGCGGTCGTTTTGCCAGCCAATGAGGTGGTCACCGGCTTCAAACTGCGCGGAATCGTAACCCTCAAACGGCGGGGTGAGCTCGGCGCGGGCCTCGGCACGAACGGCCTTGCGCGCCATGCGCCCGTCGTTCATAAACTCCCAAAAGCTGATGGCGATGATGCCGCCTGGGCGCGTCTGGCGCACCAGGGCGTCGAGCACGCGTACGCGGTACTCGCACGACGGCACGTGGTGCATAAATCCAAAGCAGACCGAGATGTCGGCGAGCGGGGCGTTGAAAAGCACGTCGGGTGTCTTGGCGGGGTTGAGCTTCATGAGGGCGTCGAGCACATCGAGTTCCTGGAAGTGCAGGTTGGGAATGCGCAGGGCGTGACCGTGCGCATCGATAGCCAAATCCTGACACGAGTCAACACCATAGAACTCAAACGGGCAACTGGCGTCTGCCGAGGGGTTTGTGCCGTCGACGCCCTTGGCGGCAAGTGCGCCGCCGGCGGCAAAGTTCTCGAATCGCATATTGCCGCAGGCGAGATCGAAGACGCGGACGGGATGCTCGATCGTGGCGACGTCGAGCTGCTCGAGCGCTATGTCCATGGTGCGTACCCAGCCGGGCCACGGTGCCTGGCGCGTATCGGAGAAGGAGGCGGAGTGCTCGCGATAGAACGTATTGTTGAGCTGAATGAGCGATGAGGCGAAATCGCGGTTCACGGCGCGGAACTCCCTCCGTTGGCGGTGCGGAATAAACAGTACGACCATACTACCGTTAACGCCGCAACGGGGACAACCGAGCTGCGGGTCATTGCTTTGTTTGGACACATTTCCGCAGCTCATATATGCCCGCAACCGCCGGTTGTCAAAAATCTCACTAGAATAGGTGGCATGCTTTTGACGGTGGCGGATAGATTTTTAACTGTGCAAGGCGCCTTAAGAACAAAAACGGTCCGGCGGCACGGCTGGCATCGCATAGGAGGAACCATGAATGTAGAAACTGCGCAGCGGCTCGCCGACCTTCGTCGCAGCAAGGGTTTTAGCCAAGAAGGGCTGGCGCGAAAGCTGGGGCTGTCGCGCCAGGCGGTCAGTAAATGGGAGCGTGCGGAGAGCTCGCCCGATACCGAGAACCTGATCTCGCTCGCAAAACTCTATGGCGTGAGTTTGGACGAGCTCCTCAATCCGAGCGATGAGATCGAGGACGATATCGAGTTTGAGAACGAGGACCGCGCCCGTCAGCGCGAGGCCGAGGCGGCAGAACGTGCCCGCACCCATGAGGCGGCGGCGCGCGCCACGGAGGCAGCTACGCAGGCGAGTGATGCTGCGGCCAAGGCGGCGCAAGCGGCAAGCTGGAGTGCGCAGGCCGCCAATGCCGCTACGGCGCAGGTGACGAGTGGCGGCGCAGCTGGCTCGACTCCGTTGAAAGGTCCGTTCCAGTCGTTTCCGTATTGGGCCGTGTGCTGGCTGCTGTTCTTTTTGCTGATGTTCCTGTTTGGTGGCTCCTTTGCCGCGCTGATCTTCTTTACAATCCCCATCTATCACTGGGTGGCGCGTGCGCTCGATGGCGATTGGGCACGCGGGGATATTCAGGTTGGTCCGGCGCCGGAGGCGGCTAAGGCTCAGGATGTTTCCGCTGCGGTTGATACTGACGTGGCTTCCTCGACCGCCGCTGAGCCGAGCGCCAAAGAAGGTGATGAATGATGAAGCTCTCGCATGAGTCCAAGGTCCGCCTGGGCGTCGGTATCGGAGCGTTCGTGCTCATCATCGGGCTTATCTTTGGCACTTCGCGGATATTGTTTCATTTTGATGGCCCGTGGGATCTCGGCGATATTGCATCCGGTTTGTTCGGTATGGACGATGTGGTTGACGGGGACGATTCTTTGGATGGCGGTAACTATTCCGCTCAGTCTCGGCAGCTTTCGAGCGAAACGTTTGATGCCGACTCATTCCAGTCCCTTGACCTGGATGTGACATCGGGTGAGGTTGAGATCAAGTGCGTTTCCGGCGGGCAGGTGCGTGTCATCGAGAGCGGTCGTGTTGCAAAGGGGGTAGCTACCTACGATGCTGCCACTCAGAATCTGGCCGAGGTCAAGGGTTCTACACTCACGATTAGCCAGTTCGACTGCGATGACGAGCGCGCTATCGATCGTTCGGTCACCATCGAGCTGCCGCGGGATGTTGCCGATAACATGGTGGGCATTACAGCGAATGTAGGATCGGGCGATCTAACGGTCACGGACATTGCGTGTCATGACCTCAACCTGACGTTGGACTCGGGAGACGTCGCGTTTACGGGCACCGTGACCGACACCCTGAATGCCGAGGTCGGTTCGGGCGATGCAACGTTCGAGCTCTACCAGGCGCCCGCGAAGTCGATGGACGTGAGCGTGGGCTCGGGCGACGTGGAGATGACGGTTCCGAACTCTACGGGCTTTAAGGCGAGCCTCGCCGTGGGCAGCGGTGACTTCGAGAGCGATTTCCTTCCGCTTGGCTACGATGGCGAGACCATATTAAATCTTGAATTCGACAACGGTGATAAGTCTGCCACGTATCGTTTTGAGGTTGGTTCGGGTGACGTGTCGTTTGATTCGGAGTGACGGGTGGTTTTCGGAGACCCGCAAACGTAGCCGCGCTGTTTGATGAAGGCGCCGAAGCCGAGATCGGCTCCGGCGCCTTTGCCTTTACAATGGGGTCATGGAACAGATTATTTTGAACATACTCGATGCCCTGCGTCGCGGTGAGACCGTGGACGACAAGGTACTCGTCAAATTGATACATGCCGAGGCGCGCCGTGAGGGTGCCGACAAGCGCGATTTGGCCAAGCGTCGCCTGCTGCCGTTTTACCAGCGGGTGAAACGCGAGGAGCCGGCTCGTTGGACGGCATGGAATGTCGACGCCGAGCTAGAGCGCCAACTGCTGCAGGTGCTGCGCATGAAGCCCCGCCGCACGGCTTCGGGCGTGGCGACCATTACCGTCATCACCAAGCCGTGGCCGTGCTCGGGAGATTGCCTGTTTTGCCCCAATGACCTGCGCATGCCCAAGAGCTATCTGCACGCCGAGCCGGCATGCGCCCGTGCGGAGCAAAACTGCTTCGACCCGTATCTGCAGGTGAGCGCTCGCCTGACCGCGCTTTCGCAGATGGGACATGCGACCGATAAGATTGAGCTCATCGTGCTCGGCGGTACCTGGAGCGACTATCCGCAAGGCTATCAGACGTGGTTTATGTCGGAGCTTTTCCGTGCGCTCAATGACGATGCCGTTGCCGGCGTGGCTGCTAACCCCATGTTGGCGCGTCCGGGCATCAGCCGTGCCGAGGCAGGGCGCCTGCTCGATGGCGCTCCCGCCGATACGCTGCCGCCGGTGGTGGCGGAGCGACGCGAACGCTATCGCGCTGCCGGTATTGCGACCGATGAGGCTGAGCTTGCGAGCGGTGTTGCCGGCGAACAGGAGCGCGTGGATGCTGCCGTGGGCGGCTATAACCGCGCGGTGCGTCGTCTGTACGGCCCCGGTACGCCGTGGGGCGAGGTCGCCGAGTGGCAGGCGGCAACGATGGAGGAGCTCGAGCTTCAGCAGCGCATCAACGAGACGGCGAAGCATCGCGTGGTGGGGCTCGTTATCGAGACGCGCCCCGATGCCGTAACGCCGCAGGCGCTCACGCTCATCCGCCGTCTGGGCTGCACCAAGATCCAGATGGGCATCCAGAGCCTCGACCAACACCTGCTCGATATCAACGAGCGTCGCATTTCGGTGGCACAGATCGAGCGGGCGTTTTCGCTCGCGCGCCTGTTTGGCTTTAAGATCCACGCGCATTTTATGCTCAACTTGCTGGGCGCTACGCCCGAGGGGGACAAGCGCGACTACGAGCGCTTTGTGACCGAGGGCGCCTTTATGCCCGACGAGGTCAAGGTCTACCCGTGCGCGCTCATCGAGGGCTCGCGCCTGGTGGGCTGCTACGAGCGCGGCGAGTGGCGCCCCTATACCGAGGAAGAACTGCTCGATGTGCTGGCCGATGACATCGTGGTGACGCCGGCATTCTGCCGCATCAGCCGCATGATTCGCGACTTTAGTTCCGATGACATCATGGTGGGCAACAAGAAGCCCAACCTGCGTCAGCTCGTCGAGAACCGCCTGGCTGCTCGGGGTGACGGTGCGACGGTGCGTGAGATTCGCTATCGCGAGATCAGCACGGCGGGTGCCGACTTGGATGAGCTATCTCTTGATGAGGAAGTAGCGTACGAGACGCCGGTGACTTACGAGCGCTTTTTGCAGTGGGTGACGCCGCGGGGCAAGATCGCGGGCTTTTTGCGGTTGTCGCTGCCCGATCGCGCTTTTGTTGCCGCACATGCGGACGAGCTGCCGACGATGCCGGACGAGGCGATGATTCGCGAGGTGCACGTGTATGGCATGGCGGCGCGCGTGGGGGATCAAGGCCAGGCGGCGCAGCATCACGGTTTGGGGCGTTTGCTCGTAGAGCATGCATGCGAGATTGCCCGGGATGCGGGTTATGCGCGCATCAACGTGATTAGCGCGATTGGCACACGCGAGTACTATCGCCATCTTGGATTTTATGACCATGGCCTTTATCTGCAAAAGGAGCTCTAGATGAACAAGCCGAGTGTTTCTGCCGGCGTCGTTGCCGGCGTTGCTCTGGGAGCCGCGGCGCTTGGTGCGGCCGCTGTCGCTGTTCGTGCTGCCTGTCTGCAGGTTGCGCGAACTCGCAATGGGTTGGCGCGCGTGAAGCGCATGCACGATGAGAGCGGTGACGAGGTCCGTGTGCTCGTGCAGGGCGGCGTCTACCAAAGCGCGAGCTACGTTGGCGAGCGTTGGGCAGAGCCCGTCTTTACGTACTATCGCGCGTTTGATGACGTGTTTGAGGCCGAGGGCGCAATGCGTGATGCTTACGGGCATGGTATCGACCGTATGCTCATGCTGGGCGGCGGCGGGTTTGCCTATCCCAAGTTTGCGCTGATGTCGCACGAGGGCTTGCGCATGGACGTTATTGAGTATGACGGAGAGATTACGCGCCTGGCGCGCCGCTGGTTCTACCTAGACGAGCTGGAGCGCGCGGTGGGTGACCGCTTGCGGGTGATTACCGCTGAGGCTCGCTCGTATCTGGGCGTGACGAGCGTGGGTCATCGTCGCTACGACGTGGTCGTGAGCGATTGCTTTGGCGGTGCCGAGCCCGTGCGCGAGCTGGCAACCGTTGAGGCGTTGCGTTTAGTGCGGGGTAGCTTGAACCCGGGCGGCATCTACGTGGCTAATATTGTGAGCGCGAACGAGGGGAGCGACGTGACGTTCCTGCGCGATTGCGCCGCCACGGCGCTCGAGGTGTTCGACCACGTTTGGGTGGTCCCATGTGGCGATACGGAGTTCGGCGGCGAGGAAAACCACCTGCTCATTGTCAGCGACGGCGACTACGCCTTTGCCGAAGCCGTGCCCTTCGACGCCGACTTTCTCGGCGCTACCCTCCATGACTAGCGCGTTTCCCTGCGACCAGTCTTTCTGGGACGGGGCTTTTTTAGCTACGGGCATGATTTTTCTGGGACGGGGATTAAAAAATCATTAGGTACAGAATGATTTTTTAATCCCCGTCCCAGAAAAATCATGCTGCCGGCGCCTGGCCAAGAAGTAGCTCAACAAGCCCCGTCCCAGAAAGACTGGTCTCAGGCGTGGTCGCGCCAGCTGCGGACACGCTGCTTCATGCCCTCTATGTCGAGCACGCCTTCGGCAAAGCCCTTGCGCACGAGCTCTTCGGGAACAAACTCGTCGTAGCGGTCAAAGTAAGGCACCTCGCCAGGATAGACGAGCTCGATGGGATCGAAGTCCTTTTCGGCCTCGGCGGCGAGCACCTCAAAGAACGTCTCCTCGTCGGCCTTCATCTTAAACTGCATAAAGTACGGGCGTGACGGGTCGAGTCCGCGAAGGCCCAGCTCAGCGGCGCATTTGATTTTAAGCATGCGCTCGAGTGCTAGGAAGGCGTAGCTGCCCAACCAGGGGAAGAGCACCCAGGTGTCGCCACCCAGATTGATGAGCGGCTTAGTTCCCGCGCCCGAAATCTCGGCGGTATGACGAGCCTGCGCCAAGCGAGCCCGTGCGTTACCCATAAGGTACGGATATGCTGCGTGCTCAGTGAGCGCTTGGCGCATACGCTCGAGCACATGCGTGTTAATGTCGCCGGGGCAGTCGCCAAAGTAGGCCGGCACCCGGCCCTTGACCTGCGTGGCAAAGACAGTGTGGCGCTTCCAGTCCACTTCCTCGACAATCCAGCAGTGTCCGGCGATGGCGATGCGCTCACCGGGCGGGGGCGGATTAACGATCGTGCCCAGCTCGGCCGATTCGCTCCGGACGGTAAACTCCTCGTTTTCCTGGAACACGGCGTAGAACTTAAAGTTGTTGATGATGCGCTCGCCCGCGAGACCCACGATGAGCCCGCCACCTTCGGTGACCTGGATATGGTCGATCTTAATGAGGTGACGTAGCAGCACACGGTAATCGTCTGCCGAGACACGGTGGAAATAGCTGAGCGTGAGCACGCGCTGGGCAAGTTCGGCCGGCGTGAGCTCGCCGGTGCTGGCGAGGGTCGACATAGTCTGGTGATAGAGCAGGCTGTAGGGGAGACGATCGAGCTCGGGTGGCTCGACCCACTTTTCCTCGCGATAGAGTTGTACGAGCGCGATACCCTGCAGGAGCTTCCAGGGAATGGTTTCGGGCATCATCGTGCGCGGCTCGGGCTCTTCCTCGCGCATGACAAACCACATCTCGGGCGGAAGATCGCGACGGCCTGTGCGCCCCATGCGCTGCAAAAAGGAGCTGACGGTAAACGGCGCGTCAATCTGGAAGGCGCGCTCCAGGCGGCCGATATCGATACCGAGCTCCAGCGTAGAGGTGGTGACGGTCGTCTGTGTCTGTTCCTCGTCGCGCATGAGCTCTTCTGCCGTCTCGCGCAGCGATGCCGAAAGATTGCCGTGGTGGATGAGAAAGCGGTCGGGCTCGTGCCGGCTCTCGCAGTAGCTACGCAGCATGGAGCATACGGCCTCTGCCTCCTCGCGCGAGTTGGCAAAGACCAGGCATTTGCGGCCGCGGGTGTGTTCGAAGATATAGCCCATGCCGGGGTCGGCGTTGTCGGGCGCCGTGTCGGTGGGGTTGAGAAGCGCCTGCTCGGTCGCTCGTGGGATGTCGACTTCGCCCTCGGGGGCCGAGGAAGTTTGGCGGTCCTTGGGAGCGGCCTTGCCCCGTGCCCGCTCACGACGTTGATGGCGCTCCTCTTGTGTGAGCTGTCCGCTGTGACGCATGTCTTGGGCGCCGGCGGGCAGCGCCGCGGATGCCGCTGCCTCGATGCGCTCGCACGCGAGTACTTCGGCCTCTTGAGGACCTGTGCCCATGAATCCCCGCTGCTGAGCCTGGGGGCCCGAGTTGTAGAAGTGCTCCATGGAGATGCGCCACACGCGGCGCGGTTCCTCAAAGCGGGGGATAACGCAGTCGCGCCCCGTTCCCTGCGAGAGAAAGGCGCCCGTGCGCTCGGGGTCGCCGATGGTGGCCGAAAGGCCAATGCGGCGGGGCTGCACGCCTGCCATGCGCGAGAGGCGCTCGATAAGACAGAGCGTCTGCCCGCCGCGGTCGCCGCGCATGAGCGAATGGACTTCGTCGATAACCACATAGCGCAGGTCGCAAAACATGCGCGGGATCGCCATGTGCTTATGGATCAGGAGTGCCTCGAGCGACTCGGGCGTAATCTGTAGGATGCCGCTCGGTTTTTTGATGAGTTTGGCCTTGTGTGATTGCGAGACATCGCCATGCCAGTGCCAGACGGGGATATCGGCTTCTTCGCACAGGTCGTTGAGGCGGAAGAATTGGTCGTTGATGAGCGCCTTGAGGGGGCCAATGTAGAGGGCGCCCACGCTTGCGGGCGGGTTCTCCCAAAACTCGGTCAGGATGGGAAAGAAGGCTGCCTCGGTTTTGCCGGAAGCCGTGGATGCCGTCAGGAGCACATTGTCCTGTGTGTTGAAGATGGCATCTGCCGCCGCAACCTGGATAGAGCGCAAGCTCTCCCAATCGTGGGAGTAGATGAAGTCTTGGATAAACGGGGCGTAGCGGTCAAAGGCGTTCACGGGGCCTCCTTTCAACAACGAATCTCTCAACGCGGCTGGCAACGGCTTGCTGCATTACTGCTTCAACGTTTGCCCAGATAAAACCTGCCAAAATAAACCTGTCCCTTTTTGGTGGGTTAGATGGTGAACTCGGCGAAGTTGCGGTCGCCGCCTGCGGTGCCGGTGTCGCCTGTTGCGGTTGCCGGCGCCAACGCGTCGCCGCCGACGCTTTGCAGCAGCTCGGCCACGTTGGCGTCGGGGTTTTGGCATAGGATGTCGAGCAGCTCGATAAAGTCACGAATGACTTCACGCGGCGTCAGATGCGTGTCGGCTCCCACGCGACCGAACTCGATCTTGAGGAAGTCCACCAAGTCGTTCTCGGTAAGCGTGGGCGTCCAGCCAAAGTAGCCGGCGTGAATTTGCATGAGTTTTTCGATCAGCACCAGCAGCTCCTCGTAGGTGAGTGGCTGCAGGCGGATGATGGGCGCGAGCATGTCCTTAAGGTCTTCGCGCGCAAAGCGGCCCTGAGCGAGTCGGCTGCGCAGGGCCTCGTAGGAGAACACGCCGCGGCGGCGGTCTTCGATGGAGGTTGGCGTGCCGCCCATGATCATGCCTAGGTACTGCGCCTTGCCCTGGAGCGTGTCGTTGTACATGGTCAGGATCTTCTCGTAGTTGTATTGGCGCGTGATGGCGTTGGGAATCTTATACAGATTCACGAGCTCGTCGATGAGCACCAGCATGCCCTTGTAGCCACTGCAGACCAAAAAACGCGCGATGAGTTTGACGTAGTCGTACCAGTCGTCATCGCTGATGATGGTTGAGGACCCCAGTTCGGCGCGAGCCTCGCTCTTGGTGCGGTATTCGCCGCGGATCCATTTGGTCACGCGGCTCATGGCCTCTTCGTCGCCCTCGGATACGGCCGTGCGATAGCGGCGAAGCATGCGGGTGAAGTCGAAGCCGTGGACCATCTCCTCGAGCGGGGTCAGTTGGGCATTGACGACCGACTCGTCGACGTTGGCACACGAGGCGACCCAGCGATCCAGAATAAGGTTGAGCGCACCGCCCTCGGGGCGCGTCTTGGTCGATATATTGCGGATGAGCTCGCGGTAGGTGGCAAGGCCCTGCCCCTGACCGCCCTGCAGGCGTCGCTCGGGCGACAAGTCGGCATCGGCGACGACGAATCCCTCGCCCATGGCGTGCGTGCGGATGGTCTGGAGCAAAAAGCTCTTACCGGCGCCGTAGCGACCGACTAAAAAGCGGAAGCTCGCGCCGCCATCGGCGATGAGACTTAAATCGGTGAGCAGGGCGCGGATCTCGACCTCGCGCCCTACGGTGATGTAAGGAAGGCCGATGCGCGGGACCACGCCGCCCTTGAGCGAGTTGAGAATGACGGCAGCGACGCGCTTGGGCACGCGGGGTGCTGCGGATGCGGTATCACTCATGGTCTAGGTATCCTCTCACGTCTGCTTCGTAGTCCTCGATAATCTGCGGCCCTGCCGCGCCGAATTCGATAACGGTGTCTCCCACCAGGTCAAAGAGCGCCTCGTTGATGGTATCGACAAGCATGTCCTCACTCTTGCCCGACTGCGCCACCGCCGATGCCGTCTGCGCTGCGTTTTGCTCGAGTAGTGCTCGAAGATAGGCGTCTGCGGCGGGATCGAGTGCGGACGCGGTGTCAGCGGACGTGGGTGCTGGTGCGAGGAGCGGGGCCACGACGCCAAACTGCTCGGTGGAGATGGTCGGCTCGCTAGCCTCGTCCTGCTGCATGGTCGTCGCGACTGGTTCGGCGATCGTGCCGGCCACGGGCTTGGCTTCCCGTCGTTCGGCAACTGTCACCTCGGCATCCGCAAGCGTGCCGTCCTCGCGTTCCTCGTCGATCAAAAGCGCTTCGCGCGTTTGTGCGGCAGCGCTCCGAATGTGCCCCAGCTGGCTCAAATCGATATCGATCTTGACGGGCTGGTGTGCGGCGTCCCACGAAAGCCATGCCACAATCTCGTCATCGATAATCTTGGCCAGATATTTGGGGACCTTTTCTTCCTTAAGGGGATGGGCGGGGTCCAGCGCCAGGCGCAGGCGTTGGTCGCAGGCGCGCATCATTTCACCGAGCTTGCTGCTCTTTTGCCTGCTACCGTGAATCCGCATGCATTCCCAAAAACCGTTTTGGCAACGGTAGATATGGATGGGGTCCAGACGGTATTCGCAGTCCTCGTGGCGCTCGGGCGCAAAGAATACGGCCGAGGCAAACATGGTGTAGGGCATGGCCGTCTCCTCCCCAAATAAACTTGCCACGATGCCGGTCTTTCGGTGCGTGTCATAGTAGCGCGCCATGCGGACATACACGGCGCACGCCACGTGGCGCAGATCACGGTGGTGGCTGCGGTCGAGCCGCGAGCTACTTAGGTTGTACGTGGAGAGGGCGTTGATGGCGGCCATGAGTCGCTCCTCGCGCACCTCATCGGGCGGAAGGGGGAGCGTGGGCTCGGAGGTTTTGCGACGCTTAGGGGTCTGGCCGGACGGTGCCGGTACAAGGTCTCGTGCCGCGCGCCGCAGTTCGATAAGGGCGTTATCGAACATGACGGTTTTAGAGTCGCGAAGCAGCTTGGGGTCGAGCCCGTGGAACACGGCGTAATCTTGCAGCCACACGCGCGCAAACCGGTCGATGCCGGGCTCGAAGGCGCGATAGACATCCCAAAAAGCCTTGATCTTGTTAAAACCATCGAGTGGATTATCTACGCCAATGCCGCAGATCAGCTCATAGAGATACAGAAAGGCAAAGGACGTAGACGTTTCCTCGACGGTTCCGCGGCGCACTTGGGCACGCCAGGTAAAGTAGCCGCGCAGTTGCCGGTCGCTCATGGCGTTGTAGGTGGGAAAGTACGACTTAAAGGTGCCGTTGTAGGGACAGTCGTCCTCAAAGTCGGCCATCAGCAGGCCCTGGCGGTAAAAAAGCTCGGCTTCCGAAAGCCAGCGGCCCGCACCGCCCTTGGGGTCATCCTGCCAGCGCGATATCTCGCGCATTTTACGGTACTGGTCGGGGAGGAAATTCTGCATCTGTCGGCCGGTTTTGAGAATCGGCTCGTCTGCGTAGGTTTCGTTTGAGAAGCGGGCGGACTGATGGGTCCGGGCCTCGGCCATAATGCGCTCGATGAGCATCTTGATGTCCTGGTCGGCCACCGCTCCTCCTCTCGAACGCAGCTACGGTGACCTCATATCATAGCACAGCATCAAACAGATGTTCGAGATACCGCTGCGTTGCTAGATTTAGAACAGGAGGGCGTATATGACGGCGATGACGACGGAGGGAAGCATATTGGCCGTGCGGAAGGTCTGAGGACGGATGAGGTTGACGCCGACGCAGAAGATGAGCATGGAGCCTACGAGCGAAAGGCTGTTGAGGGCTGCTGTGGTCATGATGGGGGAGAGCGCGCCGGCAAACAACGTGATCGTCCCCTGGAACACGGCGACGGGCAGGGCGGAGAAGATGCAGCCGCGGCCAAGCGAGGCCGTCATGGTGCAGACGATGATGCAGTCCAGTGCGCCCTTGAGGGCAAGCGTTGACCAGTCGCCGAGCAGGCCGTCCTGGATCGATCCCACAATGGCCATGGCGCCGATGCACACGGTGAGTGAAGTCGAGACAAAAGCGTTGGTGAACTCGTTATCGCCCTCACTGCCAGTCTTGCGCTTGAGCCATTCGCCAAGGTTCTCGATGGCGGCCTCCAAGTTGATGGCCTCGCCGATGAGCGAACCGAGCGCAAATGAGACGATGAGCATGGTGGTACCGGTGGTCGCTAGCGCCTTTCCATCGATGATGAGCATCTTTTGCATGGTGCCGCCCAGGCCGATAAACAGGACGCACAGCCCCGATGCTTTCATGAGCGTGTCTTGGATGCGCGGTGTAATGAAGCGGCCGCCCGCTAATCCCAAAAGACCGCCCGCAACTAAAAGCGCAACGTTGATGATTGTTCCCAAGCCCGGCATGAGCCCTCCTGTATTGATGCCAACGTGGCAATCGTAGCAGAACGAAATGCGAGGCACATCGCGACTCATCTAATACGTTATATAAGTGGTATTAGGAATGATGCGCAGCATTTAAGCCTCAGGTGGTTGTCGGGACATAGGGGTAGTAGTCAAAGCGCAGTGTCATAAGCCGCTGCGGGGATTCAATAGCCGCGGCGATGATATTGGCATCGCGGGCACGATCAAACCCTTCGAGTTCGATCTGATACGAGACGTCTTGCATAATGTCCAGACGTCGCCAGGCTAGAAGTGTGTCGCCATCGAATTCCAAGGTCTTGCCTCCGTCTGGGGCAACGGCGTATAGACGCAGTTTAGCGGTGGTTGCAGGGTCGACAACCGTGACCTTTTTAATTTCGTTTCGAGTATTCTTGGCGCCCAACAAGGTGAGCAGTGTTGGGGCCACGACCTCGCCCGATGGCAAAAAGACGACTTCGATGGATTCGGGAAATGCGATGATGGCCGACTTGCGGACGGGCTGATTGGCGGCGGCAACTTCGATGTTTGCAGCATCGATGACCTCTGTGTGGTCGAGGGCGGCAAGCACGCAGCAGTTACCTTCATCGATCTCCTGAGGATCAGCAAGTCCCAGACTGTCCGCGAGCTCGGGATCGTTTGGATCGGTAGCGGGCTCATTCGGTGCTTCGAAAGAAGCTGGGACGCTGTTTGTCGGCGACGGCGTGTCGCCCGCACCTGCTTCTTTGTCCGTGCTCTCTTCTTGTATGGTTGCGTTGATGGGTTCGTCGTTTGAGGGGAGCGTCTTGGCGTCAAGCGCGGAGGGGACAATCCCGATGGCTCCGGATCCGTTCCACTCCATCTCGAGAAGCGCCGGGTCGGCAAGAATGCGTTGCCTGCCTAGCGTGTGGGTATCGATCGCAATAGGGCCTGCCTCCGTCCCGCGCGTAAGGCTGAGCGATCCGGCCGGCTTCTCGAAATGAATGTCTGTGTCTTCGGTACTGGCGGCGTAGAACAGCAGGGATGCTTCTCCCGCCGCGATGGCATCGGTGCCCGCCTTGGTCAGCCGCAGCGATGCCGTGAATGAGAGGGTGGGCTGCACATCGTCTGCATTCGCGGCGGCGCAGCCCAGACATATACCGCCTCCTTTCTCGAAAAACGCACCGTCGAAGGCGACCTTCGCTCCGTTCGCCGAGTCATCGACCGAAGCGATATCGATGCGCAACCCCAAATCGCACGGATCGCCATCTGCATCGAGCACAATCGAGCGCCATGTGCAGACGGCGCACCCCGCCTGGGAGCCGTTTGCCTTGTTCGAACGATTGATATCCACGACTATCGAGCCGTCCGTATTACGACGAAGGCATCCCGAGGTTGAGATTGCGGCCTGTGCGAACGAAAAACGCTTGCACGCAATGGCGCTCGACGGATTTGGTGCGGAGCTTAGGGCTGCTGGTAAGGAGTCTGCCATGACGGGAGTCGCCCAAGCGGCGACAGGCGTTCCGGTTGCGAGCGCGCCGCAGAGTGCGACGACGGGCAAAAGGTTCTTCGATGCCATGGGGTCTCCTTAGCTAATTTAGTGCGGCCTGTCCGTGTTTCGTTTCTGGCTGCGTTTGATGTGCAGACCGAGGCCGGCGGTTCCCGCACCTGCTGCCGTGGCGCCTGCTGCCAAGAGCCATCGTCTGTCGTCTGTCTGTGCCAACGGTTCCTTGCAGTTGCCGCGGTCGAGCTCCGAGAGGTCGACCGTCACTTGCGTGGCGGCCTGCGCCTGTTCTTGCTGGGCAAAGGCCATGGCTGGCCCAAACGCTAGGATACTGACGGCGGCCAGGGCGACGGCCTTATGCCGTGTGCGCACCGGGCTCGACCGTCCAGGTGATCGTTGCAACCTGATCGCCTTCGCCGGTTACGCGGAAGATGTCGCGCGTGACGCGGGCGACGTTTCCGCTTGTCTTGAGCTTAATTTTGTCCGTGCCGCCGGCAATGCCCTGGTAGCCCATGTCGAAGGCTGCATTCTTGGAAAGATCGAGGCCCGTCTCCTGCATTGCGGCGCTGGCGTTCTGGAGTGCGCCGTCGGGGCCGACCTTAAAGTCGATGGAATTCTGCGCGGTTCCGGCCTTGGCGTCGGCGGCAATGGTCCAGGTGTTCATGGCGTCGATCTTCATGTTGGTGACATGGATGCCGTAGGCCGAATGATTGTCGATGGTGGTCGCGTCTTCTGAGGGGCCCTGAAGCGTGCCGTCGGCCTTGGCGACGAAGGGAATAACCGTCGGAACTTTGAACTCTACGTTGTCGATCTCGGTCCTGACCATTACTTTCGTGGTTCCAACGCGCCCGGCTGCCAGAGCTGGCGTCGGGGCGGCGCCCATTGCGAGCGCGAGCGCGAGCCCTGCGCCCACGACGAGCGCTCTGGCTCCGTTCATGTTCCTGGTGATGTCCATGGTCGTTCCTTTCTATTCGCCGCGGGCCGTCCCCGCGATGATTGGACGAATGCTGGTGAATTGCGTGCGGTGTCGCGTCGGCCGAAAAAGCTAGTTCTCGGCTTGCTCAACCCGTACCTTGACACGTGTCGGATTGCCGTGGCTGTCGAGGGTCTTGGCATCGAGTGCCTGGATCTCGATGTATGCCTCGCCTTCTTTGATGTCGCCGGCGGGGCACGTCTCGATTGTCTTGCCGGTCTCGACCACACCGGATTCGTACATGGTCTCGTCGTTTTGGATGACGCGGAATCGCTGGGGAAATTTATTGTCTTGGACGTTTTGCACGTTGACGCGCAGCTTGCCGTCCTCCTGTAGCTGAGCGACCGGCGCGACCGAAATCGTCATCATGTTGTCGCGGACGATGGCATCGAGCTCATCTTGGATTTCTTGTCGCGATTTACCCTCTGCCGTCGTGACTGAGGCGCCCGCTTCGGGCACGGGCTGCGACTGCCAGGCGTATAGCCCTACGGCGATGAGGGCGCAGGCGATAGCCAGGCAGACAACGACGAGTTTCTTGCGACGCCCCAGTCCTGCGAGGCGGGGCGGCTTCTTCGCACTCATGCGGCGTCCTTGGTGGTGTAGACACGTGCGAACGTGGACGGGTCCGCTCCAAAGAGCATGTGAAGCATCAGGCGGCGCGAGTAGATGAGCTCGTCAAAGTCGTGAGGGAGCTCGATGTCGTGGATACGCGCGATGTGGTGGGCGAGCGCCGAGAACGACTCGGGGTCGCAGATAACATCGGTGGTGACGTGGTAGACCGCCGTATCGGGGAACGCCTCTTCGTCGAAAGGCAGGAGATAGGGATCGTCGTCGACCTCGATGGCGACGCCGTACTGGGGCCAGTAATATGCCATGGGAACCTCCCTGCTTCTGGGACCAAAACTTCTATCGGTTTTGGCTGTCGACGCCGACCGTATCAGCCGCTACTTGACCAATTTCTGACCAAATGCTTGACGGATTGACATCTCCGCAGGTAAAAGGCAGTAAAAATTACTTCAACTTTTTTCGAGTGACATTTACGCGATCGGCGACGGCGGGGCGATATGTGTCAAAAGCATCGTCTGCCGAGGAAATCTTGCCGCTCGCCGAATTGCACGAACGTAAAAATCGCCAATTATGGAGACGGTCTCGAACACGTCGACGAAACGATGCGGTAACATCTCCCTGCAAACACTGTAGTTAGCTAAAGGGGGAGTTCGCGTGTCTGCAACCATCAAACCCTTCACCGACGAGTTCGAAGAGTATGGCCGCGATGAATCTCGCGCATCGGGCGAAGCATCGAGCATCTCGTTTCCGACAACGGAAGACGAGGTCCGTGCCATTTTGGAAACGCTCCATGCCGAGCGTGTCCCGGTAACGGTTCAGGGCGCCCGAACCGGCCTTGCCGCCGGTGCCGTGCCCCACGGTGGGCATATCCTCAATACTTCCCGTATGAATCGCTACTTGGGCCTTCGCCGCGATGAACAAGACCAATTTCTGCTGCGCGTGGAGCCGGGCGTTGTGCTCTCGGAGCTGCGTAAGCAGCTGAGCAAGAAGGTACTGCCGACCGCTGGTTGGGACCAGGCATCGCTTGAGGCCTACGAGGAGTTCCAAGAGTCCCCCGAGCAGTTCTTTCCCACCGATCCCACCGAGGCATCTGCCTGTCTGGGCGGCATGGCGGCATGCAACGCCTCCGGCGCCCGCAGCTACGCTTACGGTCCCATGCGCCCGCATATCACGGGACTCCACGTCGCGCTGGCTGATGGCGATTTGCTTGAGCTTCAGCGCGGCGAGGCTTTTGCCCAGGACCGCCACCTGTCGCTCGTGACGGCAGCGGGCCGTACGCTCGAACTCGATCTTCCCGGCTATACCATGCCCGAGACAAAAAATGCCTCAGGCTATTTCGTTGCGGACGATATGGACGCCATCGACCTCTTTATCGGCGCGTGCGGCACGCTCGGCGTTGTCACCGAGCTCGAGATCGCCCTGCAGGCGGCACCTTCGGTCGTATGGGGTGTGAGTTGCTTTTTCGATAGCGAGGACAAGGCGGTGTCCTTTACCGATTCCGTGCGCCCTGTCCTGTCCCATGCGGCTGCCATCGAGTACTTCGATGCTGGCGCCCTGGATATTCTACGTCGCCAGCGCGAGCAGTCGACGGCGTTTGCCTCGCTGCCGGCGCTCGACGACGAGGCAAAGGTCTGTGTCTACGTGGAGCTTGACTGCGACGACGAGGCGCAGGCGACCGAGGAGCTGTACCACCTGGGATGGGTTTTGGAGCTTGCGGGCGGCCGCGACGATGCGACATGGGTCGCGCGCACCGAAGTCGATCGCGAATGCCAGCGGTTTTTCCGCCACGCGGTCCCCGAGAGTGTCAACATGCTCGTTGACGAGCGTCGCCGCACCGACCCCACCATTACCAAGCTGGGATCGGATATGTCGGTGCCCAATGCACGCCTTGCCGATGTCGTGGTCCTCTATCGCCGCACGCTGGCCGAAAGCGGGCTTGAGTCTGCTGCCTGGGGACACATCGGGAACAACCATCTGCATGTGAACATCCTGCCGCGCGATGCGCAAGACTACCGTCGTGGTGGAGAACTCTTTGCCCAGTGGGCTTCCGAGGTCACGGCCATGGGCGGTGCCGTTTCTGCTGAGCACGGCGTCGGCAAGATCAAGGCGGGCTTCTTGGAGACGATGTACGGCCACGAGGCCATGGTCGAGTCGGCGCGTCTCAAACTCCAGCTTGATCCTGCCGGCCAGCTGGGTCGCGGCAACCTGTTTACGGAGAAGCTCTTGGATGAACTCGTCCAGAAAGGGGGCGCGTGAAGATGAGTGATTTCCATATGGTGGTGTGCGTCAAGGCGGTGCCCGGAAGCACCGAGGTCAAGATGGACCCCAAGACCAATACTATCGTGCGTGATGGCAAGCAGGCGGTCGTTAATCCCTTCGATGCAAGTGCCCTCGAATGTGCGCTAGCGCTGAAGGACGACTTTATCGGCTTTGGCATGGACGTGCGTGTGACGGTGGTGTCGATGGGCATCCCCGCGACCGAATCGCTGCTGCGCGACTGCATCGCCCGCGGTGCCGACGACGCGCTGCTGCTGACCGATCGCGCCTTTGCGGGCGCCGATACCCTAGCCACCACCTATACCCTCAAATGCGGCATCGAGGCACTCGATGAGGACTTTGACCTGCTCATCTGCGGCAAGATGGCAGTGGACGGCGATACGGCCCAGATCGGCCCCGAGCTGGCCGGCGCCTTTGGGGTCCCCTGCGTGACCGACGTGAGCTGTGTGCAGAGCGCGGGATTTACGACGTGTGGCTCGCTGGCGCTCGTTCACGGCTGCGATGCCGGCGAGGAGACGGTGTACCTGGAGATGCCGTGTGCGATGACGACTGCCAAGGAGATTGGCCAGTTGCGTATGCCGAGTATTGCCGGTATTCGCGCGGCAGAGGGGGCGGACGTGCGCGTGATCAGTGCCGCCGACGTGAACGCCGACCCCTCGCGTTGCGGCCTTGCCGGATCACCGACGCAGGTCGTGCGCTCGTTTGTGCCCGACCGTGACCAAACGTGCGAGGCCGTTGAGGGAACGGCGTCCGAGCAGGCGGTAAAACTTGCCAAGATTATTGAGGGGATGGCATAGATGAGCGGGCTGATTATCGATAGCGAAGCCTGTATCGGCTGCGGTCGCTGCGTTCGCGCCTGCGCCTCGGGCGGCATTGTGGTGGAGGGTGAGCGCCCCAATCGCTGTGCCCGCGTAACCGACGGCTGTATCCTGTGCGGTGGGTGCGTCGACGCCTGCCCCGTCAACGCCATCTCGATTGAGCGCGACGAGGCCGCCGGCGCGGCAGACCTTGACGCATATCGAGACATCTGGATCTTCGTGCAGACTGACGAGCACGATGCCGTTGCATCCGTGGCCTTCGAGCTCATGGGCAAGGGGCGCGAGCTTGCCGATGCCCGCGGCTGCCGTCTGGTGGCACTGGTCGGCATGAGCCCCGAGGGCTCACTCGGGGACCTGGAGCATCTGATTTGCGCCGGTGCGGACGAAGTTCTGGTCTGTCGTGACGAGCGCCTGCGTCAGAACGACGCGGAGGTCTACGCTCGCTTGATCTGCGATTTGGTAGCCGAGCGCAAGCCCGAGGCCATTCTGTACGGCGCGACCGCCTTTGGTCGCGAGCTGGCGCCCGGTGTGGCCGTGCGCTTGCAGACGGGTCTTACGGCCGATTGCACGGTGCTTTCTATGGATACGGAGACGGGTCTGCTGCAGCAGACGCGCCCGGCGTTTGGCGGCAACCTGATGGCCACCATTATCTGCCCCAACCACCGTCCTCAGATGGCAACGGTGCGCCCCGGCATCTTTAAGGCGCCCGAGTTTGACTATAGCCGCTCCGGCACGATTACCCAGGTAGTGCTTGCGGATGACGTTAAGGCCCGCGTCGAGATCTCGATTCCCGCCGAGGAGTGGGGACAGCAGGCCTCAATTGCCGATGCCGAGCGTCTGGTCGTGGTGGGCCGCGGCATCGGCTCCAAGAAGAATCTGCCCCTGATGCGAAAGCTCGCCGATGCCCTGGGTGCCGAGCTTGGTTGCACGCGTCCCATTGTGGAGGCAGGCTGGTTGGAGTATCGCCACCAAATTGGCCAGACGGGTGTATCGGTCTCGCCCAAGCTCCTCGTGAGCATCGGTGTCTCGGGCGCTATCCAGCATCTCGCCGGCATCGGTGGGGCGGAGTGCATTGTCGCCATCAATGAGGACCCGGATGCCCCCATCTTTGGTGCCGCCCAGTACAAGGTCGTCGGCGATGCCGTTGAGATCGTTGAGGAGCTGCTGGCTCAGCTTGAGCGCTAAGCGCGCGTCAGCCAGTCGCGCATCTCGTCCTTTAGGCGGCTCCAGGTTGCCTGCGTGGCGGGGTCGGTAAAGGGCCGCGTAATGCCAAAGGGCGCGTCGAGCAGGCGGTGGATATCGCCCTGTTTGCGCGCCAGCGCGCGGCTCGCTGGATAGACGAGCTCAAACATAAAGCAGATGAGTCCCACCAGGTAGTCTGCGGGCTCATCGCGCTCATCGCGTGCGACGCAGCGGTGCTCGTCAAAGGCGGTAAGCGCCGGTGTCGAGAAGTGGCTGGCGAGAAACGTGTCCTCATCCACCTTGAGGATGGTGTCGACGGTGCTGTCGGCGATGGTGCGCATAATGTCGATCTTGTCGCCATCGCGCACGATCTCGCAGAAGCTCCGTGTACGGGTGTCGAGTTCCGTGGGCAGGCGAAAATCACTGTGGTGGGCGATGCTCGCGCGGATCAGTTCGTCCTCTGCCGGGTCATCGATAAAGTCGCGGATGCTCGTTACGGCGGGTGCATCGGCGGGATTCTCGCCAAAGAGGATCTCGATGCCCAGCGCTGCATGGCTCATGCTCTCGGCGTCCTTAAAGGTGTCCCAGTGCCGCAACTGCTCAAAGCGGCCCATATCGTGTAGCAGGCCGCAAAGCCATGCCAGGTCAATATCTTCTGACGACCAGCCCTGCTCGCGCGCTACGGCATCGCATGCCTCGGCCACGTGGTACGTATGCTCGATTTTGAGCGCGATGCGTGGGCTGGTGGCGTCGTAGGCATCGGTGTAGCTTTTGAAGGCCGCGCGCGCCCGGTCTCGATCGATAGCTGTCATAATGACTTCCTAAAAAGTTGTGTCTTTCGATCCGGTGGCAATTGTAGGTGAACTCGGTTGCTGTCGGATGATGATTCTGCCGTGTCGCTACATGCGGCTCGGAGACCTTGTCAGGATGAGAAGCGTATGGTGCTCAAAATCGTTAGAACCGTCTGGCCAGTGATGCTTACCTATGTTGCAATAGGCGCGCCGTGCGGAATGATCATGGGGCAGACGGGAATGGAGCCCTGGATGGTCTTTGCTCTGAGCAGCACGTTTGTGACGGGCAGCGGCCAGTTTATGATCTGCAATCTTTGGCTGGCGGGCGTGCCTGCAGCATCGATCGTCGCGAGCGTTGCTGCCATCTCCTCGCGCTTTGCGCTTTACTCGGCATCGATCGCGCCGCATCTGACGGGTGCCTCGAAGCGTCAGACGCTGGCTGTTGCCGCGACACTTACCGAGGAGGCATATGGCATCTCGCTTGCCAAGTTGGTTGAAGGGGAGGATTGGGGCCCGCGCGAGTCCTTCGTGCTCAACGTGATTCTCATCGCAACATGGGGCGTTTCGTGTACGATGGGCGCCATCGTCGGCGCCGTTGTCGATGTTCCCACCGCCATTGCAGCCTTTGTCTGCACCTCGCTCTTTATCTGCCTGCTCTTTTCGCAGCGGCTGTCGCGCGGCAACGTTGTCGCGGCGGTTTCGGGCGCGGTGTCCGTCGCCGTATGCAAGTTCTTGGGCCTCACGAATATTGCCGTGCCGGCAAGCGTCGTGGCCGGCATTGCCATTGCGTTGGCGTGCGATGCTGTATTTGACGGAAGAGGTGCCCGCGATGCCCGTTAACGAGTTCTTGGTTCTGTGGCTGTCGTCGTGGGCTGCTATCGCGTTCTTTCGCATCGCGCCGGCGTTTGCCTTGCGCGGGAGAACGCTGTCGCCCCGCATTACCGAGGCCCTGGGTTATATCCCGCCCGCTGCCTTTGCCGCGCTGGTCGCCAACGACTTGGTGAGCCCCGGCGCGTTCGACGCGGGACCCTGGCCTGCCTTGGTTCCCTGGATTGCGGCTGCCGGCGTCGTGGCCGTGGCGGTCAAGACAAAATCGATGCTGTGGTGCTGTGTTTCGGGCATCGTGTTCTATATCGTTTTGAGCCTCATATAAGAGCGGGGCACGTTTAGCGCCCCTGTCCAACGAATCGAATTTCTCACCGAGCTGGTCTATTTCTTCTGGTACCATGGTCAAACTTTACTGTAGCAAAGCGTGACGTGGGCTTTTGTACCCCGTCAGCGGAAATGGGGGTTTCATGGCACAGGAAGCGACCGCCAACGAGCAAAAGAAATTCAAGGTCCCGCGCATCCCGGGCGACATCATGATCTATCCGATGATCGTCGGTCTTTTGCTCAACACCTTCTGCCCGCAGGTTTTTGAGATCGGCGGCTTCTTTACGGCTGCCTGCCGCGGTGGCTCCAATGCCATCGTCGCCGCGATCCTGCTGTTTGTGGGCGCCGGCATCAGCTTTAAGTCCACGCCGGGTGCCATCAAGACCGGTATCGTCGTGCTGATCCCCAAGCTGGTCGTCGCAGCGGCTCTCGGCCTGGGCGTGGCATATTTCTTTAACGACAACTTCCTAGGTCTGAGCTCCGTGTCTATCATCGGCAGCATCACGTTTTGCAACATGGCGCTCTATACGGGCATCATGGGCGAGTTCGGCGATGAGTCTGAGCAGGGCGCCGTCGGTATCCTGTTCTTTACGGCCGGCCCCGCCGTCACGATGATCATCCTCGGTGTTTCCGGCCTCGCCAACATTCCCATTGGCACCATTATCGGCTCCATCTTGCCACTCGTTATTGGCATGGTTCTGGGCAACCTGTTCCCGTTTATCAAGAACCTGCTGGTTCCCGGTGCCAATCCCGCGATTGCCGTCATCGGATTTCAGCTCGGTGCGTCCATGAGCCTGTCGAGCTTTATCACCGGCGGTATTTCCGGCATCTTGCTGGGCCTTGTCACGCTGTTTGTCGTCGGTCCCATCACCTTTGCGTTCGAGCGTCTGTGCGGCGGCAATGGCAAGGCCGCTGTGGCTTGCTCCACCATTGCCGGCACGGCTATGACCACACCGGTTGCCCTCGCCGAGGTCGCACCGCGCTACGCCGAGCTTGCGCCCATCGCGTACGCTCAGATCGCCACCGCCGTTATCATCACGGCGATCATGGCTCCGATTCTGACTGGCTGGGTCGACAAGAAGTTCTGCCAAGGCAAGGAGGATCTGTCGCCTGTCGGTGTCGAGGCCATAGAGGAGGCCGTCGCGACTGACATCGATGGCGAGTAGCAATCGATACCCATCAATGATGCCGGCGTGTGCAATTCGCGCCGTATGGGCGCCCGAACAGAAACTGTTTTGCAGTGATGTTCGGGCGCTCTGCTATTATCCCCTTTACCCCTGTGGAGTAAAGGGGTGTTTATTGCCCTGATTCGAATTGGGCGATTCTGACCACTTGGGTATTGAAGGGATGGCGCTAGTGGTTAAGGCACTCAAGATTGAGATATTCGTGCTATGCATGATTGTTCTTATCGGGCTTGCCGTGCGAAGTCGTCGCTCCTTGTTCTCGAGCACCCAGCAGCTATTGTTTAGCATGCTTGGCTACACCTCTGCCGCGTACATATTATTCGATATGATCTGGACGCTTTCGGACGGTGTGGACGGCACGTTGGGCATTGCTGCCAACTGGATTTCCAACGCGGTTTCGTTTTCGCTCTTTGCTATCGCGTGTCTCATTTGGTTTATCTATTCCGAGACGGTGCAGGGTTCTCGCCTTTTGACCTCGCGCTATAGGGTGGTGCTTGTAGCGTTGCCTACGGCTCTGGTGGTCGTGCTGGCGTTTACCAGTTACTGGACGCACGCCCTGTTCTATATCGATTCGCAGGGCGTGTATCGTCGCGGCTTTGCCTATATGATCCAGCCCATCGTCAGCTACTGTTACGTTATACATACGTCCCTGCATGCATTTGTGCAATCTCGCAGGGTCGAGAGCCTGCAGACGAAGGCCATCTATCGAACCTTGGCATTTTTCGCCATTCCGGCCCTGGTGGGCGGTACCTTTCAGGTCGTATACTCGGTGCCCGGCCTTTGTGTCGGCATAATGATTAGCATGTTGCTGCTCTACATCATCTACCAGGAGCAGCTCATCTCGACCGACCCGTTGACTGGACTTAACAATCGCAACCGTTTTGAGACCTATATGCTGTCGCTCTTCTCAAATGTGGATCAGGCCGAAGATGTATATCTGCTTATGATGGACGCCGACGGCTTTAAGCAGATTAACGATCGCTATGGGCATGTGGAGGGCGACCATGCTCTTCAGGTCATATCCGCTGCGCTCAAAGAAGTCTGCTCGGCGTCTGGCGGCTTTATCGCACGTTATGGTGGCGATGAGTTCGTGGTGCTCCAAAAGGCAGCGGCGGAACAGGATATCATGCATCTGTGCGCGACAATCAACGATGAGCTCGCGCGCGCCGAGGTTCCGTATCTGTTGCGGATGTCCATCGGCTACGCACGGGTCGGTGATGGCGTCGATACCTGGCAAGACTTGTTTCGTGCTGCCGACGCGGAGCTCTACCGCGTAAAGCGCGAGAAGAAGAAAGCCGGCGCCCAGATACGCTAGAAAAAGGGCGCACGCTGGCGGGCGTGGCGGCCCTCGGCTCTCCGATGTACTCCATTAAGCTAAAGTGTGCGAACATCCTCCCTAAAAAGGTGAGCTCGCTAGGCCTTTTTGGGCCTGTTGACGATGATGATGCCGCCGCAGACCAACAGCAGGGCAACAAGTACGGTAACAGGGCTCGTGCCAGCGCCCTCGCCGAGCAGCAGAGCGCTCAACAGTACGCCAAAGACTGGATTCATAAAGCCAAAGACCGACACACGGCTGACGGGGTTGACGGCAAGCAGACGCGACCATAGCGAGTACGCGACGGCGGAAATGAGTGCCATATAGATAATGAGTGCGATGGCGGGGATGATCGCGGTGGGGGAGAGCGCGCCGCCCATCAAAAACCCGATGGCGGTAAGGACCAAACCTCCGACTAAAAACTGCCAGCCGGCGAGCAAGACGCCGTCATGCTTGCGCGAGAAGATGCCGATCAGGCAGGTCGAAAGAGCACCCGCGACAGTGGAGGCTAGGATAAAGCCCTCGCCATCGAGCCTGAAGCCAAAGGTGCCATCTGCGCCCGAGAGGTTGACGAGCGCGACGCCGGCAAAGCCCAGCGCACAGCCAAGCACCTTGGCCGTATTGAGCTTCTCGGTGTGAAATGCCAGGGCGGCAAAGAGGATTGCGAGGAAGTTGGCGCTGGCCTCGATGATGGAACTCGACATGGCGCTGGCGCGCGAGAGTCCCAGGTAGAAAAAGAAGTACTGCCCGATGGTCTGGAAGAGCGACAAGATGCAGATGGGCTTGATATCGCGCACTTGCGGAACGAGCGGACGGCGCTGGGCCACGCTCATGCCAACAATGACCAGCATGCCGGCAAGGGTGAAGCGCAGACCCGCGAAGAGCAGCTGCGAGGCGCTGTCGTGTGCGGGAATGCCAAAGAGGCCGTAGCCGATCTTGATGCAGGGAAAAGCCGATCCCCAGAGCGCGCAGCAGACGAGGCAGCCCAGGATGAGTCCGGACAGGGTGGCGAGATACGGCTTGCGGCTTTCCATGATGTCCTTCCTGTATGCGCGAAGCAAAAAAGAACCCGCCACCGGATGTGTCGGTGGCGGGTGTTGTTACCCGAGGGAATTGTACCCGATGGGAAAGGTTTAAGCGAAGTAGGCTACGCCGCTCTCAAAGATCGGCATGAACTTGTCGCCGGGGACATGCTCGGGCACGTTGCGGTACAGGTTGTCGCCGCGACGCTCGGCATGGCCCATCTTGCCCAGGACGCGGCCGTCGGGGCTCGTGATGCCCTCGATGGCAAGTGCGGAGCCGTTGGGGTTGATGGAAAGGTCCATGCTCGGCTTGCCGTCCTCGCCCACGTACTGCGTGGCGACCTGGCCGTTGGCGATCAGCTGGGCGAGCACCTCGTCGTTGGCGACAAAGCGGCCCTCGCCGTGGCTGATGGCGACGGTGTAGGGGTCGTCGAGGCTGCACTGCGACAGCCACGGGGACAGGTTGGACGAGATGCGGGTGCGCACCAGGCGGCTCTGATGGCGACCGATGGTGTTGAACGTCAGCGTGGGCGCATCGGGCGTGGCGTCGACGATGTCGCCGTAGGGCACCAGGCCGAGCTTGACCAGAGCCTGGAAGCCGTTGCAGATGCCCAGCATCAGGCCGTCGCGGGCCTTGAGCAGGTCGCGGACTGCCTCGGTGACCTCGGGAGCGCGGAAGAACGCCGTGATGAACTTGGCGGAGCCATCGGGCTCGTCACCGCCCGAGAAGCCACCGGGGATCATGACGATCTGGCTTGCACGGATGCGGCGGGCGAGCTCGTGGGTGCTCTCGGCGACGGCCTCGGGCGTGAGGTTGTTGATCACGAAGGTGTCGGCCTCGGCACCGGCGGCACGGAAGGCGCGGGCGCTGTCGTACTCGCAGTTGTTGCCGGGGAACACGGGGATGATTACGCGCGGGCGGGCGATCTTGGCGCCGCCGTACACGTGGATATCCTTGGCGCGGAAGTCGATGGTCTCGACCTCGGCGGTCTCGCCGGTGCTGCGGTAGGCGAAGACGCCCTCGATGCCGCTCTCCCAGGCCTCCTGGAGCTCAGCGAGCTCGATGACTTCGGAGCCGGTGTCGATGACATAGCCCTCGACGGTGGTACCCAGGGGCTCGACGACAACGCCGTCGGCGACCTCGGGCAGCTCGGCGTCCTCGGCGAGCTCGACGATAAAGCTGCCGTAGAGCGGGGTGAAGAGGCTCTCCACGTCCACGTCCTCGGCAAGCTCGATGCCGATCTGGTTGCCGACGCACATCTTAAAGAGGCTCTCGACGCCGCAGCCGTAGCCGGGCGTGGAGACGGCCAGGGCGTCGCCGTTGGCGGTGAGCGCCTCGACGGCGTCAAACGCGGCGAGCAGCTGCTGAGCGTCGGGGCGGTAGTCCTCACCATAGGTGGCGGGGGCGATGCGCACGACGCGATGCGTCAGACCCTTGAACTCGGGCGAGACGGCACGGGCGGCCTTGCCCACGGCCACAGCGAAGCTGATCAGGGTCGGCGGAACGTTGAGCTCACCGGCCTCGTCCTCAAACGAGCCGCTCATAGAGTCCTTGCCGCCGATGGCACCGGCACCCAGATCGACTTGGGCCATAAGGGCGCCCAGGACGGCTGCCATGGGCTTGCCCCAGCGCTCGGCCTCGGTGCGCAGACGCTCGAAGTACTCCTGGAAGGAGAGATAGGCACGCTTGTGCTCAAAGCCGGCAGCCACGAGCTTGGCGATGGACTCAACCACGGACAGGTAGGCGCCCGCAAACTGGTCGGCCTCCATCAGGTAGGGGTTGAAGCCCCATGCCATAGCGCTCGCCGTGGTGGTCTCGCCGTCCACGGGGAACTTGGCAACCATGGCCGAGCTCGGGGTGAGCTGCGTCTTGCCGCCAAAGGGCATGAGCACGGTCGCGGCGCCGATGGTGGAGTCGAAGCGCTCGGAAAGGCCCTTGTTGGAAGCGACGTTGAGGTCGGTGACGAGCGAGGTCATGCGCTCGGCGAGCGTGGTACCGGCCCAGCTGGGCTGCCACACACTGCGGGCGCAGACGTGGGCGACCTGGTGCTTGGGCGCACCGTTGGAGTTGAGGAACTCGCGGGACAGATCGACGATGGCGACGCCGTTCCAGGCCATGCGCATGCGCGGCTCGGCGGTAACCTCGGCGATAACGGTCGCCTCCAGGTTCTCCTCGGCGGCGTAGCCCATGAACTCCTCGACGTCACCGTCGGCGACGGCGCAGGCCATGCGCTCCTGGGATTCAGAGATGGCGAGCTCGGTGCCGTCAAGACCGTCGTACTTCTTGGTCACGGTATCAAGGTCGACATACAGGCCGTCGGCAAGCTCGCCTACGGCGACCGAGACACCGCCGGCGCCAAAGTCGTTGCATCGCTTGATCAGACGGCAGGCATCGCCGCGGCGGAACAGGCGCTGCAGCTTGCGCTCGACCGGGGCGTTGCCCTTCTGGACCTCGGCGCCCGATGTCTCGATGGACTCGGTGTTCTGGGTCTTGGAGGAGCCGGTGGCACCGCCGATGCCGTCACGGCCGGTGCGGCCGCCCAACAGGATGATCTTGTCGGTGGGGGCGGGGCACTCGCGACGCACGTGGTTTGCCGGGGTGGCGCCCACGACGGCGCCGACCTCCATGCGCTTGGCGACGTAGCCGGGGTGATAGAGTTCGTTGACCTGACCGGTGGCAAGGCCGATCTGGTTGCCGTAGCTGGAGTAGCCGGCGGCAGCAGTGGTCACGAGCTTACGCTGCGGCAGCTTGCCCTCGAGCGTCTCGGACACGGGGACGGTGGGGTCACCGGCGCCGGTGACACGCATGGCCTGGTACACGTAGCTGCGGCCCGACAGCGGGTCGCGGATGGCACCGCCCACGCAGGTGGCGGCACCACCGAAGGGCTCGATCTCGGTCGGGTGGTTGTGGGTCTCGTTCTTAAAGAGGAACAGCCAGTCCTGGTCCTCGCCGTCGACATCGACCTTCACCTTGACGGTGCAGGCGTTGATCTCCTCGGACTCGTCGACATCGGTCATGACGCCGGTCTTCTTGAGGTACTTGGCGCCGATGGTGCCCATGTCCATGAGGCAGACGGGCTTGGTGTCGCGACCGAGTTCGTGGCGCATCTCCATGTAGCGGTCGAAGGCCTGCTGCACCACGGCGTCGTCGATCGTCACGTCGTCCAGGACGGTGCCGAAGGTGGTGTGGCGGCAGTGATCGGACCAGTAGGTGTCGATCACGCGGATCTCGGTGATGGTGGGGTCGCGATCCTCATCGCGGAAGTACTGCTGGCAGAAGGCGATGTCCGCCTCGTCCATGGCAAGGCCGCGCTCGGAAATAAAGGCGGCAAGGCCGGCTTCGTCGAGCTCGCGGAAACCGTCGAGCACCTCGACGGGCTGGGGCTCGGGGGTCTCCATGTACAGCGTCTCGGGCAGGTCGAGCGAGGCGATACGCGCCTCGACGGGGTTCACCACGTAGTGCTTGATGGCATCAATGGCGGCCTCGTCCAGAGCGCCCGAGATCATATAGACCTTGGCGGAGCGCACGGCGGGGCGCTCGCCCTGGCTGATGAGCTGCACGCACTCGCTGGCGGAGTCGGCGCGCTGGTCAAACTGGCCAGGCAGGAATTCGACGGCAAAGACGGCGTCATCGCTTGCGGGGAGCTCGTCGTAGGTCACATCGACCTGGGGCTCGCTAAAGACGGTCGGCACGCAGGACCGGAAAAGCTCCTTGTCGATGCCCTCGACGTCGTAGCGGTTGATAATCCTCAGGGCCTCGATGCCCTTGATGCCGAGGATTTCGGTCAGCTCGCCCTTGAGCTGCTGAGCCTCGACGTCGAACCCGGGTTTCTTCTCCACGTAGATACGAGAGACCATTGGTTCCTGCCTTCCTGATCGGTTGGGCGTACGGTACGGTATGCGGCAGCGGTCGGTTTGCGGGGTCTGCCCTGCGGTCGCCTTGAGCCACATGTTTGTAAACCTCACTATGATACGACAGCTCGCGGCGCGTTGAGGACGGCGAGGGTGCTACAGTGAAGCGCAAACAAGAGAAAGGCATCACATGGCATTCATTTCGCTCGCCATCATCGCACTCGTGGCCTTTGCGAGTCCTTTTATCGCCTCGGCGATTCCCGGAAAACCCGTTCCCGAGACGGTCTTTTTGCTCGTGCTCGGCGCGGTACTGGGACCCCATATGCTCGGCGTCATCCATGTAGATGCTGAGGTCTCGCTTGTGTCCGAGCTGGGCCTGGCCTTTTTGTTCCTGCTTGCCGGCTTTGAGATCGACCCCAAGAGCATCACGGGCGTCGAGGGGCGCTACGGCTTGGCGACGTGGGTCGTCACGTTTGGTATCGCCTGGCTTGCCGTGCGCTTTACCCAGTGGTTCTCAGTCAGTCATTTCGACGGTATCGCCGTGACGCTTGCCCTCACTTCGACGGCGCTCGGTACGCTTGTGCCCATCATGCGTGAGCGCTCGCTCACCGGCACGCGCGTGGGCGACTCGATTCTCGCGTATGGCACTTGGGGCGAGCTCGGTCCCGTGCTCGCCATGTCGGTGCTGTTGTCTGCCCGCACTGGCATCCAAACGCTCGTTATCCTTGGCTTGTTTGCGGTGGTTTGCGTGTTGCTGGCCGTGGTCCCGAGCCGCTCCAAGCGCGTCGGCAGCCGCTTCTTTGCATTTGTTGAGGAGCGCGCCGATACCACGTCGCAGACCTTCGTGCGCCTGACGGTGCTCATCCTGGTCACGCTCGTGGCATTCTCGGCTGTCTTTGATCTCGACATCGTGTTGGGTTCTTTTGCCGCTGGCTTTGTCCTGCGCTATATCATCCCCGAGGGCAACCATACGCTCGAGACCAAGCTCGACGGTCTGGCCTACGGTTTTTTGATTCCGGTGTTCTTTACCGTGTCGGGCGCAAAGATCGACCTGACGGCCGTGGCGTCGCGCCCGGGCTTGCTCGCGGGCTTTATCGTGGCGTTGTTGATTATTCGTGCCGTGCCCATTCTTATTTCCATGAGCATTTGTCCTGCGACGCGCGATGTGTCGGCGTATGGTCGCATTACCGTGGCCCTGTACTGCACCACGGCGCTGCCGATCATCGTTGCCGTTACGAGCGTTGCCGTCAACGCGGGCGCGCTGTCGCAAGATATTGCGTCGGTCATGGTTGCCGCCGGTGCCATCACGGTGTTCTTGATGCCATTGCTCGCGCAGCTCTTCTACCGCGTGGTGGATGCCGCACCGGTCGCCGCCGTGGCAGAGGTTGCCGAGCATCCATCCGATGCGCTCGACATCTTGCGCGCCCACCACGACCTAGCGAGCTTGCTCGCGCGCGAGCACGAGCTGCTGACCTCGCATGGCCATGGTCGCGTATTCGAGGGCCTGCCTACGCTCGATACGATTGCCGAGCGTCTTTCCGCCGAGGCAGCGAGCGGCCACATCGATGCCCGCATCGTGGACGCGGCGCACCTGCTTGCCGATAAGACCTATGGAGACGAGGTCGACCCGTCCGAGCTGACTCCGCGTGAGCGCCGCCGCCTGGAGCGTGCCAAGCTCGCTGTGCGCGAATACCGCCGTCGCATGCTGGAGCTCTATGCGCGCGAAGAAGCCGAAGACGACGACGGTAAGTAGTCGATACTTTCTCGGGGAAGCCGCGTCCCGCTTTGAAGGCTCGGAACGGGATGTGGTTTCCGAAACGGGGGCCGTTGGGAAGCTGTGTCCCGGAATGGGCGCTCAGAGTGGGATGCAGTTTCCGCAAGGAGGTCCTGGGGGAAACCGTGCCCCGTTCTGATCCGAAATACTGGGACATAGTTTCCCTTTCATAACAGGAGAAGGCGCGCTGTCTGCAGTTGATTCAGACGGCGCGCCTTTTTGGTTGAGCTATGTTGAAGCTTGAAGCCAAAGCTTGTGGCTCCTTAGGAGCGGGCGGCTCCGTCGACGGGGAGCACGGCGCCCGTGACATAGGAGGACATGTCGCTCGCCAGGAAAACAAAGGCGTTGGCGACATCCTCGGGCTCGCCCATGCGGCCCAGCGGAATGGTGGCGATGATGGGCTTGATGACTTCTTCGGGCAGGTTAGCGACCATGTCGGTCTTGGTCACGCCAGGTGCGACGGCATTGACGCGAATGCCCATGGGGGCGAGCTCGCGCGAGAGCGACTGGACCATGCCGTTGACGGCAAATTTGGACGTGGGGTAACCGACGCCGGAGGGCTGGCCGTACTTGGCGACCATCGAGCTCGTGGTGGTGATGGTGCCGCCGTGGCCGGCCTCGGTCATGATCTTGGCGGCAGCCTGGTGGCCATTAAAGACGGCGACGACATTGAGGTCCATGACCTTTGCAAACTCCTCGGCAGTGTAGTCCAAAAGGGGCGAGCGCTGGGAGATGCCGGCATTGTTGACGACCGTGTCCAGGCCGCCCATATCGGTGGCAGCTTGGGTAAAGGCCTCGGTTACGGCCTCGAGCGAGGTGAGGTCGCAGGAGCGGCCCCAGACCTTGGCCTCGGGATAGGCGGCCGCCAGCTTCTCAACGGCTGCGTCGGCAGTTTCCTGGCGCGAGCCAAATACGGTGACGGCAGCGCCTTCCTCGATAAAACGGCAGGCGATGGCATAGCCGATACCGCGCGTGCCTCCGGTGATGATTGCTTTCTTGCCCTCGAGCAACATGGTGCTTCCTCTCATCGCGGGCGGACATTCGCAGCACAGCGTAGCGGTAGCCGGAATCGGCCGCGTTTGCATATCGGTGAACGGTAGCCCGTGTTACCGATGAGCGGCTCGCGCAAATGTGCTCTGCCGTCGTGCTTAGGGCAGGAGACAAAAGGGCTCCCGTCCCACATCGGACGGGAGCCCTCAAGGCGCGTATTGCTGGGCGAGCGTTGGGTTAGTTCGCCATGACGTCTTCGGTCCAAGCCTCGACGTCCTCGATGCGCAGGACGTTGGCGACCTCGGCCACGCAGTCGACGCTGGCAAGTTCGGCGGCGGCAGCCTGGACGTCCTTCTCGAGTGCGCGGTGCGTCAGGAAGATGACCGAGCAGGCATCGCTGACGCCCGACTTGCCGTCCTCGACCTGGTTGATGAGCGAGATCGAGATGTTGTGCTTGGCAAAGATGTCGACCGTCTCGGACAGGGCGCCCACGCGGTCGGCGACCTTCAGGCGCACATAGTACTTGGTCTGGAGCTCGTCCATGGGCTTAAAGGCGAGGTTGTGGCCATAGGGCTCAATCTCGGGCAGCGGGGCCACGCCGCGGCTGATTTGCTCGGAGAGCGACAGAATATCGCCCACGACGGCGCTCGCGGTGGGGAAGGAGCCTGCGCCCGCGCCGTAGAACATGGTCTCGCCCACGGCGTCGCCTACCACGTAGACAGCGTTCATGGCACCGTTGACCTTGGCAAGCATGTGGTCGGCGGGGATCAGCGTGGGATGCACGCGGACGTCGACGCCGGCGTCGGTGTTGCGGGCGATGCCGAGCAGCTTAATGGTGTAGCCGAGCTCGCGGGCCTGGGCGATGTCCTCGGCGCCGATGGTACGGATACCCTGCTGGTACACATCATCGGTGGTAACGCGGGTGCCAAAGCCGATGGAGGCGAGGATGGCCGTCTTGCTGGCGGCATCGAAGCCGTCGACGTCGGCGGACGGGTCGGCCTCGGCATAGCCCTTGGCCTGCGCGTCGGCAAGCACGTCGGCGTAATCGGCGCCCTCGGCGTCCATGCGCGACAGGATGTAGTTGGTGGTACCGTTGAGAATGCCGGCGATGGTCAGGATCTTGTTGCCCACCAGGTCGTGCTCGAGCGTGCTGACGATGGGGATGCCGCCACCGCAGCTGGCCTCGCACTTAATCTGCACGCCGCACTCACGCGCCTTCTCGGCAAGCGTCTCGACATGGCGGCCCAGCAGAGCCTTGTTGGCGGAGACGACATGCTTGCCGTTCTCGAAGGCAGTGGTAAAGATCTCGGTTGCGGGATGCTCGCCTCCGATGAGCTCGACGACGATGTCGACGGCGGGGTCGGTGACGACGTCGTGCCAGTCACTCGTAAAGGCCTCGCGCTCAATGCCTGCCGCCTCGGCCTGCTCCCAAGCAAGCGCGCAGGCGCGGGTCAGCTTAAGGTCGATGCCGTAGGCTGCCAGGTACTCATCGTGGTGGCTCTTGATCAGACGGGCCACGCCGCCGCCGACGGTTCCCAGACCGATCAGACCGACGTTCACGGTGCGCAGGGATTCGCTCATAGATAGCTCCTTCGTGCATCTTATGGATGGATTAACCGCTTAAAGGTTGAGTGCATTCTAGCGTGAACCGGGGGCGCGTGCTCGCCAGGCAACAGGAGCCGCACAAAACGGCACCCCCGAAACGCTGCGGAAACATTGGAAACACGCTCGCTACAAACGGACTTCCGTAACAAACTGTCAACGTTTGCGCCATAAGGTTTGCCCTGTACCGCAAGACGGCCGCACCGCGGCCAGCGAAAAAGGGGACACCATGTTCAACATCAACAGCACGCTCAGCCGTAGGAACTTTCTCGCCGGCGCTGCGGCGCTCGGCAGCACCGCCGCACTCGCTGGTTGCTCGTCGGGTGGCTCGGACGGCGGCACCGCCGATGACGGCAAGACCTTCAAGATTGGCGTTATCGGCCCTCTGACCGGCGCCGCGGCAACCTATGGCGTTTCGGCCGAGAAGGGTGCCAAGCTTGCCGCCAAGGATTTCTCGACCAAGGACCTCAAACTCTCGCTTAAGTCCGAGGATGACGTCGCCGACGGCGAGAAGGCTATCAACGCCTTCAATACCCTGTGCGACTGGGGCATGCAGGCGCTCGTCGGCCCCGTCACGACTGGTGCCGCCGTCGCTGTCTCGGGCGAGATCGCCGACGATATGCTCATGGTCACGCCCTCTGCTTCGTCCCTCGACGTCACCAAGGACAAGACCACGGTTTTCCAGGTTTGCTTTACCGACCCCACCATGGGCGCGAGTGCTGCCAAGTTTTTGGCCGAGAAGTATGCAGACGCCAAGATCGCCCTGTTCTACAACTCCGGCGATACGTACAGCTCGGGTGTTGCCGATGCCTTTGCCGAGCAGGCCAAGGAGTCCAAACTTGATATCGTCGATGCCGAGACCTTTAAGGACGACTCCTCCACGAGCTTTACCAACCAGCTCACCAAGGCCAAGGAGGCCGGCGCCACGCTCATCTTTGCGCCGATCTACTACACGCCGGCGTCCGTTTTGCTCAAGAACGCCAAGGACATGGGATACGACATGACCCTCATGGGTACCGACGGCATGGACGGCCTGCTCTCCGTTGAGGGCTTCGACACCTCCCTTGCCGAGGGCGTGCTGCTCATGACCCCGTTCTCTGCCGACGATGAGAAGAACGCCGACTTCGTCAAGGCATATAAGGACGCCTACGACGAGACGCCCAACCAGTTTGCCGCCGATGCCTATGACTGCGTCCATGCGATTGTCGAGGCTATCGATAAGGCAGACATCGATATTACGGCCGACGGCGCCGACATTGCCGGCGACCTCGCCAAGGCCATGCGTAAAATCAAGATCGAGGGCCTGACGGGCGAGCTCACGTGGAACGACGAGGGCCAAGTCGAAAAGCCTGCTACGGCCTATGTGATTCAGGACGGCAAGTACATCGCTGCCTAAGTGTGCATAAAGCGCAACCGATGAGGCAGTTTTATTCAGGGCGGGGTCGCCTGTAACAGAATGGAAACATTACTTTTACACAATAAAGTGGCATTACTGCATAAAAAAATAGAAATACGCAGAAATATGGATAAATGAACAAATCCAAAGAAAAGTTGAAATAATCGCCACTTTTCCTAACTAAAGCGTCTACTATTTTGCGAACGCCGAACACGGCGAAGGATGGCCTGTCGGGCAACCAAAACCCGACGAGATTTGAGAGGAGAGCCGCATGTCGAGCCTCACCGGTAAGTCATTGAACCCTGTTATGAATCGCAGGAGCGTTATCGCGAGCGCAGCAGGTCTGGGGGCGATGTCCATTCTAGCGGGCTGCTCCTCCAACGGCGGCGACAGTGGTTCCGCTTCGGGCGACGCTTCGTTTAAGATCGGCACCATCGGCCCGCTGACCGGCGCCAACGCGTCCTACGGCAAGTCTGTTACCCAGGGCGTCGAGCTTGGCTGCAAGGACTTCTCCACCAAGGAGCTGCCGCTTGCCAGCAAGGCCGAGGATGACCAGGCCGATGGCGAGAAGGCCGTCAACGCCTTCAACACCCTGCTCGACTGGGGCATGCAGGCCCTCGTCGGCCCGACCACCACGGGCGCGTCGGTTGCCGTTGCCGCCGAGTGTGGTAACGACCCCAAGACGTTCATGATCACCCCGTCCGCGTCCTCCGAGGACGTCACCGACGGCAAGGATTGCGTCTTCCAGGTTTGCTTCACCGACCCCAACCAGGGCGTCAACGCTGCCAAGTTCCTGGCGCAGAAGTATGCGGACGAGAAGTTCGTGCTGTTCTATAACTCCGGCGACGCCTATTCTTCGGGTGTCGCGGATGCCTTTAAGGTTCAGGCTGCTGAGTCCAAGCTCGAGATTGTCGACGAGGAGACCTTTAAGGACGACTCCGCCACGAGCTTTACCAACCAGCTGACCAAGGCCAAGCAGGCCGGCGCCACCATGATCTTTGCGCCGATCTACTACACCCCGGCCTCCGTCCTGCTCAAGAACGCCAAGGACATGGGCTACGACGTCAAGATGATGGGCTGCGACGGCATGGACGGCATCCTGGGCGTTGAGGGCTTCGACACCTCTCTTGCCGAGGGTCTGCTGCTCATGACCCCGTTCTCTGCCGACGACGAGAAGAACGCCGACTTCGTCAACGCTTACAAGGATAAGTACGGCGATACCCCCGACCAGTTTGCCGCTGACGCCTACGACGGTGTGCACGCGGTGGCCGAGGCCCTCAAGGAGGCCGGTCTTGGTGTCGACGCCGACCCGACCGAGGTCGCCGAGAAGCTGTCCAAGGCTATGCTCAAGATTACCGTTGACGGTCTGACCGGCAAGCTCACCTGGAACGATAAGGGTCAGGTCCAGAAGGAGCCCACGGCGTACGTCATCACCGACGGCAAGTACGTACAGGCCTAATAGGCCGCCTTACATAGAGCGGTTTTGATCCCAAGCAGGGGAGGTTTTGGCCTTCCCTGCTTGCTTGGTATCTAGGGACGATGTAACGTCCCTGTTTCATACATCAACTGGAAACCTATTCGAAAGGGGGATGTGGAACATGACAGTCTTTATCCAATACCTGGTCAACGGCCTGTCCATGGGCAGCGTCTACGCCATCATCGCGTTGGGCTACACCATGGTCTACGGTATCGCCAAGATGCTGAACTTCGCTCACGGCGACGTCATCATGGTCGGTGCCTATGTCTCGTTCTGCGCCACGTCGTATCTCGGCCTCCCGGGCTGGGCATCTGTAATTCTCTCTTGTGTGGTCTGCACGGTTCTCGGTGTTCTCATCGAGGGTCTGGCATACAAGCCGCTGCGCCAAGCAGGCCCTCTGGCCGTTCTGATCACGGCCATCGGCGTGTCTTACTTCCTGCAGAACGCCGCGCAGCTTCTGTGGGGCGCCACGCCCAAGAACTTCACTTCGCTCGTCACCTTCCAGGTGCCGGAGTTCTTGGCCAAGTTCAACGTAAGCGCCGTCTCGCTCGTCACCATCGTCGCCTGCCTGGTTATCATGGCCGGCCTGATGTTCTTTACAGGCAAGACCAAGATGGGCAAAGCCATGCGCGCCGTGTCCGAGGACAAGGCCGCCGCTCAGCTCATGGGCATCAACGTCAACCGCACCATCTCGATGACGTTCGCCATCGGCTCCGCCCTTGCCGCCATCGCCGGCGTGCTGCTGTGCTCCTACTCGCCGGTGCTGCAGCCCACGACGGGTGCCATGCCTGGCATCAAGGCCTTCGATGCCGCTGTCTTCGGTGGCATCGGCTCCATCCCCGGTGCCTTTGTCGGTGGCATTCTCATCGGTATCATCGAGGCGATGGCACAGGCTTATATTTCCACGAGCCTTGCCAACTCCATCGTCTTTGGTGTTTTGATCATCGTCCTGCTCGTCAAGCCTGCCGGCCTCTTGGGCAAGTACGTCCCCGAGAAGGTGTAGGTGAGCGTTATGAAGTTTCTTAAAGACAAGCAGACGCGTCACGACTTTGTTACGTACGCCATGTGCCTTGTGGCGTTCGCCATCGTGTTCTTTATGCAGTCTAACCACATGATTCCGCGCATGATCGCCGGTCAGCTGGTTCCCATCACGGCCTATATCGTCATGGCTATCTCCCTTAACCTCGTCGTCGGCATCGCGGGCGACTTGTCGCTGGGCCACGCGGGCTTTATGAGCGTCGGCGCCTATACAGGCATCGTTACCGCGGTCGCCCTCGAGAGCGCCGTTCCCTCCGATCCGATACGTCTTGTCATCAGCATCGTGGTCGGCGCCATCGCTGCCGCCATCCTGGGCTTCTTGATCGGCATCCCGGTCCTTCGCCTGAGCGGCGATTACCTGGCTATCGTGACGCTGGCCTTTGGCGAGATTATCAAAGAGATCGTCACCTGCCTTATCGTGGGCGTCGACTCCCACGGCCTGCATGTGATCTTTAACATCACGGGCAACTCCACGATCGACGACCTGCACCTGCTCGAGGACGGCACCGCCATCATCAAGGGCGCCCAGGGCGCCTCGGGCGTGTCGACGTACTCGACCTTCCTTGCCGGTGCCATCTTGGTCATGGTCGCACTCGTGATCGTGCTCAACCTGGTGCGCAGCCGTACCGGCCGTGCCATCATGGCCGTGCGCGATAACAAGATTGCAGCCGAGTCCGTGGGCATCTCCGTCACCGAGTACCGCATGATCGCCTTCGTGGTTTCCGCCGCTCTCGCCGGCGCTGCCGGAGCCCTCTTCGGCGGCAACTTCTCGCAGCTCTCCGCCACTAAGTTCGACTTCAACACGTCGATTCTGATTCTGGTGTTCGTGGTCTTGGGCGGTCTGGGCAATATGCGCGGCTCCGTCATCGCAGCGGCGTTGCTCACGGTACTTCCCGAGCTGCTCCGTCAGTTCTCGGACTACCGCATGCTCATCTATGCCATCGTGCTGATCCTGGTCATGATCTTTACCAACAACCCGCAGCTTAAAGCGTTCTTCGGTCGCGTCAAGGACCGTTTTGCTTCCAAGAAGGAGGTGGCAGCCGATGCCCAGTAAATTTGAGTTCAACAAGGGCAAGATGGTCCCGTATCCTTCTGGCGCCATCGTTCCCGATCGCGATCTGGGCCAGCGCCCGGCGCTCGAGTGCATCCACCTGGGCATTGAGTTCGGTGGCCTTAAGGCAGTCGACGACTTTAGCCTGACTATCGGCAAGACCGAGATCGCCGGCCTGATTGGCCCCAATGGTGCCGGTAAGACCACGGTCTTCAACCTGCTCACCAAGGTGTACCAGCCCACGCACGGCACCATCCTGCTCGACGGTGAGGACACCTCGGGCAAGTCGGTCTATCAGGTCAACCGCATGGGCATCGCCCGTACGTTCCAAAACATCCGCCTGTTCAACACCATGACGGTGGAGGACAACGTCAAGGTCGGTCTGCACAACCAGGAGCGCTATTCCGGTTTTGAGGGCGTGCTGCGCCTGCCGACGTACTGGAAGCACGAGAAGGCCGCCCATGAGCGTGCCATGGAGCTGCTGTCCATCTTTGATATGGAGCATCTGGCAAGCGAACAGGCCGGCTCGCTGCCTTACGGCGCTCAGCGCCGCCTGGAGATCGTCCGCGCGCTTGCCACCAACCCCAAGCTGCTGCTGCTCGACGAGCCTGCCGCCGGCATGAACCCGTCCGAGACCGCCGAGCTCATGGAGAACATCGTCAAGATTCGCGACACCTTTGGCATTGCCATCATGCTTATCGAGCATGATATGTCGCTCGTCATGAACATCTGCGAGGGCATCTGCGTGCTCAACTTTGGTAAGGTTATCGCCAAGGGCACGGCCGAGGAAATCCAGAACAACGATGCCGTTATCGAGGCATATCTGGGCAAGCAGGATAAGGGGGAGAACTAAATGGCAGAGCCGATGCTTTCCGTCTACAACATCAACGTCTGGTACGGCGCCATCCACGCCATCAAGGACATCTCCTTTAACGTCAACGAGGGCGAGATCGTGGCCCTGATCGGTGCGAACGGTGCCGGCAAGTCCACAACGCTCAAGACGGTCTCGGGCCTGCTGCGCTCTAAGACCGGCTCCATCAAGTTTATGGGCGAGGACATTACCCATACGCCCGCTGATAAGCTGGTTGGTAAGGGCCTGGCTCAGGTTCCCGAGGGACGTCGCGCCTTTTTGCAGATGACGGTCGAGGAGAACCTGGAGATGGGTGCCTATACGCAGCCCAAGTCCACGGTGGCTCCGGGCCTGGAGCGCGTCTACGAGCAGTTCCCGCGCCTGAAGGAACGTCGTCGCCAGGTCGCCGGCACCCTTTCAGGCGGCGAGCAGCAGATGCTCGTTATGGGGCGCGCCCTTATGAGTAACCCCAAACTGCTCATGCTTGACGAGCCTTCCATGGGCCTGGCGCCGATTCTGATTGAGCAGATCTTCCAGATTGTCGAGGACCTGCACAAGGCCGGCACCACGGTGCTTCTGGTCGAGCAGAACGCGCAGATGGCGCTCTCGATCGCCACGCGTGGCTACGTGCTCGAGACCGGCAAGATCACCATGACCGGCACCGGCCAAGAGCTCCTGCACGACGATAACGTGCGTAAAGCCTACCTGGGCGGTTAACTAGTTACGCGGTTTTACCAAACCGCGTAACGGCTCGACGCTGCAAGCCCGCCAGAGCGGCAATCTGCCTTTCAACTTCGGCGGCATGACCAGAAGGTCAATGCCGCCTCGTTTCAAGGCACCTTGCTCGCTCTGGCGGGTTTTCGCTGTCGTTGCCAAAACATCGACGTTGTGGCAGATGCCAACGACTATTCCCTTTAAGTTGCGGTGGAATAGGGACTAAATGGGAGCCTCAGAGGTCAAAAGAGTCCTTATTCCACCGCAACTTCATGGGGGTGTGTGACAATGCCCGTCGGAAAACATCTGCTGTCTTTGGGGGTCTATCTATGCTGTACGAGTTTTGTGCCGAGAACTTTGAGCGTGTGCCGGCGGCTATCGATGCCGGTGCTAAGCGCATCGAGTTGTGCGACAACCTTGCCGTTGGTGGCACTACGCCCTCGGCCGGCGTTATCAGCACTACGGTCAGCTATGCTCACGAGCATGACGCGCGAGTGATGTGCATGATTCGCCCGCGTGGCGGTGACTTTCACTACAATCAGGACGAGCTGCGCATGATGGAGATGGACTTGGGTCTTGCCGTGAGCGCCGGCGTTGACGGCCTGGTCTTTGGCTGCTGCAAGCCCTGTGCCGGCGGCTGGGCGCTCGACGAGCTCACCCTCGGCGCCCTCGTGATGGCTACGGGCTGCGCGACCGAGGAGTGCAAGCGCGGGGTCATCGATATCACCTTCCACATGGCCTTTGACCAGCTCTCGCTCGAGGCTCAGCTCGATGCCATTGACACACTCGCCGACTGCGGCATCACGCGCATCCTGACGCATGGTGGTGCTGCCGGAACGCCGATCGAGGACAACCTGGAGCACCTGTCGCGTCTTGTCGAGTATGCGGGCGACCGCCTGACCATTCTTCCCGGTGGCGGCATTTCCACGGCCAATCGCGATACCGTGGCGGCGGCACTGGGCGTCTCCGAACTCCATGGCACCAAGATCGTGCCGCTGGAGGTATAACCCGTGGCGCTGGTATTTGACGTCCAGCAGGCGAGCGGTAAGCCCGACGATAATCGTCGCCCTGGCACCGCGTGCCCCTTTTGTGACACGGAGGGGCTCGCCAACATCATCCAGCGCGATGGTGACTGCATCTGGCTCGAGAATAGGTTCAAGACCTTGCGCGCCACCCGTCAAACCGTGTTGATTGAATCGGCAGATCACGATGCCGACTTGGTGACCTATGAGCCGGATGAACTCCACCATGTGATGCGGTTTGCTCTGGGCTGTTGGCAGCAGATGATCGATTCCCAGCAGTACCGCAGTGTACTCATGTATAAGAACAAAGGTCCGCTTTCGGGCGGCAGCCTCGTCCATCCACACATGCAGATTGTGGGCTTGGAACAGGAGGACGGCTATGCGGCGCTGACCTTAGCCAACTTTGAAGGCATCGCTGTCTGGCAGCAGGGGAGAATCTCGGTCAACATCTCAACCGAACCGATTATGGGATTCTTTGAGGTCAACGTCTCGGCTCCACAGGGAATCGCCGCCAGCGACGACGCCCGCGACCAAGCCGAAGCGGACCTGTTTGCCGATGCGATTCAGGTGGCCCTGCGCTATATCCTGCACGAGCACCACGGCGGCCGCGCGGAGTCGTACAACTTGTTCTTCTACCACATGGACGGCCGGACCATTGCCAAGGCGCTTCCGCGTTGGGTGGTTTCGCCCTACTTTGTCGGCTATCGTTTGGCCCAGGTTAATGCCGAGACCACGCTCGATATCGATGCTGATCGCCTGCGTGCGCATCTGGAAACGCTCGTATAGCAAGACTAACACCCGCGTAACGCGGACGGTCTAGCGTCCCATGGCGTCGCGGCCGGCCTCGACGCGCTTGCGTTGGGCGGCGCGCTCCTCGCCGGTCAGTCGCTCAAAGAGATGTCCGATAACCGAGGCGAGCACCTGCTGAAACAGCGTTCCGCACATGACGGGAAACACGACTTCGCCTGGAAAGTACTGCGTGGCGATGACGGCGCCCGAAGAGATGTTACGCATGCCGCAGGTAAAGCACATGGTGGTCGTCTCGCTATACGGCAGGTGCAACGCACGGGCGACCAGAAAACCGACGACAAAGCCGCTGATGGCGAAGACCAAAATAAAGAGGGCGACTTCCAAGCGCTCAACATTCATGTGCAACACGTACTCGCTCATGGCGGTGGAGTTGGACGCGATGACCCCCATCATCATGAACTTGCAGGCGGGCGAAAGCGCGGGGGAGAGTTTCTCATGTCCCCATCCGCGCGTGAGCTCGTTGATCACGATGCCGAACACGGCAGGGATGGCGATCATAAAGGCCGTGTTCTGCATCATGCCCGGAACATCGATTGCGACGGTGGCACCCAGCAGGAGCTTCAGCGTGAGCGGAATCGTCACGGGCGAGATGACCGAGGACGTCAGGATGATGGTGAGCGCGAGCGGGCCGTTGCCGCCGAACATGCTAATCCACATAAAGGCGGTGACTGCCACGGGTACGCTGTACTCGAGCGCGATGCCGCAGACAAGGTTTGGGTTGGAACCAAAGAACAGTGAGCTCATGGCATACGCCGCGATGGGGATGAGCACGGCCGAGACAAATAACGCCAAAATCAAATGTAGGGGACGGCGGAACACCTCGGCCACCTGGTGAAAGGTGTTGCTGAGCGCACCTTGGAACGTCATAAAGGCAAACAGGGCGGGAACGATGGGCTTGAGCACGCCGATCTGCCGGGGAAAGAGCACGCCGAGCGTCACGCAAATCGGAACGATGACCTGCATGTGCCCCGCAAGAAACTTGCCCAGTCCAACCCATTGCTTCATATGCTCTTGTGACTCCCTTTGCTCGTGAATCCGTTTTGAATGGATATGCTAGACGCTCGCATGCGTCCGTGCGTCAGAAACGCTCGATTATTTCGAGGGTATTACCGCCCTCGTTTATCGAAACCGCGGCGTGCTGGACGTTGTGCGTCCGCGCTGCACGGTATAATAAATCCGTTCAACAGATCTGCCTGCCGAAGCGGGTATACACAGAGGACTCATCGCTATGAACCGTGAGAGGTATCGCGGCGACCTGCCCCTATCGGGGGTGGGCGCCTATGTCATCGCTTAAGACGACGCATCGCTGGGCAGTCGCTCGGCAAAACCCCGAGCTCGAAAAGGAGCTTTCGGCTGGCCTGGGCATACCCGGGCTGGTGGCGCGCATTATGGTTGCGCACGGCATAACATCCATCGAGGAAGGCCAGCTGTTTTTGACGCCTTCGCTCGATCGCGACTGGGCCGACCCACTCATTATTCCGGGCATGGCGGTCGTTGCCGACCGCGTCGAGCGCGCTATTCGCAACCACGAGCACATCGCGGTCTTTGGCGATTTTGACGTCGACGGCATTACGTCGACTTGTCTGTTGACCGAGGCGCTACGTTCGTTTGGCGCCAACGTCACGCCGTTTATTCCGCATCGCTTTGACGAGGGCTACGGCCTGTCGCGTGCGGCGCTCGACCGCGTCAACGAGCTCGCCCAACCCAACCTGATCGTGACCGTCGATAACGGCATTGCCGCCAAGGAGGAGGTCTCCTATCTGGAGAGCCTGGGGATCGATTTGGTGGTCACGGACCATCACGAGCCGTCCGACCAGGTGCCGCAGGGCGTGCCCCTGACCGACCCCAAGCTCGAGGACGAGGGTCCCTCGCGCGAGCTTGCCGGTGCCGGTGTGGCGCTCAAGCTGGTGCAGGTCCTGGGCGAGCGTTTGGGCAAGCCGTCGTATTGGCGTTCGCTGATCGAGGTCGCGGCGCTGGGCACCGTGTCCGACATGATGCCGCTCACGCCCGAGAATCGCGCACTGGTCGCCGAGGGCATCCAACAGATGCGCGTGACGGCCCGTCCCGGCTATATCGCGCTTGCCGCACTTGCCAAGGCCGACCTTTCTACCATTACGGCCGACGGCCTGTCGTTTTCGCTCATCCCTCGTCTGAATGCTGCCGGCCGCATGGCTGATCCCAAGCTGGCGCTCGACCTGCTGCTTGCCCGCGATCCTATCGAGGCAAGTGCACTGGCAGCCGAGCTCGAGGAAATCAACCGTCAGCGCCGCGAGATCGAGGCGGAGCTCACACGCGACGCCATGGCAAAGGTCGAGGAGACCTATGACGGCGGTCGCGCAATCGTCGTGGGTGGCGAGGGCTGGCACGAGGGCGTCAAGGGTATCGTAGCGAGCCGCCTGACCAACCGTTATCACGTGCCGGCGCTGCTCTTCTCGATTGAGGACGGCGTTGCGCGCGGATCGGGTCGCTCGGTGGGCAAGGTCAACCTGTTCGACGCCGTCGAGCGTTGTTCCGACCTGCTGATTCGTCGCGGCGGACATGCCGGTGCGGTGGGTGTGACCATCGAGGCATCCAAGCTCGATGAGTTCCGCCGCCGCCTTTCCGCCGTGCTATCGGAGCTTCCCGCCGAGGACTTTGAAGACACCGACGAGGTCGCCGCCACCGTCGACCTTTCCGAGCTGAATATCGAGACCATCGAGCAGATCTCCCGTCTTGAGCCGTTTGGCCAGGGCAACAAGGTGCCGCTGCTGGCTGCCGAGGGCGTGACGATGTGCGACCGCGCCGTGGTGGGCAAAACCGGCGAGCACATGCGCTTTGTGGCGACCGATGGCGCCGCGAGTGTGCCGGCCATTATGTTCCGCGTGCCGCAAATCGATAAGCTCATCAACTGCGATAGCGCTGTCGACTTGGTGTTCGAGGCCGTTGCCGAGCATTGGCAGGGGCGTGTGAAGCCCAAGCTCATGATCAAGGATGTTCTGGTCCGCGATACCACGCTGCCCAGCGTCGACGATCCGGCATGCGAGCTTCGTCGTGGCGTGCAGCCGGCGGATTCCGGCCTGCGCCTGGAGTCGCGTAAGCGCGAGACGCTCGCCCAGCTTTCCTATACCGAGCTCACGCGCTCGCTTATCCATAGCTTTATCGGATCGAACCAGCCGCACCGCGCGCAGGTTGAGGCGCTCGATGCCTTGGCCGACCACCAGAGCGTCTTGGCCGTTATGGGAACGGGCCGCGGCAAGTCTCTCATCTTCCATGTACATGCTGCGCGCGAGGCTGTCCTTCGCGGACGTGCGAGCATCTTTGTCTATCCGCTGCGTGCGCTTGTTGCCGACCAGGCCTATCACCTCTCGTCGACGATGGCAGCGCTTGGCATTGGCGTTGGCGTGCTGACCGGCGAGACCGTGGAGGCCGCACGCGATGATGTGTTCGCCGGCCTAGCTTCGGGCCGCACCGGTATCGTGCTCACGACGCCCGAGTTCCTATCTATCCACCGTGACCGCTTCGCGCGTTCGGGCCGCATCGGCTTTGTCGTTATCGATGAGGCGCACCACGCCGGCCTTGCCAAGGGCGGCGACCGCAGCGCCTATCTCGACATGCCCGATATCCTCAAAGCCCTGGGCGACCCGGTTGTTATGGCTGCGACGGCCACCGCGACGGCTCCGGTCGTGGCCGAGCTTGCCCGCATGCTGCCGATTACTCGCACGGTGGTCGACGAGACGGTGCGCGAGAACCTGCAGCTCGAGGACGACCGCGACCTTGCGAGCCGCGAGAATCGTTTGGTGTCGATCGTGGCGACGGGGGAGAAGACCGTCATTTACGTCAATTCGCGCGACCAGTCCGTGGCGCTCGCCAAGACGTTGCGCAAACGCGTGCCAGACTGTGCGACCCATATCGCGTTCTATAACGCCGGGCTCGCGCGTTCCGATCGCCGCCGCGTAGAGGAAGCGTTTCGTGACGGAAACCTCAGTTGCATCGTTTCGACCTCTGCCTTTGGTGAGGGCGTGAACTTGCCCGATATCCGCCATGTCGTGCTCTACCACATGCCCTTTGGCGCCATCGAGTTCAACCAGATGAGCGGACGCGCCGGTCGCGACGGCCAACCTGCCGTGATTCACCTGCTCTATTCGTCGCGTGACGCTCGCATTAACGAGCGCCTACTCGACTGTTACGCGCCCGAGCGCGATGAGCTTGTCACGCTCTATCGAGCGCTGCAGACCATGTGGCGCTCCAACCGTGGCAAGACGGGGGACGATTCATTCTGCGCAAGCGATATCGACATTGCGCAGATGTGCCTTGCCATCGATGCTCGCACGCCGGTCGACGAGCGCTCGGTGGAAAGCGGCCTGGGAATCTTCGAAGAGCTCGGTTTCTGTCGCGTTTCGGGGTTTGACGATACGCGTCGCATCGCGATGGCCGAAAACCCTGGCCGCGTGCAATTGAGCAGGTCAATTCGCTATTTGGAGGGCTTGCGCTCGCGCATGGAGTTCTCGGCTTTCCGGAGCTGGGCGCTCGATTCGTGCGCTTCTGATATGCTAGCCAAAGTTAACCGCCCGATCGTACCGCGGGCCTAGGGGAAGGGGACCTCGATGGATGCCGCAGCCCGTACCGCCCATGATTCCACCCTCCAGCCGTTTTCGGAGATGGAGCACTATAAGCATGCCGATGAGCTGCCGCCCGAGATTATGGCGGACAGCTACGACAAGCTAGAGCGCCTGTGCCTCAAATATATGAATGAGGACGACTTCTCTAAGGTGGAGCAGGCCTATTGCTTTGCTGCCGAGAAGCACTGCAACCAAAAGCGCCGCTCGGGTGAGATGTACATCAACCATCCCGTCGAGGTGGCCATCATTTTGGCCGATCTCAAGATGGACTGCGATGTGGTGTGCGCCGCGCTGTTGCACGATACCGTCGAGGATACCGAGACCTCGCTTGCCGATGTTTCCGGCCTGTTTGGCGATACGGTGGCCGAGCTCGTCGATGGCGTGACCAAGCTCACCAACATCGAAGTCGACAGCATGGACGAGAAGCAGGCCCTCACGCTGCGCAAGATGTTCCTTGCCATGTCCAAGGACATCCGCGTCATTATCGTCAAGCTTGCCGACCGCCTGCATAACATGCGTACGCTGGCGGCCCTTCGCGAGGACCGTCGCCTGTTTAAGGCCCGCGAGACCATGGACGTATACGCGCCCTTGGCCGACCGTCTGGGCATGAGCTCTATCAAGTGGGAACTCGAGGACCTGTCCTTCTTTTACCTGGAGCCCGATGCCTACCAGCGCATCTCGCGCATGGTAGCCGAGTCGCGCGAGGTTCGCGAGCGCTATCTGGCCGAGACTATCAAGACGCTCACCGATGAGCTCAACCGCATTGGCCTGGAGGGCTTTCAGATCAACGGCCGTTCCAAGCACTATTGGTCTATCTATCAAAAGATGAAGCGCAAGGGCAAGGAGTTCTCCGAGATTTACGACCTGGTGGCGCTGCGCGTCATCACCCATTCGGTGCGCGATTGCTATTCCACGCTCGGTGCGGTGCATACGCTGTGGCACCCCATGCCCGGTCGCTTTAAAGACTATATCGCCATGCCCAAGGTCAATAACTACCAATCGCTTCACACGACGGTTATCGGACCCACGGCTCGTCCGCTCGAGATTCAGATTCGAACCTACGAGATGCATGAGCAGGCCGAGTACGGCATTGCCGCCCACTGGCTGTATAAGAAATCGGGCGGATCGTCTGCGTCTAAGACCAATGATGCCCAGCGTCTGGATGACCAGATTAACTGGCTCAAACATTCGCTCGATTGGGCTGCGTCTGATGAGATCACCGACGCCAAGGAATACCTGCATTCGCTGAAGGTCGACCTCTTCGATCAGGAGATTTTCGTCTTTACGCCCAAGGGCGAGGTCATGGCGCTTCGTGCCGGCTCCACGCCGCTCGACTTTGCCTACGCCGTTCACACCGAGGTGGGAAACCACTGCGTCGGCGCTAAGATCAACGGTGCGGTGGCCCCGCTCACGCACGAGATCAAGACGGGCGACCGTGTCGAGATTCTGACCAACAAGAGTTCCAAGCCGTCGCGTGATTGGCTCAAGATCGTTAAGACACCTTCCGCCAAGTCAAAGATCCGCCGTTACTTCGCCGCCGCGACCAAGGACGACGACGCTGCCGCCGGCCGCGATATACTGGCTAAGGACCTGCGCAAGCGCGGATATGGCATCTCTACGCCACGATCCACGCGTGCGCTCAACGCCGTGGCGGAGCAGTTTAACTATAAGCAGCTCGAGGACCTGTTTGCCGCCGTTGGTGCGGGCAAAGTCGCCCCACGTGCCGTTGGCAATAAGGTCGAGCAAATCTTGGACCCCAAACCCGAGGAACAGCTCACCAAGGCCGAGGCTATCGCCGAGGTCGTCAAGCAGCCTGCCCGCGGCTCCAACCGCAAGCCGCAAAAGCGCGGCAAGAGCGCCAGCAACGGCATTATCGTCAAGGGCGAGAGCAACAGCGGCCTGCTGGTCCGTCTGGCCCATTGCTGCAACCCCGTGACGGGCGACGACATCGTCGGCTTCATCACGCGCGGTCGTGGCGTTTCGGTGCATCGCGCCAACTGCCCCAACGTCAAGGGTCTTATGGAGCATCCCGAGCGCATGATCGATGTGGAATGGGACGGCGCTGCCGACACCCTCTTCCAGGTCGAGATCGTGGTCGAGTGCCTGGACCGCATGGGCCTGCTCAAGGATGTCACCATTGCCATTGGCGATGCGGGTGGCAATATCCTTTCTGCCGCCACGTCGACCAACCGCGAGGGTATTGCAACCCTGCGCTTTATGGTCGAGATCTCGGACGCGAGTGGTCTGGATCCGCTGCTGGCCTCTATCAGCAGCGTTGACTCGGTCTACGACGCGCGTCGCTTGATGCCCGGCGAGGGTGGAGCCCAGCTTAAGCGCCGCGTTTAGTCGCGACGAACGTGCCATATTATCGATATTCGCCACACTCGAGGCATCGTTTGATGCCTCGAGTTCTATAGAGAGGAGAGGGACATGAGTGCTGTGTCCTTGGATTTAACTCCCAAGGGATCGGTCGAGATCGAGACGCTCGTAAACGGTCCCATTCAGACCAATAGCTATGCTGTCATTTCGGACAATGAGTGCGTGATTATCGACCCCGCATGGGAAGGCGAGCGCTTGGTGGAGCATATTCGAGCCGAACACCCCGATGTGCAGGTGCTCGGCGCCGTTTGCACGCACGGTCACGCCGACCATGTTGGCGGTGTCGCTGGAGTTCGGGCCGCCGTTGGCGCCGACGTCCTGTACGAGCTGTGTGGCAAGGACGCAGCAGTGCCGCATGCGAATATCGAGGAGCAGCGAGCGATGTGGGGCATCGAGACGCCCGATCCAGGTGAGCCGACGCGGCTGCTTGCCGAGGGCGACACCATTGAGCTGGGCGACATTTGCCTGCAGGTAATTGAGGTGCCCGGGCACACACCGGGCGGCATCGTTCTGTTCGCCGCCACTGAGCAGGGGAACATTGCCTTTGTGGGCGACACGCTATTCCCGGGTGGGCATGGCCGCACCGATCTTTCTGGAGGAGACGAGGCGGCGATCCTGCGCTCGCTCTCCAAGCTCGCCCAGCTTCTCCCGCCCGATACCGTTTGCCTAACCGGCCATGGCGATTCGACCACCATGGCACGCGAGCTCATGCAGAGCCCTTTCATGCAGATGTAGCTTAATAGTCGGCTTTTGAAGCACGAGAAGCGTCCAAACGTCAAGCTATTTTTCCCCAACGGGTCGATTTCGTAGGGCAAACGGTCAAAAAAGTCTGTTTGGACGATATTCGTGAACAAACGAACGTTTATGCTCGGGTGCGCCGTGGTAAAATCTCAGGCGTTATCGGAGCAACCTTACAGGAGGTTTCTTTTATGCTCGTCAACGCAGCAGACATGCTCAAGAAGGCCGAGGCCGGCAAGTACGGTCTTGGTGCCTTCAACACCAACAACCTCGAGTGGACCCTGGCTATTCTCCAGGCCGCCGAGGAGGCCAAGTCTCCGCTGATCCTTCAGTGCACCGCTGGTGCCGCTAAGTGGATGGGCGGTTTCAAGGTCTGCGCCGACATGGTCAAGGCTGCCGTCGAGGCCACGGGCGTTACCGTTCCCGTCGCCCTTCACCTCGATCACGGTTCTTACGAAGACTGCTTCAAGTGCATCGAGGCCGGCTTCACGTCCATCATGTATGACGGCTCTCACGAGGAGACCTTCCAGCTTAACCTCGACCGCACCAAGGAGCTCGTTGAGCTTGCCCACTCCAAGGGCATGTCCATCGAGGCCGAGGTCGGTGGCATCGGCGGCACCGAGGACGGCGTGACCTCCAGCGGCGAGCTCGCTGATCCTGCTGAGTGCAAGCAGATCGCTGACCTGGGCGTCGACTTCCTCGCCTGCGGCATCGGCAACATCCACGGCGTGTACCCCGCCGACTGGGCTGGTCTTTCCTTCGAGCGTCTGGGCGAGATTAAGGCCCAGACCGGTGACCTGCCCCTCGTTCTGCACGGTGGCACCGGCATCCCCGAGGATCAGATCAAGAAGGCCATCTCCCTGGGCATCTCCAAGATCAACGTCAACACTGACCTGCAGCTCGTCTTCGCCAAGGGCGTCCGCGAGTACATCGAGGCTGGCAAGGATCAGCAGGGCAAGGGCTTTGACCCCCGCAAGCTCCTCAAGCCTGGTCGCGACAACATCGTTGCCCGCACCAAGGAGCTCATGGAGGAGTTTGGCTCCGTCAACAAGGCGTAAGTAGCGGTTTAACTTCCCGCCGGAGGCCCCGTTTCCCCTACGCTGTTTCCCTCGCGCTCACCTGGCTTTGCCAGAAGTCGCGCGACGGAATCAGCTCCGGGGAAACGGGGCCTCCTTTGTTAACTCGCTACAGGGTTACTGGGCTGAATTAAAATGGCTACTGGCTTCGCCAGAAGTCGCGCCAAGGAAACGGTTCCGGGGGACGGGGCTTCCTTCGTTTAACGCCGCAGGCTTACAAGTCTGAATTCATTTTTAGAGGTACCGTTTATCGGTGTTGAGAGCTCCTTTATTGGGGCTTTCTTTTTTATCTCGCTACAATGTGCTTCAAGAGTTCTAATGACTTGGAGTTTGGTATGGCTGTTATTGATGTACTGCCTTCGGATGAGAAGGTTATTGACGAGGGCCCTGTTGGTTGCTCTGTCGATGTTTGCTGTGATGATTTTCGCCATCTCGATATTGGGCTAACGCCTGAGATTCTTCGTCTTAAGGATGCCGGATATTTGACGCAGGCTGTTGCTGCCTGCGATCGCCTTTTGGAGCAGAACCCTGAGCCTTCGCTGGCTGCTTGTGTTCGTGCAGAGCGGTATCGCATGCTCGAGACGCCGCTTCATTTTTCGGTGTCGCGTGATCGGGCCATTGCGATGATTCGCGAGGAGTGGCCTGAGTTTACCGAAGAGCAGTTCGATGACCTGATTAATCGTAAGCGTATTGACTGGCGCTTTATCGATGGCGAGCTGTTTGTTCTCGATAACTTCCTCGATTCACTTCGCGTGTACCCCAAGGAGGTCCCGGGTCTGCGTCCCGATTCTACGGATGGAATTGCGCTGCGCAACCAGATGCTCGAGGAGATGGAGTCGCGGGGCGGGCTGTCTCGCGCCATCACGCTTAAGGCATGCGTGTCTGTCCCCGGTGCTTTGGAGGGAGAGACTGTTCGCGCGTGGCTTCCCGTTGCCGCCGCCTGCCGCCAGCAATCTCAGGTCGAGATGCTTGATATGACGCCGGAGGGGGCCGTTGCTCCTGCGAGCGCCTCGGCGCGTACTGCCTCGTGGGTCTCCTTGACTGATCGCTCGTTCTCAGTGACCTATCGCTATCAAATCGATGCCGCTTATCGCGATATCTATGGGGGTGCGCTTCCGGCGCATCCGTGTATGGACGCGCCGCTGCCCGAGGACACCTCCGAGGACCGTCCGCACATTGAGTTCACGCCATATTTACAACAACTGACCGAACATGTCGTTGACGGGCTCGAGGATCCGCTCGATCGCGCCCGTGCTATCTATGATTACCTGACACAGCATATCGACTATCGCTATCAGCCACCGTACCTGCTTTTGGGATCTATTGCCGACGACTGCGCACACTCGCTCCGCGGCGATTGCGGCGTTATGGCGCTCACGTTTATCACCATGTGCCGCATCGCGGGCGTTCCTGCCCGTTGGCAGAGCGGCCTGTATGTTGCGCCCGATTCGGTGGGACCGCACGACTGGGCCGAGTTCTATACACCCCAGACCGGTTGGCTTAACGCCGACGTATCGTTTGGTTCCTCCGCACGCAGGATGGGGGAGGAGTGGCGTCGTCGTCACTACTTTGGCAATCTCGACCCGTGGCGTATGGTGGCCAACGATCGATTCCAGGCTGAGTTTGTGCCTGCTTTCGACGGCATGCGCGAGGATCCCTACGACAACCAGATGGGCGAAGCCTCGGTTAACGGACGCGGGTGCCGCCAGCGTGAGATGCTCCGTTCGGTCGAACTCATCGAAATGCTCGAAGTTCCATTTTCGGACTAATCAACAGAAAGCTGTGATAAACTAACTCACGCATTACGTGCCCGAGTGGCGGAATTGGCAGACGCAGTGGACTCAAAATCCACCGTTGGCAACAACGTGCGAGTTCGAGTCTCGCCTCGGGCACCATACATGCACCTGCGCTTCAAGGGGGTTGCGGCCCCCTTTTTCGTGTACGTAATGTGATAACGCGCGGTACGTGTTATTATTCGCAAGGCGTTGTTCCCGCAATGCCCTAAAGAGGAACCTGAGGGTTCCCACCTTTTGGCGCCAATGAGCAGCTGACTGGTCATACAACTTAGATTCCCTTCCTCATACCGAGGATGTCTATGTGTACGACCTGGTTGCAAAGAAGCGCCGGGTTATTTTTTTATGAATGGAGGTAGGGAAAATAGCTAAGTCTGATGACACCCGCATCAACGACGAGATCACTGCATCTTCGTGCCGTTTGATTGGCGTCGATGGCTCTCAGCTCGGCCTGTTCGCCATCCGCGATGCCCAGCGCGTCGCCGACGATCAGGGTCTCGACCTGGTCGAGATCGCTCCCAACGCGGAGCCGCCGGTCTGCAAGGTCATGGACTACGGTAAGTTCAAGTACCAGCAGGCCATGAAGGCCAAGGCCGCTCGTAAGAACCAGTCCAAGGTCGAGGTCAAGGAAATGAAGTTCCGACCCAAGATCGACGTTGGCGACTACGAGACCAAGAAGGGCCACGTTCTGCGTTTCCTCAAGAAGGGCGCACGCGTTAAGATCACCATCATGTTCCGCGGCCGTGAGATGGCTCACCCGGAGCGGGGTCTTAACGTTCTCGAGCGTCTCGCCGAGGATCTCAAGCCTTACGCTACGGTCGAGTCCAAGCCTAAGATGGAAGGCCGTAACATGCTTATGCTGCTCGCCCCGATTAAGGGCGCCTTCGATGAGGATAAAGCGGCAAGCGATACCAAGTAACTAGTGTTCTGTAACCGATTAAGGAGTATTTCATGCCTAAGATGAAGTCCCACAGCGGCACCAAGAAGCGTTTCCGCAAGACTGGTACCGGCAAGCTTATGCGCGCCAAGGCTTTCAAGAGCCACATCCTGAGCAAGAAGTCCACCAAGCGTAAGCGTGGCTTCCGTCAGGAGACCGAGATTGCCGCTGCCGACCGCAAGGTCATCAAGTCGCGTCTCGCCTAAGTTCGCGTTCCCATTTTTCGTTTTACCGTCTAGGAGTTGATAGAACATGGCACGTATTAAGCGCGCTGTTGCCGCCAAGAAGAAGCGCCGTACCGTTATGCACCGTGCGAAGGGTTACTACGGTGCCGCTTCGCGTACTTACAAGCATGCTAAAGAGCAGGTCCAGCACTCCCTGCAGTATCAGTATCGTGATCGCCGCAACAAGAAGCGCGAGATCCGCTCTCTCTGGATCACCCGTATCAACGCTGCTGCTCGCCTGAACGACATCTCTTACTCTCAGTTCATGCACGGCCTGAAGGTTGCCGGCATCGAGCTCGACCGCAAGGTCCTGGCTCAAATGGCTTACGAGGACATCGAGTCCTTCAACGAGCTGGCTACCATCGCCAAGAAGGCTCTCGAGGCCTAATTGATTCTCTTGAATCGCTAGGGGAGTGTCGCGCTGTGCGCGGCGCTCCCTCTTTTTATCTAAAGCGCTGGTTTATTTAGCAAAAGCGCGGGTAGATAGACAGTTACAGGTGACCGATCTTTATATATCTCTAAACCGAAGGGTCATCATCTGATACGTGCAGTATTTCTGCACCAGCCTTTCTATTTCTTATATAGGAAGCGATACATTGTGTAGGACTTGTGAAGAGTGGAATTGACGTCCCACATCGCTTCGCGGTCTGGCAATATATCTCCTTGCCGCGCGGCCCGGTCGGACCGGATCAGCCGCCAGGCGTGCACCTTGAGAACCGGATACTGCGAGGATGGACACTTACGAGTGTCGCATCCGGGCAGACATCGAACCATTTGAAATGGTCTAACTTGGATTTGTTTTTCGCAAGGCCGCCGAGAGG
>NZ_QSQW01000007.1:112524-114167 GCF_003437565.1 Collinsella sp. TF10-11AT
TTTCGCAAGGCCGCCGAGAGGCGGCCCCGAGAAATTCCTTTTCCTATCAAATAGAACCATATGAATCGAACGGAACCGATCAGCGATGAACTGAGAGGACCGGACGGGCTCGAAGCCCAAATATTTTGGACGGAGAGTTCGATCCTGGCTCAGGATGAACGCTGGCGGCGCGCCTAACACATGCAAGTCGAACGGCACCCCTCTCCGGAGGGAAGCGAGTGGCGAACGGCTGAGTAACACGTGGAGAACCTGCCCCCTCCCCCGGGATAGCCGCCCGAAAGGACGGGTAATACCGGATACCCCGGGGTGCCGCATGGCACCCCGGCTAAAGCCCCGACGGGAGGGGATGGCTCCGCGGCCCATCAGGTAGACGGCGGGGTGACGGCCCACCGTGCCGACAACGGGTAGCCGGGTTGAGAGACCGACCGGCCAGATTGGGACTGAGACACGGCCCAGACTCCTACGGGAGGCAGCAGTGGGGAATCTTGCGCAATGGGGGGAACCCTGACGCAGCGACGCCGCGTGCGGGACGGAGGCCTTCGGGTCGTAAACCGCTTTCAGCAGGGAAGAGACGAGACTGTACCTGCAGAAGAAGCCCCGGCTAACTACGTGCCAGCAGCCGCGGTAATACGTAGGGGGCGAGCGTTATCCGGATTCATTGGGCGTAAAGCGCGCGTAGGCGGCCCGGCAGGCCGGGGGTCGAAGCGGGGGGCTCAACCCCCCGAAGCCCCCGGAACCTCCGCGGCTTGGGTCCGGTAGGGGAGGGTGGAACACCCGGTGTAGCGGTGGAATGCGCAGATATCGGGTGGAACACCGGTGGCGAAGGCGGCCCTCTGGGCCGAGACCGACGCTGAGGCGCGAAAGCTGGGGGAGCGAACAGGATTAGATACCCTGGTAGTCCCAGCCGTAAACGATGGACGCTAGGTGTGGGGGGACGATCCCCCCGTGCCGCAGCCAACGCATTAAGCGTCCCGCCTGGGGAGTACGGCCGCAAGGCTAAAACTCAAAGGAATTGACGGGGGCCCGCACAAGCAGCGGAGCATGTGGCTTAATTCGAAGCAACGCGAAGAACCTTACCAGGGCTTGACATATGGGTGAAGCGGGGGAGACCCCGTGGCCGAGAGGAGCCCATACAGGTGGTGCATGGCTGTCGTCAGCTCGTGTCGTGAGATGTTGGGTTAAGTCCCGCAACGAGCGCAACCCCCGCCGCGTGTTGCCATCGGGTGATGCCGGGAACCCACGCGGGACCGCCGCCGTCAAGGCGGAGGAGGGCGGGGACGACGTCAAGTCATCATGCCCCTTATGCCCTGGGCTGCACACGTGCTACAATGGCCGGTACAGAGGGATGCCACCCCGCGAGGGGGAGCGGATCCCGGAAAGCCGGCCCCAGTTCGGATTGGGGGCTGCAACCCGCCCCCATGAAGTCGGAGTTGCTAGTAATCGCGGATCAGCATGCCGCGGTGAATGCGTTCCCGGGCCTTGTACACACCGCCCGTCACACCACCCGAGTCGTCTGCACCCGAAGTCGCCGGCCCAACCGCGAGGGGGGAGGCGCCGAAGGTGTGGAGGGTGAGGGGGGTGAAGTCGTAACAAGGTAGCCGTACCGGAAGGTGCGGCTGGATCACCTCCTTTCTAGGGAGATA
>NZ_QSQW01000008.1:0-112762 GCF_003437565.1 Collinsella sp. TF10-11AT
GTGCCCTCGGATTGGGTCATAGTGTCTGTCGTTGCCAAGACATCGGCACTCCCGTTGCTGGCAAGGGGCGGCACTTGGGGACGTTCCTTTTCTGCCGGCACCTGGGGACACTCCTGATGTAGTCGTTGGGGACGTTCTTGATGTAGTCGTTGGGGACGTTCTTAAATGACTACTCAGGATGAGCGTCCAAAAATCCGCGCTCGTTCGATTGGCGCATGTCTACGCAGCGTAGGTTGTCGAGCCTGGCCTTCAAATGGATACTGGCTGTCGAACCGGTTCACTCCATTTCTTCAATTTGATTGGACAGCCCATGAACCAGACACGGCAAACCAATGCCTCCCATACTTTTTTGGCAGCGCATGCCATCAAGCAGCTGCGCGAAGAGCGCGGCCTCACCCAGCGCGCCCTGGCGGAAAGCCTTGGCGTGACCGATAAAGCCGTCAGCAAGTGGGAATCCGGCCGCGGCCTTCCCGACATTTCCCTCGTTGAGCCTTTGGCCCAGAGACTCGGCATAAGCGTGGCTGAGCTTTTGGCTGGTGACATTCGGGCCAACGCCAACCGTGCAGGCAATATGCTCAAAGGCGTCTTTTACGTTTGCCCTATCTGCGGAAACGTTGTGCACGCGCTCGGAGAAGGCAGCTTTAGCTGCTGTGGCTCCACGATGTTTCCCCAGGAGGCCGAAGAGCCGGACGCGGACCACGCCTTTTCCATCGAGCGCATCGAGGACGATTGGTACGTCACGCTCGATCATCCCATGACCAAGGATCACTACATTAGCTTTGTGGCATATGCGACTATGGACGGCATCTGCTTTAAGAAGCTCTATCCAGAGCAATCGGTGCAGCCGCGCTTCCATATTACCGGGCGCGGCAGGATATATCTTTACTGCAACCAACACGGACTCTTTACGTCGCTGACGCCTCGCAAATAACGGCTGTCTTCCGCCCTCCTCATGCGTTCCCAGGGGACCCAAAATGAGCGTGGATAATCTCCCGGGTTTGGCCTGTGTGCGGGCTCAAAGTGGGAGATTATCCACGCTCGTTATCTGAGTGTCCAAAAATCCACACTCGTCGCTACTTGAGTCCGGGCAGGCGGGTGTAGGGGAACGAGCGCTCTAGGAACTCGGAGCAGCGGGCGTAATCTTTGGCAAAGTAGCTGCTATAGAGCGAATCGAGTACGTATTGCACGGCGATATGGCTGGCGAACTGCGTGATGCGGTGCGTCATGCTCTCGTGGTCGCTTACCGTGAGATAGGCGGCAAAGCCGGGGTGAATGCGGGCACAGTACGGCGTGCCGATGACGATGACCGGGACATGTCGACTGCTAAGGATCGGCAAGATCTCCTTGAGGTTGGGGGCAAGGCCGCTGTAGGAGATGACGATTGCCACATGGTCGGGACCCGAGGCGAGCGCCGTGCGCACCTGCGCCTCGACGCTGTCGTGGCACGTCGCGCTTTTGCCGGCGGAAAGCAGGCGATCGCGGAACATTCCCGCTGGATACAGGTTATGCGAGCCCGTGTAGATGTCCACGGTGTCGGCGCGCATGATGAGCTTGGCGGCGTGGTCGAGCTGTGCAGGGTCGAGCAGCTCCTGCGTTTCGGCCAAGGTGGTCTGGTAGAGCCCCTCCATGCGCTCCATCACCTGCGCAGGGGCGGAGGTGGCATCGAAGGGAAAGTTGATGTCCACGTCGCGCCGGTTGCCCGCCTCAGTTGTCAAGCGAATAAGCTCGACCTTGAGATCCTTGAAGCCCTCGAGGCCGAGCTTTTTGCAAAAACGGTGCACGCTCGCAACGGAAACGTTGGTGCGCGCGGCAAATTCCTTAATAGAAAGCCCGCGGATGTCCTCGCCGATGGCAAGGGCCGCAATGCCGGGTTGTTGCTCGGTGGGGGTGAGGCCCTGCGCCTCGGTAATCTTGCGTTTGATATCCATGCGAACTCCCACACTTGCCAAACCTGGCAAAAAGGAACGGGTTTATTTTGGCACGTTTCGGTCGGTATCAGGAAGTGTCAGGGACGGGGCGGCGGCGGTCCGTGGGCGCGAAAAGAAGTGTCGGGTTTGGCGCGCCCGCTTCTGCCCGTTCCGTGCGCAGACGATACTCGGCTTATCGAGGGTTAATCGACAATATGAGAACCACTGGGGAAAAGGTTTTGGGAAGGGCTTGAAAGGGCTTGCGATTCGAGCCCTCGCCTTAGTATTTTGGCCATTTGGCACTATAATCACCATAGGCATGCGCATAACGTTGCGCTGAATCAAGAGGAGAAAACGTATGGGTCTGTTTGACATGTTCAAGAAGAAGGCTGAGCCCGCGGCTGCCGCTGCTCCGGCCTCCATCTCTGCTTCTGCCGGCGCCGACGTGCTGTGCTCGCCCGTCAAGGGCAAGGTCATCAAGATGGCCGACGTGCCCGATCCCGTCTTTGGTGGCGAGGTTCTGGGCAAGGGCTGCGCCGTGTGGCCCGAGGACGATCTGGTCTACGCTCCCTGCGACGGCAAGGTGACCGTCACCATGGGTCACGCCGTGGGCCTGCAGTCCGATAGCGGCATCGAGGTTCTGGTGCACGTTGGCGTCGATACCGTCAACATGAACGGCGACGGCTTCGAGGGCTTCGTCAAGGCCGACGATGTCGTTAAGGCTGGCCAGCCCATGCTCAAGATCGACCGCGCCAAGATCGCCGCTGCCGGCTACAAGGACTGCGTCGTCGTGGCTGTGTCCAACACCGCCGAGTTCGCCGACGTCGAGCTCGCCGTCGAGGCTGACTCCGCTGTCTCCGCTGGCGATGCCATCGTCAAGGTCGTCCGCAAGTAGTCTGCGGCAACATAAGGGTGTTTTGGGGTGGTCGGGTTATCCGGCCGCCCTTTTTTATTGCAATGCGGCGGAACGTTTTATTGCGCGTTGGGCGGACCGGTAAACCGTTCGGACGTTAAATCGAGCCGACTGCGCCTTTGCTTTGCCGGGGGTGTTCGTTATCGGCTAGTATGGCCTTATTGTTACGACGCGCACCGCGTCGGGAAGCGCGGTGCCGCTTGTTGGGAGGAATGTCATGAAGAAGAAGCTGCTGCTTGCGCCCCTGATGGCTGTTCTGGTCGCGTGCGTGGTTGTGCTTTCCGGCTGCGGAGGTCCTTCGGTTGAGGAGCTCATCACCGAGGATCTTACGACGCAGTTTGACGAGGTCAAGAACGGCGGCGACGACTTCCTCGCCGGCCTGGAAGAGGCCTCGGGCGACGAGTTCGAGCAGCTGGGCATCGATCCCAAGGAGTACGCCAAGAGCTATCTCGAGGGTTTTGACTACAAGATCGGCGATGTGACGGTCGACGAGGACAAGGGCACCGCGACTGCCGATGTCACCATTACCTGCAAGTCCATGAACAAGATCGTTGAAGATTTCGCCACCCAGTATCAGGAGAAGATCGCGGCGCTCGATACGATGCCTTCCGAGGACGACCTGTACAAGATGGCCGGCCAGGTCATGGTCGACGTGACCAAGGCCGCTAAGACCAAGGACACCAAGGTTACCTTCAAGTACACCGCCAATGACGATGGCGAGTGGTATGCTGACGATTCCGCAACCACCGAGATGATGAATGCAATGATGAACTAGGGGAGTTACGCGGTAGTTCGTTGCGGCGTTTTACCAAACGCCGCAACTGCTCGACGCTGCAAACGCCCCTAAGCGGCAATCTGACGTTCAATTTCAAGGGCGCGACCAGAAGGTCAGCGCCCTTTCATTTCACGTCACCTTGCTCGCTTAGGGGCGTTTTCGCTGTCCGTCCTCTACCTGCGACGTTGCCATTGTTTGACCAGTCGTTTAAGAACGTCCCCAACGACTACTTTCCGCGCAACGGCATTGCGGCGGCTGGGTTGGGCAGCGCTGGCGTTACTCGCCCAGGATCAGCGCCGCGAGCTCTTCCTGCGTGTCAACCACGTAGTCGGCACCGGCTGCTTCGAGCTCTGCGCGGCCTCGGAAGCCCCAGCTGACGCCCGCACTCTTAAGGCCGGCGTTGTGGCCGGTCAGGATATCGACATTGGAATCGCCCACATAGAGCGTGGTTGCCGGATCGGCACCCAGCTCTTCCATCACATGCAGCGTGACGGGTGCTTCGGGCTTGGGCGGAAACGCATCGACACGGCCCTGCACCAGCGCAAAGCGCTCGGAACCAAAGTATTTCTCGATAAGCGAAGCCGCCGAGACGTGGTCCTTGTTAGTGAGTACGGCAAGCTGCACACCCGCGGCGCGCAAGCGGTCGAGCATCTCGATCGTGCCGGCATAGGGGGCGGTGTGGTCCTCCTTGTGCTCGCCGTAGTAAGCCCTAAACTCGGCAAGCGTCTGCTCAAACATACGGCCGTCGCCCGCATACTCGGCGGGCATAAAGCGCTCAACCAGCTTGAGCATGCCGTTTCCCACCTTGTAGCGGTACTCGTCGACGGCAAACGTAGGCCAGCCGTGCTTCTCGCAGGTATGGTTGCCGGCGGCCGCCAGGTCCTCGAGCGTGTTGAGGATGGTGCCGTCTAAATCAAAAATCACATGGGAAAAAGCTGCTGCCATGAAAGCTCCCGTCATTGGGTTTAAAACGCACCTCATAATACTGGGCTTACGTGTCTGGCGTGGCTGGAATCTGAACATCTCCAGGGATATCAAGCCGCATCGCGCCGACCGTGCGGTTCCGCCCTAGCAAATTCTCGGAAGCTGTTCTCCTACGAGCATGTCGAGGATGCGGGTCGATCCCCAGCCGGTGCGTACGCGCACGGCGGGACGGGTGTCCTCGGCAAGCGGCAGCACGCGACCGATAATCGCGGCGTTTTCGCCGTAGCGCGCGGCGCGCATGGCTGCCAGCGCGGCATCGGCCTGCTCGGCCGGCACCACGGCAACCATCTTGCCCTCGTTTGCCACCTGCAGCACATCGTAGCCGAGCATCTCGCAGGCGGCCTGCACGTCGGGGCGCACGGGCACAGCATCCTCGTCGATCTCCATGGCAACGCCGCTGGCCTGGGCAAACTCGTTGAGCGTGGATGCCAGGCCGCCGCGCGTGGGGTCGCGGAAGCAGCGGGTGTCGGGGGCGGCGGCGAGCACGTCGGCAACCAGATGATTGAGCGGTGCGGCGTCGCTTTCGATGTTGCTCGAAAACGCCAAGCCCTCGCGCTGGCTCATGATGGCGATGCCGTGGTCGCCTAGCGTACCCGACACCAGGATGACATCGCCGGGCCGACAGTTTGCACCGCTGAGCGCTACGCCCGCGGGCACTTCGCCCACGCCGGCGGTATTGATGTAGACGCCGTCGGCACCTCCACGCTCGACCACCTTGGTGTCGCCGGTGATTATGGACACGCCCGCCTCGCGCGCTGTTTCGGCCATGGTTTGCACAATCTGGCGCAGCTTGTCCATGGGATAGCCCTCTTCGAGGATAAAGCCGCATGAGAGGTAGCGCACGTTGGCGCCCGAGGTCGCGACGTCGTTGACGGTTCCACATACGGCGAGGCGGCCGATATTGCCGCCGGGGAAGAACTGCGGCGTTACCACAAAGCTGTCGGTCGACATGGCGATTCGCCCGCTTGCGGGCAGCGCGGCGACGCCGGCATCGTTGCCCGCGAGCAGCTCGGGCGACCCAAAGGCATCCAGAAAGACCTCATCGATAATGCGCTTCATCATCTGGCCGCCGGAGCCGTGGCCCAGCAGGACAGTGCTATCGGTGGCATTACGGGACATATCGAAAACTCCAATCGTGGGTGGTGCCGGTACGCGGGAGCGTCCGGGCTAGTCGCGGTATCTAAAGTACGCCGCGCAGCTGCCTTCGGAGCTCACCATGCAGGGGCCGACGGGGTGTTCGGGCGTGCAAGCGCGGCCAAACAGAGGACAGTCGCTCGGCGTGATGGCTCCGCGCAGCACGTCGCCGCAGCGGCAGCCGCGTGGCTCGACCGTCGGTTCAATGGGTACGTCAAAGCGGGCGCCGGCATCAAAGCGCACGAATTCGGGTCGGATGGAAAGACCCGAAGCCGCAATCGGTCCCAGTCCGCGCCACGTGGTGTCGCACGGCTCAAACACCTGCTCGACCAGCTGGCGCGCTACGGGATTGCCGTCTGCATTGACGCCACGGCGGTAGGCGTTGTCGATTGCGGGCCTGTGCTCGACAACCATCTGGACCAGCATGCAGATGCCCTGCAAGATATCGACCGGCTCAAACCCGGTGACTACACCGGGGGTCTCGAACTCATCGACCAAAAACCTAAAGGGTGCCAGGCCCGTGATGGTAGCGACGTGACCAGGCAGGATAAAGCCGTCGATGGTCGTTTCGGGGTCGTTGGAGATCGCACGCAGAGCCGGCGGCGTGGTCTTGTGAGCACAGTAGACCGAGAAGTTCTGGAGCTCGCGCGCGTCGGCCTCTAGGATGGCGGCGGCAATGGTGGGCGTTGTGGTCTCAAAGCCGACGCCCATAAAGATAACCGGGCGTTCGGGATTTTGCTCAGCAATGTCGAGTGCGTCGAGCGGAGAGTAGACGATGCGGATGTCGCGTCCCGCCGCCTTTTGCGCGGCAAGCGAGGTGGACGATCCTGGCACGCGCATCATGTCGCCAAAGGTGGTGATGATGGCGCCGTCCATCTTGGCGAGCGCGATTGCATGGTCGATATCGCGGTTGGCGGTAACGCAGACGGGGCAACCCGGACCGCTCAGCAGTTTGAGCCCGGCAGGCATAATGGAGCGAAAGCCATAGCGCCCGATGTTCACGGTATGCGTGCCGCAGACTTCCATAAGGTTGATGCTGCGGCTGCCGACAAGCGCATGAATACGATCGATGAGCTCGCGAGCCAGCCTGGGGTCGCGAAATGCCGAAAAGTCGATACCGGAACGCGCCGGCTGTCCGGCCGCCACTAGTATGCCTCGGCCGGATTGCTGGCCAGTTGGTCTTCTTCGGCCAGTTCGGTCATGGCGTTAACGAGCTCGAGCGTTTCTTGCGCTTCCTGCTCGTCGACGATCTGGATGCCAAAGCCGGCGTGTACGAGAATATAGTCGCCAACCTGCGCCGTCGGTACGAGACGCAGCGAAATGGGGCGCTCGATGCCCATCATGTCGACGGTCGCCTTAAGGTCGTCGTCGCGTTTGACCACTTTACCGGGAACGGCAAGGCACATAATGTTCCCCTTTTATACGTTTTGCGCTGGATAGGCGCCTAATTACCCATCAGTTGATGGTAGCGCTCGCGGAAGTCACGAGCAAACGCGTTACACCTGTGAGACGGCGGCGCGCAGGCTGGCAAAACAGCCTATCGCAACGCCGTCTGCGCGAGGCGAGCGCGAGCGATGGCGGCCTGACCGTAGGCGATGCAGCCGTCGTTGGCGGGTACAGCGTGGGGGACCAAGACGGCAAGACCGGCGTCTTTGAGTTCGTGGGTAAGGAGCTGAAGCAAAAGCCGGTTCATGAACACACCGCCCGAGAGCGCGACGGTGTCGAGGTCTTCACGGACGCAGATCTCGCTTGCGATGCGGGCCGACGCGCGTGCGATGGTGACATGGAAGTCGAGCGCGAGCTTGCCGGCGGGCACGCCGGTCCTGATTCCCTCCAAAAGCGCCTCAAAAAGCGGTCTGGAGTTCAGAACATGGAAGTCGTCCGGACGGGATGATTCGGTTACGGAAAAGCTGGCCATATTGCCGGTGGGGCAGGCACTTTCACTGCTGAACGCGCGCCAGGCGGCGGCTTCGAGTTCTATGGCAGGCTCGCCCTCGTAGGTTGCCTTGTCGCAGATGCCCAGAATTGCTGCCGCGGCATCAAAGAGACGCCCCATGCTGCTGGTGCGCGGGCTGTTGATGCCGTGCTCGATCATGGTGGCTGTCACGCTGCGCGTTTGCTCGTCGAGGCTGCCCAAAAGCCGAGCGGCGCCTGGGTGCTCGAGCAGACCGAGCTCACTGAGCAGGGCAAAGGCGTTGCGGCGGGCGTCGCGCACGGAGGCCGCCCCGCCGGGGAGCGCCCAGGTGAGTAAATGCGCGGCGCGCTCAAAGCCGCCAAGGCCGGCAACAAGAAACTCGCCGCCCCAAATGGTCCCATCGGTGCCGGCGCCGGTGCCGTCAAAGGCGATGCCAAGGACACGCGCGTCGGTTGTAAGCTGGCCCGCGGCGATGGCCTCGGCCATTACGCTCGCGATATGCGCATGATGGTGCTGCACCTCGACGAGCGGCAGATTGTGCTCCCGTGCCTGCTCGCGCGCCCACTGGCTCGATAGATAGCTGGGGTGCAAATCGCAGGCCAAGGCGGCGGGCGCCAAGTCAAAGAGATCTTCCAAGCGCGTGCGCGCGGCGTTCCAGGCATCGAAGGTCTCGCCGTTTTCAACATCGCCGATATGCTGCGACACAAAACAGGTTGCCTCGCCGTTCGTCCCTTCACGCGTGAGCGCAATCGTGGCCTTTTGTTGTGGCCCGCAGGCGAGCACGCAGGACGGAGCGCCGTCGAGCGCCGGCAACGGCAACGGCTGGGGTGCATATCCGCGAGCGCGGCGCACGGGCATAACGGCGCCGTCGACCACGCGCACTACAGAGTCGTCGTAGCGCGAGAGGATCGCGCGGTCGTTGCCGAGCAACGCATCGGCGATGCCGGCGGCAACGAGGTGTTCCCAGGCAAGATCGTCGTCGGTTTCTATGGGTTCTTCGCTCAGGTTTCCGCTGGTCATGACGAGCGCGTGCATACCGCAGGCTTCTGCCGCGGCAAGCAACAGATGTTGAAGCGGCGTATAGGGGAGCATGATGCCGAGCTCTGGAAGGTCGTGCGCGACGGACGGCGCGAGCGCGAGGGCGTCGGGGGAGCCGCCGCTCTCGCAAGCAGCACGTCGGCGCAGCAGCACAATGGGGCGAATGCTGCCGGCCAGCAAGCCGCGCTCAACGTCGCTGACATGGCATAGGCGTTCAACGTCGGCAAGGTCGCGCATCATGACGGCAAGTGGTTTGTTGCTGCGGCGTTTGCGACGGCGCAGCTCGGCCACCGCCTGCTCGCTGGCGGCGTCACAGGCTAGATGAAATCCGCCCAGGCCCTTGATGGCGACGATGCCACCGCTGGCCAGCAGCTCAACGCAGCGCTCGATAATGGCGTCGCTGGCCTCGCGTGTGGTGCCGACTGCCGGTGTCGCGGACGAATTCCCGCACGCATCGCCGTTCACAGCCTCGCGCCACGTAATATGCGGCCCGCAATCAAAGCAGGCATCGGGTTGCGCGTGAAAACGCCGGTCGAGTGGGTCGGCATACTCCGCGGCACACTTGGGACACATGGGAAAACAATCCATCGACGTGGCCGCTCGGTCATAAGGCAACGATCGGATGATGGTAAAGCGTTGGCCGCAGTTAGTGCAGTTGATAAAGGGGTAGTGATAGCGTCGGTCGGCGGGATCGAACAACTCGCGCAGACAATCGTCACAGGTAGCGATATCGGGCGAGACGAGCGTCGTGTGCGCGGTCTGGTCCTGCGATGCCACAATGCGAAAGCCCTGCTCATCGGCAGCACTCCAACCGCCAGGCCCCAAGTCCACAACCTCGACATGCTCTACGCGAGCCGCCGCGGGCGCATGCTCAGAAAGCGCGGCAACAAAAGCATCGAGCGCATCGGCCGGAGCGTGCGCCTCGATATGTACGCCGTCGCCCGCATTGAGCACCCATCCGCAAATGCCATGCGCCATGGCCTCGCGATACACAAATGGTCGCATGCCAACGCCCTGCACAATGCCCGTCACATGAATATGCACATGCCGCATGCGACACTCCTCATCAAAACCGACCAAAAAGGGACAAGTTTATTTTGGTAGGTAAAACGCTAAACCTGCCAAAACAAACCTGTCCCTTTTTGGTAGGTGCGCTACAGCCCCAGGCTCTGCTTGGTGGCGGCGCACGTGAGCTCGCCGTGCTTAACGCCGCGCAGGCCCAGCAGGCGATCGGCTAGTTCGTAGACGCGCTCGCCGCGACCCTTGAGTGCCAGGATCTCCAGACAGTTGTGGTGATCCAGATGCACGTGCATGGTCGATACGATCTCGCCGGTGTAGTCGTGCTGCACTTCGTCCAGACGGCGCGTCAGGTCGCCGGTATGGTGGTCGTAGATCATGGTGAGCGACCCGATAACATGCTCGTCGGGCGTGCGCATCTGCTCCTTGGCGATCGAGGCGCGAATCAGGTCGCGCACGGCCTCGGAGCGGTTGGCCACGTCGCCGCGGCGCGCGATCTGTTCGTCAAAACGGCGCAGCAGGTCATCCGGTGCGGTAACCGAAAAACGGACCAGCTCGGAGCCGGAGCCACTACAGTGGCAGCCCGCGTCACCGTCCGCCCCGTGCGGATGCTCGTGCTCGTACCCGCAGCCGTGCTCGTGTTCGGCCACCTTACACCAGCTTCACGGAGCCGACGGAGTTGTGGTCGGCCTCGATGGCTTCCTCGTAGCCCTCGAGCGCGTCATGCGCCTCGTGCAACGCGGCCATGGCGGCCTCGAGCTTGGCGCCGATGCGCTCCATGTCAAAATTCTCGGTCGCATGCAGCAACTGATGGCTCCATTCGTGAGCGAGCTCGATGGTGTCGTCGACCTGTTTGACGCTCATGGCAAGCTGGCTCATGTTCATTCCAACATCATGCATGGGAAATCTCCTTTTGTATGGGGCAGTTCAGTGGTTCAGATTTTACTACGCCCGCTTTGCGCGCAGCTGCATAAGAAAACGGGTGCGAGCCTGTGCGACCCGCACCCGTTCACTGGGGGCTGTTTGTAACTACCATACTATCCGTGGTCGCATGCCTTGCGTTTGGCACTCCGGTGAGCGGTGCGAAACCGCTCATGGACGGCAGACAAGTAACAAGCGTATTACAGATGTTTCTCCAGCAGTGCCTGAAGTCTTGCCTTGGGTAAGGCGCCAACCGAGCGGTCGACCTCCTCGCCGTTCTTAAAGACGATCAGCGTGGGGATGCTCATGACGCCAAACTTCATGGCCAGGTCCTGGTTGTCGTCGACGTTGCACTTGGCCACAGCCAACTTGCCGGCCAGCTCGTCGGCAACCTCGTCTACGATGGGCGAGAGCGAGCGGCAGGGGCCGCACCACGGGGCCCAAAAATCAACCAGTACGGGCAGGCTATCGTTGACGACAGCGCCGAAGTTCTCGGGGGTAATCTGCTTAATGTCAGCCATGGTGACCTCCATAATACGACGCGGCTCGGCCGCGTAAAACTCAGTACGACCGTGCTTATACCCAGCGGCCCGCAAAGCAACCACTCGCGGGCGGCTCTTTTATATAATGGTGGGCACGCAAACGATTGGAGAGCGCATGCCCACGTCACAAAGCCAGAAAAAAGAAGCCATCGCTCAGGCGACCGAGCAGGAGCTCGCGTCGCTTGCAGATCGCGGTGTGCGTATCGCGGGCAACGCGTGCTCGCCGATTGTGCTGGTCAAAGGCGATTTGGATGAAGCCGAGTGCTCGGGCGGCGAGCTGGCCGCCGGCGCGGATGGCGCCGCGTTGCGCAAGGCGCTCGGTGCCATCGGATATGCCCCCGAGGATTTTTGTGTGCTGGCAAGCGTCGCCGGCGCGGGCGACGGAGCGGTCGCGGCGGGCGAGGCCCTGACGTGCGACCTGTTCCGCGAGGCGCTGGAGACCTTGGACCCCGAGGCGGTGCTGCTGCTGGACAACAGTGCGGCCGATGTCATGCGCGAGACCTATGCCGATATGCTTGTGGCAATTGATGACTTTGACACCGCCATGCTCAAGCCCGGCCTGGTCGCCCATGTGCAGGGGCGCCGCGTGCTGGCGCTCGACGGTTTTGAGGCGGCGCTCACCGACAAGGCCGCCAAGCAGCGCATGTGGGCCTACATTAAGCAGCTGACCCCGGCGGCTGCACCGCTGTAGCGAGGTTGGCGGCAGCCCCTACATCACGGCGCGCAGCTCAAACCGGTCGCCGTTAATGCGGAACTGGCAGTTGCCGTTCATGCGCTCGACGGCAAGCATAATGCTCTTGGTGCCAAAGCCGTGCCCAGTGTGCTGAGTCACGGGCATGCCGTCGACCATGTGCGGCGCACGGCCAAACGTGTTGGAAACCAGCAATAGAAGCTGACCGTCTTCGTAGCGAAGGTCCAGGTCGACAAACCGCTTGCCTTCGGGGGCGGCGCTCGCCGCGGCGATGGCATTGTCCAGGGCGTTCGATACCACACTGAATAGATCGACATCGCCCACGTGGACGGTTTCGGGCACGGCGGCGTGCAGGTCGGCGGTGATGCCGTGCGCGTTGATGTCCGCGGAAAGCGACGAGAGCGCAATGTTGACCGTTTCGTTGGCGCAGTAGCGGCGCACGGCGGTGCGGTCGTTGGTCTCGCAGAGCGCGTCGATGCGCTCGAGTGCCTCATCGGTGTGACCCTCTTCGATCAGGGCCGCTAGACCGCGCAGGTAGTGGCGCATGTCGTGACGGAGAACCGAGAGCTCGCGTCCGGACTGGCGCCAGGCTTCGAGCTCTTTGATGGCCGCGCTGTCGCGGGTCGCGAGCATCCAGCGCTCGCGCTCGGCGATTTCCTTTGCCTCGTATTCGCGAAGGTAGACGGCAAGAAACATAAGGTAGAACGCGCAGAGGGCGAACGCCAAAAACTCAACGGTTACTACCGAGCCCGAGTGGAAGAGCGTGGTATAGACGTTGGTGGCGTAGTCGAAGATGTAGTAGACGAGCGGCAGGATGAGCAGAATCTCCAACTCGGTGGGGCTTTTGGCCGCCAGGCGCGGACCGATGTCTCTGGCCCAATGCAGCAAGATCGCAAAGACGCCGAGCGTCGTGATGATGCGCGCCGCGTAATATGCGATTTGCGAATCGGTGGCAGCGAATGCGGCGATGCCCATCCAGTTGCTAAACTGGCAGCTCAGGTAGGCACTGGTAACGCCCAGGATGGCGAGCAGCGGACTCAGGCGATAGCGTACGCACAGGTAGACGACAAGCGGCAGATGCACGACGAGTGGATAGGCCTGTCGGGCGAAAAGCTCGCCGCCGACGGCATTGGCGAGGCCGAATGCGCATCCGGTTACGGCGCCGACCCCCACCAGCTTCCACCGTATGCCGAAAACACCCGGACGATGCCGTGCAGATCGCTTCGCTCTGCTATAGTCTCCCAAATTCACGTTTTCTATTGGGATGGTGGTTAATATGGGCGACATACTCGAATCGTTCCTGCGCGTGGCGATGGTGGTGTTCATCGTCGGTCCGCTCACTGCATGGGTCGCCCGTCGCGGCGCGCGCGAGCGCAGTGAGGCGACGGACAGCCTCGATCGCTTCACGGTGCGCATGCCCGCTGCCATTCGCACGATCATCGCCTGCTGCGCCGTCGCGTTCGAACTGCTCATGCTGGGTGTCTACGTCTGGCAGGGCGTCTCGTTGGGCGAGTGGGACCACGAACTTGTGTGGTTCGGTCACGCCATGGCGCTCGCGGGCATGGCCATCTGGGCCCTGCTGAGCATCCCGCGCATCGACGTGGACGGTGAGCGAATTCTCTCGCGTAACGCCTTCGGCATCCGCAAGGAGACGACGTTTGGCAACATCACCCGTGCAACGCTTCACACGCAGATGATGAGGATCGACCTGTTCGAGGGCGACCGGAAGTTCTGCTCGATAAGCCTCGAGGGGGTGTGCTCGCTCAACCTCCTCGCCCGTCTGGAGGAAGAGGGCATCGAGGTCTCGGACGCTGTTGACGGCCCGATGACCAAGGCGGGTCTGTGTTGGTCTGCCATCAAGCCGTTGACGATTGTTTTCAACGGTATGGCGCTCGTCTTCTCGCTCGTGATCGCCTTCATGGCTGTTTTCACCGACGCCGGTGCTCGTCTGCTCCTGCTCGTCCCATGCCTCTTCCTGTTCATAGGGGGACTCCTGCCTCTGCTCATGCTCAGCATGCCCGCCCGTGGTATCTACGAGATCGGCAGACAGGAGCGCGAACTCGGTTTCTCCTTCGCCGAGGAGATGGCGAGCCGAGGTGCCACGGGCACCTCGCTTGTCGACGACGATTGGTTCATCGAGATCAGCAACGCCCGCGTCGTGGCGTTCCGCCGCGATTATCTCAAGAAGGTCACGGCGCACGAGGATAGCGAGAGCGGCGACCGTTGCACGGTGACCACGAAAGGCGGTCGCAAAATCAAGGTGTACGCAGCGGGCAGCACGCTCGAGGACCTGCGCTCGTGGTTCAAACAGGGTGCCAAGGCCAGAAGCACGCTCGACCGTGCAGAGGACGTGCTCGAGACGACGTCTGATTGGGTTGTCTGACCTGTATCGTCTTTTCGGACACGCATGCTAGAGGCCCAATCCTTTAGAATGCATTCATCGACGACCGAGAGGACGGTATGCTATGTCCAACCCAGCCGCCAAGTACACCGACGAGTTCAGGCGCGAGACCGCCGACTACATCATCTCGACGGGCAGGCCGATAACGGAATGCTGCGCAGAACTGGGCCTGAATTCCAAGACCGTGAACAAGTGGGTGCAGAGCCGCCGGCGCGAGCTTGCCGGCGGGCCCGACCCCAAGGCCGAGGACCGCGAGCTTCGCGAGGCGAAAAGGCGCATACGCGAGCTCGAGATGGAGAACGCCTTCTTGAAAAAAGCCGCGGCCTTCTTCGCCAAAAGCCAGGCGTAGCCGCATGCTACCGGATGATGTTGGCGGAGAAGGCCGAATTCCCGGTGAAAATGATGGCCCGCGTGCTCGGCGTGAGCCGATCGGGCTTCTACTCGTGGCTCTCCAACGGCTGCCCGCGAGAAGACTGGTCGGCCGAGCGCGAGGCGGTCCGGCGCGTGTGGCTGGAGTCGGACCGCAGGTTCGGCTTCCGGTTCGTGAAATGCTTCCTGCCCGGCGAGTTCTCCGGATTGACCCTGTACAGGGTGCGCAAGCTGATGCGCGAGCTGGGAATACGCGGCTGCACGCCCAACGCCAGGAAGCGCACCACCATCCCCGACCCGAAGGCCAGGCCCCGGCCCGACCTGGTGCGCCGCGACTTCACCAGTCCCGTTCCAACCTGCAAGCTCGTGGGCGACATCACCTACCTGCGCACCGGCGAGGGATGGCTGTACCTGTCGACGGTCATCGACCTCAACACCCGCATGGTGGTGGGCTGGTCGCTCTCCGAGCGCATGACCGCCGACATCGTGGTTTCGGCGCTGGCGTCGGCCAAATCGCGCGGCTACGTGGCCGGCAACGCGATATTCCACGCCGACCGCGGCGCCCAGTACACCAGCAGGCTTCTGGCCGAATGGGCGCGCGACAACGACGTGCGGCTGTCCTGCAGCCGCGCCGGCAACTGCCACGACAACGCGGTGGCCGAGTCGTTCCTCGCCACGCTGAAGAACGAGATGTACTACAGGCGCAGCTTCCCGACCAGGGATTCCGCCAAGCACGCGGTGGTCGAGTTCATCGAGGCGTACTACAACCGCCGAAGGCCCCGCTCGACGATCGGCTACAAGGTGCCGGCCGAGGCCATGGCGGCCTTCTTCGAGAGAACCGAGCCCAAGCTCGAGGCCATGCCTATGGCCGCTTGATTTCTCGAGCATGCGTGTCCGAAATCTTGACACAGGTCAGAAGGCCTCGATGCCAGCGCTGCGCCGATATGGGGCAGCGGCCCCCCGTTGGCCGCCATGGCCCTGACTTCCGAGCGTATGCTGGCGCCGCTCGTCTTAAGACGTTGACCTCCATCCGGAGCCTGCGGTTCTCGCGCTCGGGCTCCAGGATCCGGTTCTACTCGGGCGTGCGGTTGTCGGCGGCGCGCGGCGAGCCGGTCTCGTTTATCGACTTGACCCGCCTCTCCACGGTGCTCTTGTCGAGGTCGCACTCGTCCATGGCCTCGCGCCTGGGCTTTCCGGCGTTGTGGAGATCGACTATCTTCCTCTTGAACTCGTCGGTGAAATGCCTCGGTCTGGGGCCGGTCGAGGCCGAGCCCCCGGTCCGGCTGGGGTAGCATGTCGCTGCGGACCATTGTCTTTCCTCTCGTTGAATATCTAGGCGCTGACGATTCTAGGCGATGGCCCTCTCTTGCTTCTTACACCTCGATTGTGCTCGCTACCCCCCAGCGGGCCCGGATCGAGCGATTCGGGCCCGCTTTTGGGGCCTGCCGGAAACCCGGTGGTCAAAAAGGGCCAAATATGAGTACTGTTACCAGTTTGGTGGCAGCCAAATGGCCTCAAAAATCGGTGCCAGAGGCCAAAAGTGCATCGATTTTCGTTCTTCAGAGTCGCGATCGGGCTCCAAACAAGGCGATTTTGCTGCTCTGGACCGGAAAATCGATGCTACTAATTTGGTGACAGTACTCATATTTGGCCCTTTTTGACCACTGCCCCTTGGTCCAGGACAAAACGGGCTGCCCGAATCATGGGGCGGGTCCATTTTCGGCTGTCCTCAGCTTGCCAGTTCGAAAATGGACCTGCCGCATGATTGAATCTTTATTTCAACTTTACACCTAGGTTTACAGCTGTCTTGTCAGCTGTAAACCTAGGTGTCATACTAAAGCCCCAAGATTCGCCAAAAGAGAGGGGCCTTGATGGCACAGAGCGCGAACATGGATGCGTCGGAGCTTGCACGCGATATCGCGGCCGGCCTAGCATCGGCAACGACGGCAACGGAGCGCGCGGCACTGGTGCCCGCAGAGCTCGTCGAGGCCATTCAGCAACTTAAAACCCAACGCGACGCGGTGATCCTGGCGCACTATTACGTGGCGCCCGAGGTTCAGGCTGTGGCCGATTACGTCGGCGACAGCTTCTACCTGGCAAAGCTTGCCAAGAGCCTGCCGCAGCAGACCATCGTGCTGTGCGGCGTGGAGTTTATGGGCGAGAGCGCCAAGCTGCTCAATCCCACCAAGACCGTGCTGCTGCCCGAGCCGGGCGCGGACTGTCCCATGGCGCACATGGTCAAGCGCGAGACGGTCGATGCGGCGCGCGCCGAGTACGGCGACGACCTGGCCGTGGTCTGCTACGTCAACTCCACGGTCGAGATCAAGAGCTGGAGTGACGTGTGCGTTACCAGCTCAAACGCCGTCAAGATCGTCTCCGAGCTGCCGCAGCAGCACATCTTGTTCATTCCCGACCAGAACCTGGGCCGCTTCGTAGCCGAGCAGGTGCCCCAAAAGCACGTCATCCTCAACAACGGCTACTGCCCGCGCCATCACATCATCACCGTCGAGCAGATCGTTGACGCGACGGAGGCCCACCCCGACGCGCTCGTGCTGGCGCATCCTGAGTGCAAGGCTGACGTCCTGGCTGAGGCCGACTACATCGGCTCCACCGCCGGCATCATCAAGTATGCCGAGGAGTCCGACGCGAGCGAGTTCATTATCGTGACGGTCCGCGGTGTGCTCTACGAGCTCGAGCGCCGCTGCCAGGGCACCGGTAAGAAGTTCTACTTCCCCGCGGTGCAGCCCACCTGCGTCAACATGGATCTCATCACGCTCGAAAAGCTCGTGCGCTGCCTGGAGACGGGTGAGGGCGAGGTGCAGATCGGCGTGTCGGACGAGGCTGCCGACCAGGCCAAACTTACGCTCGACCGCATGCTCGAGTACGCAGCACGCTAGAACAATGTGGCATGAGGGACGGTTTCTTATGTCACATTCAAGGGAGAGGATTCCTGTGGAAACCAAGCAATACCCCGATATGGAGTGCGACGTCGTCATTGCCGGCTGCGGCGTAGCGGGCCTGTACGCGGCGCTCAACCTGCCGACGAGCACGCGCGTGATCATGCTCTCCAAGGGCGCGGTCGACGAGTGCGATTCGATGCTCGCGCAGGGCGGCATCTGCGTGCTGCCCGAGGGCTCGGACTACGATGCCTTCTTTGAGGACACCATGCACGCCGGCCATTACGAGAACCGCCGCGAGAGCGTCGACATCATGATCCGCTCGAGCCGCTCGGTCATCAACGACCTGCTAGCGATGGGCGTGGATTTTGAGCGCAAGGCCGATGGCGGCCTCGACTTTACCCGCGAGGGCGCGCACAGCCGTCCGCGCATTGCCTTCCATGCCGACATTACGGGCAAGGAGATTACGACCAAGCTGCTTCAGGCCGTCCGCAAGCTGGATAACGTGCAGATTCTCGAACACGTTGCCATGACCGACATCCTGACGGCAGAGCGCGATGGGGCCACGGTGTGCACTGGTGTCGTCGCTGTTGCCGTGGACGAGGACGATTCAGCTCGCCCCGCCGACGAGCTGGCAAATGCCGCTGAGGGCGTGCATGTCGGTAAGCCGTTTAAGATCCATGCCCGCCATACGCTGTGGGCGACGGGCGGCATCGGTGGCGTATACGACCATTCGACCAACTACCCGCAGCTCACGGGCGACGCCTGCTACATCGCGCAGGAGCACGGCATTAAGATGGAGCACCTGGACTACGTGCAGATCCATCCCACGGGCCTGTTCTCGCCGCAGCCAGGCCGTACGTTCCTGATCAGCGAGAGCTGCCGCGGTGAGGGCGCGATTCTGCTCAATGCCGCCGGCGAGCGTTTTACCGACGAGTTGCAGCCGCGCGACGTTGTCGCTGCCGCCATCCGCGAGCAGATGAAGCAGGACGGCACCGAGCACGAGTGGCTGAGCTTTGCCCCCGTCGAGCGCGACGTGGTGACTGGGCACTTTGCCAACATTCGCGCGCGCTGCCTTGAGGACGGTCGCGACATCTTGGACGAGCCCATCCCCGTTACGCCCACGCAGCACTACTTTATGGGCGGCGTATGGGTCGATAAGGACGGCCGCACTTCGATGCCCGAGCTCTACGCTGCGGGCGAGACGGCTTGCAACGGCGTTCACGGCAAGAATCGCCTTGCATCAAATAGTCTGCTCGAGGCGCTGGTCTGGGGTCGTCGCGCCGCGTGGTACATGCGCACCGGCGAGTCGCTGGCCGTGGAGCAGGCGGGCGAGCCCGCGCTCGATGGACGCCATCGCGCCCTGAGTTCCGATACCCTTGCAATCGATGATTTGGCCCGTGCCGCCGGCACGCAGGCCGCAGAGGAGTAGACCATGAATCCCATTACCATGAAGCTCGTCGTCGATGATCTGATTTTACAGGCTCTGCGCGAGGACATTACGTTTGAGGACGTGAGCACGGCGAGCGTGTGCCCCACGGCGCGTCCCGCCACGGTGGAGCTTATCGCCAAGGCCGACGGCATCATCGCCGGCTTGGATGTGTTTGCCCGTACCTTTGAGCTGCTGGATTCGCAGAGCTCGGTGCTGCTCGACGTTGCCGATGGCGAGGAGGTGCACGCCGGCGACCATGTGGGTCAGGTGCGGGGCGATGCGCGCGTGCTGCTTTCGGGTGAGCGCGTGGCGCTCAACTACCTGCAGCGCATGAGCGGCATCGCTACCTACACGCACAGCATGGCCGCGGCGCTCGAGGGAACCAAGACCGTGCTCGTCGACACGCGCAAGACCACGCCGGGCATGCGCGTCTTCGAGAAGGCCGCGGTCGAGATCGGCGGCGGCAGCAACCACCGTTACAACCTGTCGACGGCCGTCATGCTCAAGGACAACCACATCGACGCCGCCGGCGGCGTGATGCGTGCGATCGAGATGGCGCGCGCCCATGCATCGTTTACCACGACGGTCGAGATCGAGTGCGAGAACCTGGACATGGTGCGCGAGGCCGTGGAAGCCGGCGCCGACATCATCATGTTCGACAACATGACCCACGACGACATGGCTGCCGCGATTGAGCTTATCGATGGCCGCGCCAAGACCGAGTGCTCGGGCAACGTGGACGCCAGCAACATTCGCGCCCTGGCCGATCTGGGTGTCGACTATATTAGCTCGGGCGCCCTGACGCACTCTGCGCCGATCCTCGACCTCTCGCTTAAGCACCTGCGTCTGCTGGACGGTAAATAATGAACGCCCGCGAGCGTCGCCGTGCCATCATGGGCGTGCTCGAAGGAGCCAAGGAGCCCGTTTCGGGCAGCGCACTTGCCCGCGAGGTTGGCGTGAGCCGTCAGGTCGTGGTTCAGGATATTGCCCTGTTGCGTGCCGATGGGCACGATATCGTGGCGACCAACCGCGGCTACGTGCTGCAGGAAGCCGCGAGTAGCCCCGCCGTGCCCACGCGTCTTGTTAAGGTGCGCCACGGCGTGGAGCAGGCGGGCGACGAGCTTACGAGTATCGTCGACGCGGGTGGCGCCGTGCTCAACGTGATCGTCAACCATCGTGTGTACGGCAAGATCACGGCCGACCTGGACATCCGCAATCGTCGCGATGTTGAGCGCTACCTGCACGATATCGAGAGCGGCAAGAGCTTTCCACTACTAACGGTGACGAGCGGCTACCACTTCCATCGCATCGCGGCGGAGGACGAGCAGACCCTCGACGAGATCGAGGCCATACTCAAGGAGAAGGGCTACCTTGCCGATTTAATGCCCTACGAGGATGATTTGTCCTAACCCGATACTGTCTATATAAGTTGCGGTGAAATAGTTCCTACAATCGGCACCTAAGCAATGAGCCAGGAACTATTCCACCGCAACTGCCAAGGTAGCCCCGTCCCCAATTAGCTGCCTGTACAAACAAAAGGAGGCCTCCGCGGCGATGCGGAAGCCTCCTTTTTTGTGCACGGTGTACTTTTGAGTGTGCAAGTGGGGGAGTTGTTACTCCTCGACGATCTCGGTGATCGCGCCAGCGGGGCAAGCGTCCTGGCAAGCGCCACAGGCGACGCAGGAGTCCTCGTCGGCGACGGTAGCGACGTCCTGGAGCTCCAGAACGCCAGCGGGGCAGGAGTCGACGCAAACGCCACAAGCGATGCACTCGTCGGCATCAATTACGGGATGAGCCATGGTAGTTTCCTCTCTGTTGACCGACGCTACAGGCGATGCGCGCCGGTTTGATTCGGGCAAAAACATACCACGGGAGCGACCGTTTGCAATACCCTCTGGCCGGCATCTTCATACCGTTCGCCGAGTATGCCAAGGTTTACTAAAAAACGCGCAGGTGGGGCCGTTGAGCTGCGCAAATGTTAGCTATAGGTGACTTGTAATATTGACCTATTGAGCGCGCCTGCGGAAAGGGCATCCCGTTATTTGGCCGAAAACCGGGTCGCAGTTTCCGGTTGGGCCCGCTAGCGGAAACTGCGACCCGGTATCAGCTCTCAAAACGGGATACGGTTTCCGGTTGAGCCTTCAGACGGAAACTGCGACCCGGAATCTACGCTCAAACCGGGATGCGCTTGCCGCAAGACGGCCCCCAGGCACCCCCGGACGCAAACCTCAGCCATCTCTACATAGATCTCAATAGATTTGCCGAGAACTCATTCAGCGCATCTACCTGCGCATTTAAGAACCTAAACTCTCAACAATAAGAAATCTTATATGAATTGACTTAGATTTTGTATATTCCGGCCCATAAGGGGATACACTACATCCTGAAAGACAAGCCGAAGCGCCGCGCGACAGATCGTCGAGGCGGCGCGAACGCAAAAGAGAGAGGGAATTTCTAATGAGTAAGATTCTTGGTATCGACCTTGGTACTACTAACTCCGCAATGGCCGTCCTCGAGGGCGGTTCTCCGACCATTATCGTGAACGCCGAGGGCGACCGCACCACCCCGTCTGTCGTGGGCTTCCGTGCTGACGGCGACCGCGTCGTGGGTAAGGCCGCTAAGAACCAGGCGGTCACCAACCCCAAGAACACCGTGTTCTCCATCAAGCGCTTCATGGGCCGCAAGTACTCCGAGTGCACCTCCGAGATCAAGACCGTGCCGTATGAGGTCAAGGAGGGCCAGGGTGGCCGTGCCGTCGTCGATATCGAGGGCAAGGATTATACCGCCGAGCAGGTGAGCGCCATGACGCTCGCAAAGATGAAGGCCGACGCCGAGAAGTATCTGGGCGAGACCGTCACCGACGCCGTCATCACCGTCCCGGCCTACTTCAACGACGCCCAGCGTCAGGCCACCAAGGACGCCGGCAAGATCGCCGGCCTCAACGTCAAGCGTATCGTCAACGAGCCGACCGCTGCTGCTCTGGCCTATGGCCTGGACAAGCAGGGCACCGACCAGCGCATTCTGGTCTTCGACCTGGGCGGCGGCACCTTCGACGTCTCCATCCTCGACCTCGCTGACGGCGTGTTTGAGGTTCTGTCCACCTCGGGCGACAACCACCTGGGCGGCGACGACTGGGATCAGCGCGTCATCGACTGGATGGCCGATAAGTTCCAGCAGGAGAACGGTGTCGACCTGCGTCAGGACCCCATGGCCCTGCAGCGTCTGAAGGAGGCCGCCGAGAACGCCAAGAAGGAGCTCTCCGCAGCCCAGCAGTCCACCATCAACCTGCCGTTCATCACCATGAACCAGTCTGGCCCGCTGCACCTCAACTACACGCTGACCCGCGCCGAGTTCGAGAAGATCACCCGCGACCTGCTCGAGCGCTGCAAGCAGCCTGTCACCAACGCCCTGCGCGACGCCAAGCTTAAGCTCTCCGATCTGACCGAGGTCATCCTCGTCGGCGGCTCCACCCGTATGCCCGCCGTCCAGGATCTGGTCAAGACCATGACCGGCAAGCAGCCCAACATGTCCGTGAACCCCGACGAGGTCGTTGCCGACGGCGCTGCCGTCCAGGGCGGCGTGCTCACCGGCGACGTCGAGGGCATCCTGCTGCTCGACGTTACCCCGCTGTCGCTGGGCGTCGAGACCATGGGCGGCATCATGACCAAGATGATCGACCGCAACACCACGATCCCGACCTCCAAGACCGAGGTCTACTCCACCGCTGCCGACAACCAGACCAGCGTCGAGATCAACGTGCTCCAGGGCGAGCGCGAGCTTGCCCGCGATAACAAGTCGCTCGGTAAGTTCCAGCTGACCGGTATCCCGGCTGCCCGCCGCGGTGTGCCGCAGATCGAGGTCACCTTCGACATCGACGCCAACGGCATCGTCAAGGTCTCTGCTAAGGACAAGGGCACCGGCAAGGAGCAGCAGATCACCATTTCCGGCTCCACCGCGCTTTCCGACGACGAAGTCGATCGCATGGTCAAGGACGCCGAGGCTCATGCCGAGGAGGACAAGAAGCAGAAGGAAGAGGTCGAGGTCCGCAACCAGACCGACAGCCTGTGCTACTCCACCGAGCAGACCCTCAACGAGCTGGGCGACAAGGTTTCCGCCGATGTGAAGTCCAAGGCCGAGGCCGCTATCGCCGACGCCAAGAAGGCGCTCGAGGGCTCTGACGTCGAGGCCATCAAGGCCGCTGGCGAATCCCTGCAGTCCGTAGCCTACGAGCTGGCTCAGGTTGTCTACGCCGACGCTCAGCAGCAGACCGACGGCGCCGCCGGTGCCCAGCCTGCCGACGATGACGTTGTCGACGCCGACTACGAGGTTGTGGACGACGAGGACAAGTAATCATGTCCGCCCGTAAAGCTCGCACGGAGGCGGCCGCCGCTGGCGCCGCCCCCGTTGACTCTGAGGAGAAGGACGTGAAGATTCCCGTAGAGGCCGTCGACGATACCGAGGCCAACGAGGCCGAGGCCGCCGAGGCTGCCGAGAACCAGGTAGAGGATTCCAACAAGGAGGCGACGATGACCGAGGACGAGATGGTGGAAGCCGCTATCCGCGCCGGTGAGGAAGCCGCCGACAACGACTTTAAGCTCAAGTTCGAGCAGGCCCAAAAGGAGCTTGCCGACGTACGCAGCGAGCTCGATGCTGCGGCAGAGGCTCAGAAGGCCGCCGAGGACAAGGCAAAGGACGCCACCGAGCGTACCGCCCGTCTGCAGGCCGACTGGGAGAACTTCCGTCGCCGCACCGCCAGCGAGCGTATCGCAGAGCGCGAGCGCGCGACCGAGAAGCTTGTCACCGCGCTGTTGCCGGTGGTTGACGATATCGAGCGTGCAATCGACCATGCCCGTAGCCAGGAGCTTTCCGACGACTTTAAGCAGTTCGTCGATGGCGTTGATGCGGTGCATGCCAAGCTGCTCGATGTGTTTGCGCACGAGGGCGTTGAGCCCATCGACCCCAAGGGCGAGGCGTTCGATCCGCTCGAGCACCAGGCCGTGGGGCGTGTCGAGGACGCATCGCAGTACGACGAGACCGTCAACGACGTGTACCAGAAGGGCTACCGCATGGCGGACCGCATCCTGCGCTCCGCGATGGTGACGGTGACCTACGGTGGCGAGAAGCGCCCCGCACCGGAGCCCGAAGCGGCGCCCGAGGATGCTGCGGCCGATACGGCTGAGAGCACCGAGGAGTAATTGAGAAGGGCCCCGGGGCAACACCCGGGGCCCTTTCTGGCCTAGTGCCATATGACAGTATGAGCCGCCGCCCGTTGAGCGGTGGATGAAACAGGAGAGGAGCTACGATGGCTGCAGGCAAAACCTTCTATGACATCCTGGGCGTATCCAAGAGCGCCTCCGACAAAGAGATCAAGAGCGCGTTTCGCAAGCTCGCGCAAAAATACCACCCCGATGCCGGCGGCGACGAGGCCAAGTTCAAGGAGATTAGCGAGGCTTACGAGACGCTTTCGGACGAGAAGAAGCGCAAAGAGTACGACCAGATGCTCATGTTCGGCGGCATGCCGGGCGCGGGCGGCGCGTATGGCGGCGGCTACGGTGCCGGCGCGGGCGCCAGCGGCTGGGGCGATATCTTCGACAGCATCTTTAGCGGCAACGGCGCTTGGGGCAGCGATTGGGGCTCGGGCTTTGCCGGGGCTGCGGGTAATGCCGGTGCCGGTGCGGGTCGCAGCCGTGCTCGCAAGGGCGGCGACCTGTCGCTGACTGTCGACGTGACGGCCGAGGACGCGTTTCGCGGCGTGACGCACAAGGTCACCTATCGCATTCCCTCGACGGGCGAGCAGCAAACCATTACGGTCTCGGTTCCCGCAGGTGCGGTCGACGGCGGCAAACTACGCTACAAGCGTCGCGGCGAGTATGGCGTTGCGGGTGGCGAGCGCGGCGACCTGGTCGTGACCACGCATGTGGAGGAGCACCCGCTGTTTAAGCGCAAGGGTGCCGATGTGACCATGGAGGTACCGATCTCGGTTTACGAGGCGGCGCTCGGCTGCACGGTGGATGTGCCCACACCCGGCGGCGCGACGGTTCGTCTGAAGGTGCCGGCGGGCACCCAGACGGGCAAGAAGTTCCGCTTTAAGGAGATGGGCGCGCCCGATGTTAAGCACCGTGGCCGCACGGGCGCGCTGCTCGTCGAGATCAAGGTGCAGGTTCCCACGAACCTGTCCGACGATGAACGCGATGCCATGACCAAGCTGCGCGAGGCCGACACGCGCGACTATCGCGAGAAGGTCAATCGTTACAAGGCGACGTACTAGGGCGGTCGCGGCGCACGCCCACGCCCGCGGGCTTATGATGGACGATAACGAGACGGAAAGGGGTCAGGTAGCATGGCCGAGGACAATAGGAACAAACCGCTGTACATGATCAGCGTGGCGGCCGAGCTGACCGGCATGCACCCGCAGACTCTGCGCGTCTACGAGTCCAAGGGCTTGGTGAACCCCCAGCGCTCGGGCGGCAACACGCGTCTGTATTCGCGTGCCGATATCGAGCGCCTGGAGCTCATCAACCAGCTGACTGACGAGGGCATCAACCTTGCCGGCGTGGTGCGCATCCTCGATATGAAGGAGCGTGCCGAGGAGCGCGAGCGCGAGAACGAAAAGCTCCGCGCCCGCGTGCGCCAGCTCGAGGACGAGCTGCACGAGTATAAGATGCAGAAGAAGATCACCGCCCTGGCCCCGCGCGACGGCTCGGTCAACCCCGAGCAAGTCATGCGCAAACTGCTGGGCACGGGCGGCGACCTGTAGGCACTCATTGGGGACAGACTTAAATGAGTACCTGCAGAATGAGAGTGGATAATCTCCCGTTTTTTGCCTGTTTGCAGGCTCAAAGTGGGAGATTATCCACTCTCGTCATTTGAGCGTCTAAGTCTGCCTCCCCAGGACCTAACTCGTCCTCTGCTTTACTGAGATAAAGTGAACGCAGAGATTCGTAACCCACTCGCAACCGTTCTATGGCACGATATTGAACGAATGTATGCTATGCGCCCAAATCTTTTGGGCAGAGTGGGAGACAGTATGGTCAAGCTGTACGAGGACGGCATCTACCTGCGCGGCGGCAGCGAGGTTGTGCCTGCGGCCGAGGCTGCCGAGCGCGGTATTACGCAGACACCCGAGGATGCCAAGCGCGGCACCATCGCGTATTCGATCCTCCAGGCACACAATACGTCGGGCGACCCCGAGGCACTCAAGATTCGCTTCGATGCCATGGCGAGCCACGACATCACCTTTGTCGGCATCATCCAGACGGCGCGCGCTTCGGGCATGGAGCAGTTCCCGCTGCCTTACGTGCTCACCAACTGCCATAACTCGCTGTGCGCCGTGGGCGGCACCATCAATGAGGACGACCACGTCTTTGGCCTTTCCGCAGCCAAGAAGTACGGCGGCATCTTCGTTCCGCCGCACATCGCCGTCATCCACTCCTTTATGCGCGAGAACTTCGCCGGTTGCGGCAAGATGATCCTGGGTTCCGACTCGCACACCCGCTATGGTGCCCTGGGTACCATAGCCGTGGGCGAGGGCGGCGGCGAGTTGGCAAAGCAGCTGCTGCGCGACACCTACGATGTCGCCTATCCCGGCGTCGTGGCCATCTACCTCACGGGCGCCCCGCGCCCCGGCGTCGGCCCGCACGACGTGGCGCTCGCCATCATTCGCGCCGTCTTTGCCAAGGGCTACGTCAAGAACAATGTCATGGAGTTTGTGGGCCCGGGCATCGCGAGCATGACGACCGACTACCGCAACGGCGTTGACGTCATGACCACCGAGACCACCTGCCTGTCGAGCATCTGGGCCACCGACGAGGACACGCACGCGTTTTTGACCATGCACGGCCGCGGCGACGACTATCGCGAGCTCAAGCCCGCCGATGTCGCCTACTACGACGGTTGCGTCGAGGTCGACCTGTCGAGCATCAAGCCCATGATCGCACTGCCGTTCCATCCTTCCAACGGCTTTGAGATCGACGAGCTCAACGAGAACCTCGAGGACATCCTGCACGAGGTGGAGCTCGAGGCCGCCAAGATCGGCGAGGGCAAGACGCACTTTAGCCTGCTCGACAAGATCGTCGACGGCAAGCTGCACGTGCAGCAGGGCGTTATCGCCGGCTGCTCGGGCGGCAACTATGACTCCGTGGTCCAGGCTGCCCGCGTGCTCAAGGGCGCCAATACCGGCTGCGGCGAGTTCTCGCTGTCGGTCTATCCCACGAGCCAGCCCGTGGCGCTCGAACTTACACGCCGCGGCTACATCTACGACCTCATGGAGGCCGGCGCAATCGTGCGCACGGCATTCTGCGGCCCGTGCTTCGGCGCCGGCGACACGCCCGCCAACAACGGCCTTTCGATCCGTCACACCACGCGCAACTTCCCCAACCGCGAGGGTTCCAAGCCGGGTAATGGCCAGCTGAGCGCCGTGGCCCTGATGGACGCCCGCTCCATTGCGGCAACGGCTGCCAACGGCGGCGTCCTGACGCCGGCGACCGACCTGCCCGAGGACACCTGGGACGAGGCCTGCGAGTACACCTTTGACGACGCGCCGTACAAGAAGCGCGTGTACTGGGGCTTTGGCAAGGCGGAGCCTGCCGACGAGCTGGTCGAAGGCCCCAACATCAAGCCGTGGCCCGCGATGGAGCCGCTCGGCGACGACATCCTGCTCAAGGTTTGCTCCAAGATCATGGACCCGGTCACCACGACCGACGAGCTCATTCCCTCGGGCGAGACGAGCTCCTTCCGCTCCAACCCGCTGGGCCTGGCTGAGTTTACGCTGAGCCGCCGCGACCCGGCCTACGTGGGTCGCTCCAAGGAGGTCGACGCTGTGGAGAAGCGTCGCGTTGCCGGCGAGTCCGCGGGCGACCTGGCGGCGTTCGATGCCGAGCTTGCCGGTGTGTTTGAGGCGCTGGCCGGCGCGGGTGTCGCGGCCGATGCCAAGGCGACCGAGTTCGGTTCCATGATTTACGCCAAGAAGCCTGGCGACGGCAGCGCCCGCGAGCAGGCCGCGAGCTGCCAGCGCGTAATTGGCGGCCTGGCCAACATCGTCCACGAGTACGCCACCAAGCGCTATCGCTCCAACGTGATGAACTGGGGCATGGTGCCCTTCCAGATGGAGGCCGAGCCCAACTTTGAGGTGGGCGATTACGTCTTTGTGCCGGGTATCCGTGCCGCGCTCGATGGCGACCTGAAGGACATCGCCGCCTACGTGGTGCGCGCCGATGGTGCGGTCGATCAGATTGAGCTCTACATTGCCGATATGACGGCAGAGGAGCGTGCCATCGTCAAGGCCGGCTGCCTGATCAACTACAACAAGTTCAAGGCCGCTGCCGAGTAGCGCACTTAATTGTCCGCCCGGGGCTTACCCTTTCCCGCCCGCTCACGCGCTTCGCGAGGGCCGCGTTCGGGAAAGGGTAAGCCCCGGGCTACATTTCTGCGTTCTCGTTGGGTCTTGAGGGACGCTAATAAATAGACTTGCTTGATGCCGCCTCTGTTATCGGGGCGGCTTCTTTTTGTTGAAAACCACCACAAAGGGGGCAGGCACCTTTGTGGTGGTGGGGACGAGCTCGATGCTGTTGTGATCGTTGAGCGGCATGTTAATGGGCGGCTCTACAGAATTTCATCTGGGCTGGCGGGTTTGGTTGTTTTGGGGATGCCGAGTTTGGATGACGCGAAATCGTCAACATTGTCCTTAATTCCGTCTTTGGTGTAGACAGTGACCATATAGGTGCTGTGTCCGAATTCGCCCTTGTCGCGTGTTGCCCAGGCATCCCAGTAGGCGGCCCCGTTTCGCCCTTTGATTTTTCCGACACGGCGGAGTTCTGTTCGCTTTAATTTCTGGTTGCTATAGATGGTTCGACCGGCCTCCTCGGTGAGCCCGCACTGTCCAAGCATCTTGTCGAGGACTTGGTTCATGTGGCGCTCATCGGTGTTTGGTGCGTAGTCGTAGGCGAGGGTGATGAAGTCGAGTGGCTGGTCGTCGATTAGATAGTTTAGCGTCTGAGGTCCAAGGCAGAAATAGGGGGAGCATCCGTCGATCTGACCGAGCAGTGGCAACTTTGACTGCCAACTTCCGGTGGGAATTCCATCTTCGTAAAACACGCCGCGACAGATAAAGGAGAGCGAGGTGGCACGCGAGCCGGCGTCGACCATTCCGCATAAATCGAAGGGCGAGGTGATACCAAGGGAAAAGGGCGTGATGACGATAAGGAAGAGCATCACGATGGGTATGGCGAGAATGGCGATGACGTTGCGACCGGTGGAATGAGGCGGCTTCATATGCGCTCCTCGAGACAAAGATCTGTTGAGGATAGGCAGAAATGGATATGTTCAGAGAGCAATTCAAGTTTAATCTCATTGCGCGAGATGGTCGACCGTTAGCGTCGAAAACCACCACAAAGGTGCCTGTCCCCTTTGTGGTGGTGAGGAGCGCGCGGCTTCTTTTGGTAATAGTGTTAGCTGGCGGTATCATTAGTGCAGGTGGCGAAGGTTTGCATTGTGGGGTGTTTTGCCGTGAGCCGTTCTGCCCGTATTGGATTGATTGTCTTGGCGCTTGCGATCGCTGTGGTTGGCGCGGGCGCTGTCGGTATGGCATTTCTACCTGCTGCGGTGACGGAGCCGGTGGTCAAGCCTGTGACTCAATCTGTCGAACTTCTGACCGGCGACGACAAGCCCGAGACCATTACCGTTGATTTTGATGAGCAGCCGGCTGTGCTGGGTATTAGCAATTATCCGCGTATTCAGCTTGGGGCCATGCGCTATACCACGGATACAAGCCTGATCGATAGGGCGTCCGAGCTACTCAAGGGCAAAACATTTAAGCGTTGGTACGGATATGCGTCCTATCGGGCAAAAGCGAACGACATGGTTGGCGGATGCCACTCGTCCATCGAGCTGGACACTGCAAACGGCGCAAAGTTATGTGATGTCTCGTACGATCCGGGCTACGAGGGCAATGAGGGTCCGGGCATCTACATCATGGACGGCGATGTCGCCTATGTCATGGAGGGCGACCAGACCGAGCTCAACGATTTTATGGGTCAGTGTATCCAAGATGCCTATAAACAGACCTGCTTGCCTGACCCGCAGACTGCACGCGATAGTGGGTCTGCCCGTACATGGCTGTTCGAGGATGAGATGCCCTGGACCGTCGAATCGGGAAGTACGGGTTCGGCGAAGGAGTAGAGACCGCGACCACCACAAAGGTGCCTGTCCTCTTTGTGGTGGTTTTCGGTCTGTCTCGATCTGTAACATCTAGGATCAAAAATGGCTGCTAGATGTTACAGATCGAGACGGTAGCGCGCCTGGGCAGCGGCGGGCTGACATCTCAGTACCCTATCCGTAATTCACTCAGAAAATCTTATATATAGAGACTTAGATTTGTGTATAAGATCGCGTAAAGCTGGCAACAATACTTCTCGAACAACGTGAAGCCGCCCCGTAGGGCGGCCGCCCCAAGAGAGGTGATTCCATGAGAATCGATAAGCTAGCAATGACGTCGCGCGAGGCGCTGCAGACCGCCATGAGCACGGCTGCCGATGCACAGGCCGGCGCGGTGGAGCCGATCCACCTGCTGTCTGCCCTGCTCGGTGCCGGCGAGCGCAATATCTCCGTGATCATCGAGCGCATCGGTGCCGACCCGGCTCAGCTCGCACGCTCCACACAAGATGCCATCGACCATGCGCCCAAGGTGTCGGGCGAGGGTCAGCAGATGGGCCTGTCCAACGAGCTCGTTCGCGTGATCGAGAAGGCCGAGAAAAAGGCCACCAAGATGGGCGACAGCTTTGTGGTGACCGAGCATCTGCTGATGGCACTTGCCGAGGACAAGGGTGAGGCGGGTCGCGTGCTGCGTGGCGCCGGCGTGACCAAGGAGCGCATCGAGCAAGTCTACGAGGAACTGCGCGGCGATGACCGCGTGACGTCTGCCGAGGACAAGACGCAGTTTGAGGCGTTGGAGCAGTACGGTCGCAACATCTGCGATCTGGCTCGCGCCGGCAAGCTCGACCCGGTCATCGGCCGTACCGACGAGATCCGTCGTACTATTCAGGTTCTGTCCCGCCGCACCAAGAACAACCCCGTGCTTATCGGCGAGCCGGGCGTCGGCAAGACGGCCATCGTCGAGGGCATTGCTCAGCGAATCGTGGCCGGCGACGTACCGAGCACCCTGCGCGACCGCGACCTCATCGAGCTCGACATGAGCGCGCTGGTCGCCGGCGCCAAGTACCGCGGCGAGTTCGAGGACCGCTTGAAGGCCGTGCTCAAGGAAGTCCAAAAGTCCGAAGGCAAGGTCATCCTGTTCATCGATGAGCTCCACACCATCGTGGGCGCGGGTGCCACCGAGGGCTCCATGGACGCCGGCAACATCCTGAAGCCGGCGCTTGCCCGTGGCGACTTGCACGCAATCGGCGCGACTACGCTCGACGAGTATCGCAAGTACATCGAGAAGGACGCGGCACTCGCCCGTCGTTTCCAGACCGTGATGGTCTCCGAGCCCACCGTCGAGGACACCATCTCGATCCTGCGTGGCCTCAAGGAGAAGTACGAGATCTTCCACGGCGTGCATATCACCGATAGCGCGCTCGTGGCGGCCGCCGACCTCTCCGATCGCTACATCGCCGACCGCTTCCTGCCCGATAAGGCCATCGACCTGGTTGATGAGGCGGCAAGCCGCCTGCGCATGGAGCTCGACAGCATGCCGGTCGAGATCGATGCCACCACGCGTCAGCTCACCCAGCTGCAGATCGAAGAACAGGCGCTCATGAAGGAGACCGATGACGCCTCCAAGGAGCGTCTGGAAGCCCTGCGCCAGGAGATTGCCGAGGTCCAGGAAAAGCTCAACGTGCAAAAGGCCGGCTGGCTCAACCAAAAGAACGCCATCGACCACGTGCAGGAGCTTAAGGGCCAGCTTGACGAGGCCAAGAGCGAAGAGGAGCGCGCGACGCGCAATGGCGACCTGGGCCGTGCGTCCGAGCTGCGCTACTCCGTGATTCCGGGCCTGCAGCAGCAGATTCAGGATTCCGAGGCTGCGCTCGAGGCGCAAAAGCAGCAGGACGGCGAGGGCCTCAACGAACAGGTGACCTCCGATGAGATCGCTGAGGTCGTGAGCGCTTGGACCGGCGTGCCCGTCTCCAAGATGATGCAGGGCGAGCTCGACAAGCTGAAGGGCTTGGAGGGCGAGCTGCATAAGCGCGTCATCGGCCAGGACGAGGCGGTCTCCGCTGTCGCCGCGGCCGTGCGTCGCAGCCGTGCGGGCCTCTCCGATCCGGACAAGCCCATCGGCAGCTTCTTCTTCCTGGGCCCCACCGGCGTGGGCAAGACCGAGCTCGCCAAGGCGCTTGCCGAGTGCCTGTTCGATGACGAGCGTGCGCTCGTGCGTATCGACATGTCCGAGTACATGGAGAAGTTCAGCGTCCAACGTCTGATCGGTGCGCCTCCGGGATACGTTGGCTACGACGAGGGCGGCCAGCTCACCGAGGCCGTGCGCCGTCGTCCGTACTCCGTGATTTTGCTCGACGAGATGGAGAAGGCTCATCCGGATGTCTTTAACGTGCTGCTGCAGGTGCTTGATGACGGCCGTCTGACCGATGGCCAGGGTCGCCAGGTGTCCTTCAAGAACACGATCATCATCATGACGTCTAACGTGGGCTCCAAGGCCATCGCCGATCTGTCCGGTAAGGACGAGGAGGAGATGCGCCATCAGGTCGACGCGGCCATGGCTCAAACCTTCCGCCCCGAGTTCCTCAACCGTATCGACGATATCGTGGTGTTCCATCCGCTCGGCATGGCGCAAATCGAGAAGATCGTCGACATCCAGCTTGCCGATGTCCGCGCACGCCTGGCCAACGAGCGCATGACGCTTGCCATCACCCCGGCGGCCAAGCAGATGCTCGCCGTGGGTGGCTTGGACCCCGTGTTCGGTGCCCGTCCGCTCAAGCGCCTGGTCCAGCGCGAGGTCGTGGACGCCATCGCCGCCGCCATCATCGACGGCACGGTGCGCGAGGGAGATCAGGTGACGGTCGATGTCGACAAGGACGGTGCTTTTACCGTCGTGTGCGACAACACGCCGGCGGCCACTTACGAGGTCCCCGACGCCGAGTAGGCTTTTGGGCATGCCTTAAAATCTACCAGCCGTCTCTAAACGCCAAGGGCGGCGGATCCAATGGGGTCCGCCGCCCTTTTTCGTGCGACAATCGATGATGCTGAACGGATGCGATGCAAGGAGCTATGCAGATGAAAGACGAGATCAAGACAAGCGCGCCGGCGACCGATGCCGCACCCAAGCCTGCGCCTAAGCCGGCACCCAAGCCGCGCGATCCCTACATCCGCGCCGAGAACGAGGACGACGACGGCTACGATCCCTACAGCGATCGCCGCCCCGAGCGCGAGCCAATGTTCGAAGCTGACCCCTGGCGTTAAGTAGCTAATTTGGGTGTCGCGGGCTGCTAGTCTTGGACCTTGATGCTCGGTAACAGCAAAACTTGATTTTCTATTAATCAAGTTGCACGTAATCTTGCTCTCTAGCTAATCAAGAATCGGTATAATTTTGATTAGCTAGAGAGCAAGATTGGAGAATCATGGCATTCAACGACTTGATCGCCCAGAAAATAAAGGACTTTGAACAGCAGGGGGTTCCGCAGGTCTTTGAGCGCGACCTTGATCTGGGCAACCCGCAGGAGCCAAAGCGCGACAACATCGTATATGTGATTGTGGGCGCCCGTCGTTGTGGAAAGACGTATCGCCTGTATCAGGAGATGCGGCGGCTTCAGGGCCAAGGCGTCGAGCTTGACCGGATGCTATATTTCAATTTTGAGGATGAGCGCTTGCGTCCGTATGAGCCATCGCTACTAGCGGACGTGCTCGATACATTCTATGCACTATATCCTGCTGCTCGAGGCGAGGGCGCCTACCTTTTCTTTGACGAGATCCAGGAAATACCCGAATGGGGTGCGTTTCTGCGACGCGTGGTCGATACGGAGAAGGCGACCGTTTACGTGACGGGATCTTCTTCTAAGATGCTGTCCTCAGAACTTAAGAGCGAGTTCAGGGGCCGTTCTCTTGTGCGAGAGCTTTTTCCGTTGAGTTTTTCGGAATACGTCCGATATAAGACGGGGAGCGTTCCTGAGTCGAACGCGCCCTTCTCCTCGAGCGATGCAGCGTTGCTCCGACACCATCTGGTCGGATATCTCGAGCGAGGGGGATTCATCGCGACACTTGAGCAGACGCCCGCAGACGCGATTCAGCTGCTACAGGAATATGCGTCGCGAACGGTCGCCATGGACGTCGTTGAACGTTACGACGTCAAGAACCCCCGTTTGGCCTCGCTGTTTCTGGCGCGGTGCATGGCATCTTCGGGACGAGAGCTGTCAGTGAACAAAGTGTACAACGAGTTCAAGAGCAGACAGATATCCGTCAGTCGAAATACGCTCAGCGACTTACTTGAGTATTACGAGGACGCCTACCTGCTGTTTTCGGTGCCGGAATTCACGCGTTCGCTTGCAAATAATACGCGGTCTGCGTCTAAGGTCTACGCCGTCGATCCTGCGATGTTCGGAGCGTTCTCCCCCGCATCGGCACTGGATCAGGGTCAGAGGCTCGAGACCGCGGTGTTCAATGCGCTCAGAAGAAGGACCCCCGTCGTGCGGCCCGGTTCGGTTTGCCGCCTGCTGATTAAAGATAAGAATAAAAGCCATGAGGTGGACTTTGTGGCTGGGGATGCACTGCTCATGCAGGCTTACGGCCTGATTCAGGTAAGTGTGGATATGACAAGCGAGAAAACGCGCGAGCGCGAAATTGCCGCGCTCGATGCCGCGATGGTCCAGTTTGATCTTGGCGAGTCGGCAATCGTTACCATGGATGAGCAGGCCGATATTCCATGCAAACACGGCGTGGTACATGCTGTGCCCGCATGGAAGTGGCTCCTTTCCTAATCGTCTATGGATTTGCGAGGCCAGGACTCAGGTGTCATGGTCCGCTAGTCCTGGGCCTTGATGCTCGGCAGGAGAATCTGGGCGAGGTAGTCGGTCTCGAGTTTGGTCGCGGCGTCGGCCTTGCCGTCTTTGCCGACCAGTACGTTCTTGATCTGGCTATAGGTGTAGCGGTTGCCGGTCGTGAGCTCGACAAGCTCAATGGCCGAGTCCATGGGGTAGGTCGACACGGGATTCTGCGTCCGTCCGTTGATGGTCTGGGGCACCACGTACGGATAGACGGGGCCGCTGGCGTAGACGGTATAACCGTTGCCTAGATTGGCCGCACCCAAAACCGTATCGCCCTCATCGGGCGTAAAGCTCTCGCCCTCGCGCACCGCGACGAGCGTCACAATCGGCGTATCGCTGTCGCCGGCAAGATAGATGCATAGCGTGCTGCCATTTTGCCAAGTCTCGACCTTGCCGTACCATTCGACGGGGATATCGAGCTGGTAGAGGTCGGTTGCCTTGTGACGGGCGTCGGCATCACGGGCCGCCTGTGCCTTTTGCGCGCTCACGGCATTGACGGCGGCGTCGCGCCGCGCGGTTGCCGCCTGCTGGAGCACCTTGGCGGTGGCGGCGGAGCTCGCGCCTCCCTCCTCGGCATATTTGGCGGCGGCATCGATCTGGTCGTCGGTTACCGTGTCGGCCGAAGGCACCTTGAGCTTAAAGGCGGCTTGGCTGCTTAGGTCTTGTCCGTCGCTCTTGATCGTGACCTGCGCCTTGGTGGTCGGCACGGTATAGACGGTGCCGTCGGACGCGATGGGGGAGGCGGCAATGGAGAGCGTGTAGTCACCGGGTAGCAGTTTGATGCCACGGCCGTGCTCGTCAACATAGAGTGTTTCGCTCACAGAGGAGCCGTCAGAATCCTGGCCGCTCACCTGTACGGGAATCTTGGAGCCGGTGGAACAGTCGAGCCCCGCGGCATGTACACCAATCTGCACCGACATCATCGTGTGGGCATTGGCGGCGGCGATGGCAGCCTGCTCTTGCCGGTATCCGTTCCAGGCTGCGTAGCCTGCGCCGCCGGCGACGAGCGCAACGACCACAGCGCCGGCGACCATCAGATTGCGGCGCTTGGGGGACATCTTGCGGTGACGGGCCTCGGCCTCATGTGCCGAGGGAACGGACGGCAGGGGAATATCGCCCATGGCGATGGTCTCGTCCACGGCAGGCGCGGAGCCTAAGCCAGGGAGCTCGCGGGTGAGCGAGTCGTCGGCAGGCAAGCTGTCGAGCAAGATGGTTTCCTCGCTCGTGTCGGATTCGGGCTGGTCGTCGGCCTCGCATTCGGATTCCTCGTGCCCAGCCTCATCTTCGGTGGGCGCGGCGCCATCGTCTTTTGCATCCTGATCATCGGGCTGCGCCTCGATTTCCGGCTCATCCTGCACATCAACGCTCGAATCGTCAAACGCAATCTCGGCCAGCGCGATCTGGTCTAGGCTCTCCAGGGCCTCGGCACACGCTTCTGCATCTTGGGCCGCATCCTCTTGGCCCGTCGTCTCATCTTTCATATATCCCCCAAGCTCGATATCGGGACAACACTGTACCCAAAAACGGGGCTCCATAGAGCCGCCGCATGATTTGAAATCCGATTTTATATATGCGCGTGTTTTTGAATAGATGAATAGAGGCGCAACGACAAAAAGCCCCCGGAAAGCGAGCGAAACGCTTTTCGGGGGCTCTGCGAGACATTGGATTGAAAGGCCTGGTGAGCGGGCCTATGCCCAAGTGCCAACAGCGGCCAACATGTTACTCGGCGTGCGCGTAGTCAACCTTGGCGCGGCGAGCGGTGGCCTTCTCCCAATCGCTGGTGCCCTCAAAGACATCCTGCTTGTAGGGATTGCGGCCGAGCTTCTTGGCGCGGTAGGCGATGTAGATGATCGCGGCGACGTTGGCGACCAGTGCGGCGATCGAGACCGCGGTAGCGGCGCCGGGGTCGAGCGTGGAGTGGGTCACAAAGATGGACTCCTCCTGGAAGTAGGGGAACACCTGGGCAAACATGCACCAAATAGCCAGCGTAAAGGCGCGGTTCTGGATCCAGCCGCCCTTGTTCCAGATAAAGGCGGCGACGGTGGGCGCCAGCAGCAGCGCAAAGCCGCAGAACCAGGAGTGGGTGGGCAGGCAGTTGTAGGTGTAGCAGAAGTTCCAGATGTCGTAGGCGATGATGTAGACCCAGGTCATGTCGGGCCACAGCATGTCGGTCTGATCCTCGGAGGCGTAGACGCTCCACCAACCGGTCATGCAGAAGATGTTGATGATACCGGCGATGCCGTTGAACACGTTGTTCCAGCCGGCAAGCTGCGTGGCGCCCTCGGAGGTGACCCAGGTGGACTCGCCCAGGACAAAGAAGTGATAGGCGCTCTCGAAGTCGGATATGACGGCGATCATGATGTTGATGGCAACGATCACAAACGGCCACGCGCGGAACCAATGCGCCTTGCCGATCTTGCCCCACTGATACTTAATGGCAATGAAGCCCCAGCAACCGGCCAGCGCCGCGTATACCTTGGCGTAGTGGAACCAGCTGTTCTGGTACACATGGGTGGGGTTGGTGAGCGCCCACTCGGCGCCCTGTGAGACGCCGATGGCGATGGCAACGCAGTAGATGGTCATGGCAAGCGGAGCTACGCCAAAGATGATTGCCGCGCCCAGCTTGGTGCGGCGGCCGACCTCGTTGAGCACGATCAGGCCGATAAAGACCATCGCCCAGCCGACCCAGTGGATAAGGGTATCGCTACCCCAAACATCGAACAGCATGCTGCTCTCCTTTCATGCGCCCGCGTCCCCTCTTCCGTCGCGGGCAGTTTGGCAAAATGTCGTCAGTTCCTGGGCTTGCGCTCGGGATACTTGGCGGTGTAGCCCTCGATGTGGAGCGTCGAGGCGATAATCTCCTTGACCGTCTCGTCGGGCACATCGGGGTGCGTGCGGATATACATCAACAGTCCCATGATGAGGGTGTAGAACGTCTCGTAAACATGGTCGATGCGCAGGTCGTGATGGGCGACAAAGTCCACCACGGTGGTGTCGCAAATGTATTGCGCCACGCGCTGGACCACGTTGTGCAGAAAGCCGCCGTAGAGCGCGCCGCTGCTCGAGGTGAGCGTGCTCGGTAGCTCGTGGCCGCTCACGACCAGACGCTTAAAGAGCGGAGCGACGGTGTCGAGCGCGCCTTCGATGTCGCCAACCGTGCGGCTGGCGTTCCACTGCTCGAGCTCGGAGATAAAGCCGTCGATCGCCTCGTCCATAACAGCGGTGACGGCGGCGTCCATATCGGCAAAGTAGTGGTAGAACAGTGAGCGCGTGCAGCCGGCCCGTTTGGTCACGGCCGATACCGAAAGATGGGATACGCCCAGCTCGGAGCTCACGTCGCGCACGGCGGCGAGAATCTCGCGACGGCGCTCGTCGCCTGTCAGGCGCTTTGCCGCGCTGTCGGGTGCGGGGACGGTGTCGGCAACAGAGATATTCGCCGTGTTATCGCCCATGCGTTTGCCGCCTTTCATCCTCTTTTGCCTGACCGTTCGCCTAACAGTCTTGAATATTGTTGACGGTTCGTCAATACTATTTTTGACACAATGTCAACAATGGCGGGTGAACGGCATGGGGGCATGCCCGGCCTGCAAAAAAAGAGGGGTGTCGCGGCCTCGCCGGGCTGTGGCAAGAGAAGGGACAACCATGATTCTCAACGGACCGGGAATTAGCTACACCGAGCCCGATATCGGTTCGGAGTTCGTGCCGCCGCTGCCGGAGCATCCGCGCGAGGCCATCGTCAAACTGTGCGAGCACTGCACCAACCGCCTGCTGCATCGCGATGAGCTGCTGGGCTACGAGTACTGGTCGTTTGCCGAGGCCGCAACCGACGAGCAGGCCGAAGTGCTCTGCAAGATGAAGATGCGCCGTCCCTATACGCTGCCCGAGATGGTCAAGCTCACCGGCATGCCCGAAGCCGATATCGAGAAGATGCTCGACGACATGAGCTACACGGGTCTGCTCGAGTACAACTGGGAAAACCCCGAGCGCGCCAAGCAGTGGGTGCTGCCCATGCTGGTGCCGGGTTCTGCCGAGTTCCTCAACATGCGCGTGAGCCAGCTCGAGGAGCACCCGGTCTACGCCAAGTTTTTTGAGCAGGCATCCAAGGGCCCGCTGTCCCGCGCCACGCCGATGGTGCCGCCCGGAGGCGCCGGTATCGGCATGCACGTCATTCCGGTCGAGAAGGCCATCGACGCCGCGAGCACCTCGGTGCCTATTGAGCATATCGAGCACTGGCTCGACAAATACGAGGGTAAGTATGCCGCTAGCACCTGCAGCTGCCGCGCGAGCCGTCGCGTGATGGGTGAGGGCTGCGCCGACGACCCGGCCGATTGGTGCATCGCCGTGGGCGATATGGCCGACTACGTGGTCGAGACCGATCGTGGCCATTACGTGACCCGCGACGAGGTTTACGACATCCTGCACCAGGCCGAGGACAACGGCTTTGTGCACCAGATCACCAACATCGACGGCGAGAACAAGGTCTTCGCCATCTGCAACTGCAACGTCAACGTGTGCTACGCCCTGCGCACCTCGCAGCTGTTCAACACGCCCAACCTGTCGCGCTCGGCCTATGTCGCCAAGGTCGAGAAGGACAAGTGCGTGGCCTGCGGTCGCTGCGTTGAGGTGTGTCCGGCCGGCGCCGCCAAGCTGGGCCAGAAGCTCTGCAGCAAAAAGGCGGGTGGACAGGTGCCCGAGTATCCGCGCCAGGAGCTGCCCGACGCCACCAAGTGGGACCAAACCAAGTGGTCGCCCAACTACCGCAACGACAACCGCATTGAGACGCATGAGTCCGGCACCGCTCCCTGCAAGACGGCCTGCCCCGCGCACGTTGCCGTTCAGGGCTATTTGAAGCTCGCGGCGCAGGGCCGCTATGACGAGGCGCTGGCGCTCATCAAGCGCGAGAACCCGCTGCCCGCTATCTGCGGCCGTGTGTGCAACCGCCGCTGTGAGGATGCCTGCACCCGCGGTCGTGTGGACGCCGCCGTGGCTATCGACGAGGTCAAGAAGTTCATCGCCCAGCGCGATCTGGACGCAGCGACCCGCTATGTCCCGCCCGTGGTGACACCGACGCGTGCCGGCGGCTTCGACCAGATGATCGCCATCATCGGTGCCGGTCCGGCCGGCCTGTCCTGCGCTTTCTACCTGGCCGAGAAGGGCTACAAGCCCGTCGTGTTCGAGAAGAACGAGCGCCCGGGCGGTATGCTCACTTACGGTATTCCCAGCTTTAAGCTGCAGAAGGACGTTATCGAGGCCGAGGTCGAGGTTATTCGCCTGATGGGTGCCGAGTTCCGCTATGGCGTGGAGGTCGGTCGCGACGTGACGCTCGACGAGCTGCGCGCGCAGGGCTTTAAGGCCTTTTACGTTGCCATTGGCTGCCAGGGCGGCCGCCTTGCCGGCATTCCGGGCGAGGACGCCGAGGACGTGACCGTGGCCGTCGACTTTTTGCGCGAGGTCAGCAGTGGCAAAATCGATGCGCTGCCCGGCCGCACCATCGTGGTGGGCGGCGGTAACGTGGCTATCGATGTCGCACGCAACGCCTGCCGTCTGGGCTCCGAGCACGTTGAGATGTTCTGCCTGGAGAGCGAGGCCCAGATGCCCGCCAGCGAGGAAGAGCGTCGCGAGGCCATCGAGGACGGCGCGCATATCAGCTGCGGTTGGGGCCCCAAGGAGGTCCACCTGGACGTGGCCGGTCGCGTATGTGGCATCACCTTTAAGCGTTGCACGCGCGTCTTTGACGACGAGGGCCGTTTTGCGCCCGAGTACGACGAGAACGACCTACGTCGTGTCGATGCCGACCGCGTGGTTATGTCCATCGGCCAGTCCATTGTGTGGGGCGACCTGCTGGCTGGCTCCAAGGTGGAGCTTGGCCGCGGTCAGGGTGCCCTTGCCGATCCCCAGACCTACCAGACCGCCGAGCCCGACATCTTTGTGGGCGGCGACGTCTACACCGGTCCGAGCTTTGCCATCGATGCCATCGCCGCCGGCCACGAGGCCGCCGTGTCCATCCATCGCTTTGTGCAGCCGGGATCCACGCTCACCATCGGCCGCAACCAGCGCCGCTACACCGCGCTCGACCGCGACGATGTCGTGATCGAGAGCTACGACAACGCGAGCCGCGAGGTTGCCCATGTGGACCGCGAGCGCGAGAAGGCCGCGCCGTTTAGCGAGTACGTCGAGACCTTTACCGAGGAGCAGGTGCGCGCCGAGACCGCCCGTTGCCTGGGCTGCGGTGCCTCGATCGTCGACCCCAACAAGTGCATCGGCTGCGGCCTGTGCACCACCAAGTGCGCGTTCGACGCCATCCATCTGGATCGCGACCGCCCCGAGTGCTCCACGATGGTTAAATACGAGCAAAAGCTTCCGAGCTTGGGTAAGTACGCACTCAAGCGCGCCATCAAGATTAAATTTGGTAGGCAGTAAGAAACGCAACAAGTAGGAGAACGGCGCAGAGAGCGGTTGGACAGCGAGCGAGTCCCAGGCGTGGCGAGGTGCCTTGAAAGAGGAGGGCATAGGGCTTTTGCCCATGCCCGACGATTGAAAGGCGGATCGTCCGTCTGGGGCTCGCGCAGCGTCAAGCCGACCGCCGTTCGTTAGAACGGCGGAAGGAATCAAAAGTGCACGAGCTCGGGATTGTTTATCACATCATTCGCGATGTTGAGAATGTGGCGCGCGCCAATGGTGTGCGTCGCGTTTCGAGCGTCACGCTGCTGCTGGGCGAGGTCTCGGGCGTCGTTCCCGACTTGCTGCTCGACGCTTGGCGCTGGGCGGCGGATAAAAAGCCTATCACGCAGGGCGCGGAGCTTATCGTGGAGCCCGTCGAGGCCGTGACGCATTGCGAGGCGTGCGGCTGCGACTACGCGACGGTCGAGCACGGCAAGACCTGCCCCCATTGCGGCAGCGGCGAGACATACCTGTTGCAGGGCCAGGAGGTCATGATCAAGCAGATCGAGACCCCCGACGAGGACCCGGCAGACGCTGCTCCTGGCGATCTCTCCGACGCCAACGATGCCGTCGACGCCGCCAACCCCCTCCACATCGCCTAACTTAGACATTGGGGACGTTCTTAAACGACCAGTCGAAAAAGAACGTCCTCAATGACTAGTCATTTAGGAACGTCCCCAACGACTACTTTGCTAGAGCATATTTCTTACCATTAGTCAAGCACCATCTGTTTAAACGAAATAGCCTCAACCCGAGCACATTTGTGTCTGTTTAAAACCGGCAATAATGAACAGCGTGCTCAATTCGGTCATGTACATAGATCAGTTATCAATCCTCAGCAGTAAATCAGCCAAAATGCTGGAATGTAATCAGGTTGTAATAAATCAAGACGTTTAAACAAATAATGCTACCTTTTGCAGTTTTTCATATAATTCTGCTGTGTTTGCAGCTATACTCTTTTTTGTCGTGTAGGAATTACGTAGACAAAAAGGAGGTTATGTGATGGTAAGTATTGTTCTTGCTAGCCATGGTGACTTGGCGGCTGGAATCAAGCAGACGGGCTCGATGGTCTTTGGCGATCAGCCGTCTGTAGCCGTGGTCTCGCTCGAGCCGAGCATGGGCCCCGACGACTTCCGCGCCAAGGTCGAGGAGGCAATCGCTTCCTTCGAGGACCAGGAGCAGGTGCTCTTCCTCGTTGATCTGTGGGGCGGCACGCCCTTCAACCAGATCAGCGGTCTCATCGAGGGCCATGATTCCTGGGCTATCGTCACCGGTGTCAACCTGCCTATGCTCATCGAGGCATATTCGCAGCGCTTTGACGCAAAGAACACTGCACATGCGATCGCAAAACATCTCGTGACTGAGGCTAAGGCCGGCGTGCGCGTCAAGCCCGAGTCTCTGGAGCCCGAGGAGAAGAAGCCGGCTGCGGCCGCCGCTGCTCCTGCAGGCGCCATCCCTCCGGGAACGGTCATCGGCGACGGGCACATCAAGATCGCCCACGTCCGTATCGACACCCGTCTGCTTCATGGTCAGGTGGCCACCACGTGGACCAAGCAGATCAACCCCAACCGCATCATCGTGGTTTCCGACGGCGTTGCTCACGACGAGCTCCGCAAGACCATGATCGAGCAGGCTGCCCCTCCGGGAGTCCATGCCAACGTCGTGCCTATCAAGAAGATGGCCGAGGTCGTCAAGGACACCCGCTTTGGTGACACCAAGGCGATGCTGCTGTTCGAGAACCCGCAGGATCTGCTCAAGGCCATCGAGGCCGGCGTCGACATCAAGGAAGTCAACATCGGTTCTATGGCCCACTCCAAGGGCAAGGTCGTCGTTACCAACGCCGTCGCTATGGGCGATGACGACGTCAAGACCCTCGAGGCCCTCAAGGCCAAGGGCGTCAAGTTCGAGGTCCGCAAGGTTCCTTCGGATTCCTCCGAGGATCTCGACGCCATGTTGAAGAAAGCTAAGGCCGAACTGGCCGCTCAAGCATAGTAAAGGAGGGTCCGATACATGTCCGCGCTTACTATTCTTCTAATCGCGATTATCGCGCTGCTTGCCGGTATGGAAGGCATTCTGGATCAGTTCCAGTTCCATCAGCCGCTCGTTGCGTGCACGCTTATCGGTCTCGTAACCGGTCACCTTCAGGAGGGCATCCTCCTGGGCGGCTCGCTTCAGATGATGGCTCTTGGTTGGGCTAACGTCGGCGCCGCTGTTGCGCCTGACGCCGCTCTGGCCTCGGTCGCTTCTTCGATCATCATGGTGCTCGCCCTCAACGGTGGCGCCACCGATTCGGCTAAGGCAGTTACCGCCGCCATCGCCGTCGCCGTGCCTCTGTCCGTCGCCGGCCTGTTCCTGACCATGATCTGCCGTACCCTGGCCACCGCTATGGTCCACGGCATGGACGCCTGCGCCGAGAAGGGCGACTTCGCCGGCATCGAGCGCTGGCAGTACGCCGGCATCCTCATGCAGGGTGTTCGTATCGCCATCCCGGCAGTGCTGCTGTGCATCATCCCGGCCGAGGCCGTTACCAACGCGCTTAACGCTATGCCCGACTGGCTGTCCGGCGGCATGGCTGTCGGCGGCGGCATGGTCGCTTCCGTCGGTTACGCCATGGTCATCAACATGATGGCCACCAAGGAGACCTGGCCGTTCTTTATCCTCGGCTTTGTCCTGGCTGCCATCCCTCAGCTCACGCTGATTGCCCTGGGCCTCATCGGCATCTCCCTTGCCCTCATCTACCTTGGCCTTAAGGACCTGGCCAAGCAGGGTGGCGGCATGGGCGGTGGTTCCGGCGACCCGCTCGGCGACATTCTGAACGATTACGAGTAGGAAGGGAGTGATACATATGGCAGAGAACAAGATTCAGCTTTCTAAGTCCGATCGTCAGAAGGTTTGCTTCCGTCATCAGTTCCTTCAGGGCTCGTGGAACTACGAGCGCATGCAGAACGGTGGCTGGTGCTACGCAATGATCCCTGCGATCAAGAAGCTCTACACCAGCAAGGACGACCAGATTGCCGCGCTTAAGCGCCACCTGGAGTTCTATAACACGCACCCCTATGTTTCCTCCCCCGTCATGGGCGTTACCCTCGCCCTCGAGGAGGAGCGCGCCAACGGTGCCCCGATCGACGACGTCGCCATCCAGGGCGTCAAGGTCGGTATGATGGGCCCGCTCGCCGGCGTCGGCGACCCCGCCTTCTGGTTCACCCTTCGCCCGATCTTGGGTGCTCTGGGTGCTTCCCTGGCTCTGTCTGGCAGCATTGCCGGTCCGCTGCTGTTCTTCTTCGCGTGGAACATTATTCGTTACGCCTTCGAGTGGTACACGCAGGAGTTTGGCTATAAGGTCGGCTCCTCCATCGCCAAGGACCTCTCCGGCGGTCTGATGGGCAAGGTCACCGAGGGTGCCTCCATCCTTGGTATGTTCATCATCGGCGCCCTTGTCGAGCGTTGGGTTTCCATCTCCTTTACCCCGATCGTCTCCAAGGTCACGCAGTCCGCTGGCGCCTATATCGACTGGGCTAATCTGCCCGCCGGCGCCGAGGGCGTCAAGCAGGCATTGACGATGTACAGCTCTGTCGGTGCCACCGCACTCGACCCGGTGAAGGTCACCACGCTTCAGGCCAACCTCGATCAGCTCATCCCCGGTCTTGCCGCCGTGTGCCTGACTCTCTTGGTCTGCAAGCTCCTCAAGAAGAAGGTCAGCCCGATCGTCATCATCCTGGCTCTCTTCGCCGTCGGCATCATCGGTCGCGTCTGCGGCTTCATGTAAGCACGCTTCGGCTTAAGACCGAGAGTTGCTAGGCAAGGGCTTTTGAGCCATTGAAACGGACCGCACCCGGTGGGTACACTGGATGCGGTCCGATTGTTTTTATTGGAGGGCGAGGCGCGTATGGCGCAATCTCAGAACAGCACGGTCGATCTGGCAACGCCGGCAACCTGCCTGATGGGGCTTACCAGTCACGGTAACGTGATGGTGGGCAATAAGGCGTTTGAGTACTATAACGAGCGCAATCCCGAGGATTATATTCAAATCCCGTGGGACGAGGTCGACTATATTGCCGCCGAGGTTTTGCGCGGCACCAAGAAGATCACGCGTTTTGCCATCTTTACCAAGGATAACGGCCACTTTACGTTTTCGACGCGCGATGACAAGGAAACGCTTCGCGCGGTGCGTAAGTACATTGACGAGGACAAGCTCGTTCGTTCGCCCGACTTTATCGATGTGACGGCCAAGGGCGCCAAGAGCATTCCCTCCGTCATCAAGAACCTTTTCCACAAAGGCAACTAGCCATTGGTAGCGGCGTAAATCTGTTACACTAGTACAGCATGCCTCCGTAGCTCAGGGGATAGAGCACCGCTCTCCTAAAGCGGGTGTCGACGGTTCGAATCCGCCCGGGGGCACCAGAAAAATCGCAGGTCAGGAGTTAATTTTGCTTCTGACCTGTTCTGGTTTTAGGGTTAAGAACTGCTTTTGTTTGTAAATCTGGTAAGTAAATAATTTAACTTACCGAGTTTTCCACTGAAAACAGGAAATCACCATTTTGGGGATAAAAAGTTTTCAACAGCCGTTAGTCGGTTCCATTTTGGTGAAGCGCTTCCTCAATTTGGGTAAAAAATTTCACCATTTTGATGATTCGGCTGCTTTGAGTTTTTGATAAAAACGCCTGTTCAGAAGCTTGCGCAATACCCATTTTGGTGAAACCAATTAATAGAGAAATATACTATAAAGATATAGGGACGGCGATGCCGTCCTCTTCGCTCGCGAAGCTCGCTGCGCGGCCACGTACCGTGTCCTTGCCGCCGACTAAGCCGTCGATAAAGATAGGGACAGCGATGCTGTCCCCCTTCGCTCGCGAAGCTCGCTGCGCGGCCACGTACCGTGTCCTTGCCGCCGACTAAGCCGTCGATAAAGATAGGGACAGCGATGCTGTCCCCCTTCGCTCGCGAAGCTCGCTGCGCGGCCACGTACCGTGTCCTTGCCGCCGGCTACGCCGCCGATTTATTCGCTCACTTCGTTCGCTGATTGATGGACTAATCCGATTTATCGCTGACACCAGTCATAAGTGCAGCAATTGATATGTTGAATCCATTGGCAATTTTAGAGAGGTTAGAAAGACTGACATTTCTTCGTCCGACTTCAATGCTCGCGTAGTAGGAACGATCCATCTCAATCAAATTGGCGAACTGCTCCTGGCTGTACCCGAGTCCAGCGCGGAGCTCTTTGCATCTCATGCCGAATGATTTCTGAAGCGTCTTCGTATCCATGACAAAAAGAGTCATGGATTGTTGTATTTATGCCAACGGACTATATACAACAATCCCTGTTAAGGCGCATAATTACCTTTATTGGAAAGAGTTCTGATGCCCAGTCGGATAGGGCACGGAAAAGGAATGGAACAGCACAATGACTCAGGGAAAGCATTTCGCTGCCGGTGGCGATCACTTCGCCGCACTGCCAAGCAAAAAGATTCACACTCCGAAGGGGATCGCGCGTCTGACCGTCACCGCGGCGACCATGGCCGCCATGACCGGATCGAGCCTCATCTCACCGTTCACGGCATTCGCCCAGACCGGTGACGGGGGCACGCAGCACCCCGCCGTGATGTCGCCGATCGCCGCCCACGCCGGCGCGGCATCCGGTGCCGGCGCGAAATCCGCCGCACAGACCATCGCGGACCTGCAGAAGGCAGTCGACGAGGCGAAGGCGAAGGAGGACGCCGCCAAGGCATCCTACGATGAGGTCGCCGGCCCCTACAACGAGGCGGCTTCCGCCCGCGACCAGGCCAAGGCATCCTACGATTCTGCAGTCAACGCCGGTACGGCAGCCGACCGTGCGGCAATGGACGAGTACGCCCGTCAGGTCGCGGAGGGCAAGGACGCCGCCGATGCCGCCGGCAAGCACCTCGAGCAGGCGAAGGCGGGTCTCGCAGACGCCAAGGCAGATGCATCCGAGAAGGACGAAGCGTACCAGTCCGCCATCAAGGCGGCCCAGAATGCCAAGGATGCCCTCGATAAAGCCAAGGCAGATGCCGTAAGCGCCACCCCGGAGGCAATCAGTGCCGCCGAGCAGGCCGTGCGTGACGCCCAGGCTGCCGTGGACAGGGCACAGGCCGAACTTAACAACGCCAACACGACGCTTGCCGATGCTCAGTCCAAGCTGGTTGCGGCCCAGTCTGCAAAGGATGCCGCCGATTCTGTCCTCGCTGCAGCCAAGCAGAACAAGGACGCGGCGGATGCGAAGGCCGCAGCCGCCAGCGCCGCCTACGAGAAGGCGAAAGCCGACCTCGCTGCAGCGGAGGCAGGTGCCAGCGGTCCGGAGTACGATGCGGCAAAACAGAAGGTCGCGGACGCAGAGGCAGCCCTCGCCGCCGCACGAGCGGCACAGTCCCAGTGCGAGTCCGAGCTCGAGCAGGCACAGTCCGCTGCGGCAACGGCACAGGCCGATCTGAATGATGCCCAGGCGTCCCTCTCCGTAAAGCAGCAGGCCGCGGCCGATGCCGAATCCGGTGTGAACGCCGCCCAGTCCGCACTCGATGCCGCGAACGCCGACCTCGATGCCGCCAAGCAGGCGAACGTCGACGCCATCTCCAAGCTGGATGCCGCGAAGCAGGCTGTCAAGGACGCTGAGTCCGCCAAGGCGGCCGCCGACGTAGAGCTCGCGAACGCCAAGGCGGCGAAGGATACCGCAGACGCTGCCGTGACCGCCGCCCAGCAGAAGGTCGACGAGGCACGGGCGAAACTCGATTCCGCCGACGCGCAGCTCAAGCAGGGAGCCATCGGCTTCTTCCGTGCCATGGGTGCCGATGACGCAGTCAACATCATCCTGAACGCCAAATATGCCGGAAAGACCGAAGTCGGCAACTCCAAGGACGCCACGTCCCTTGATAACATGCTCAATGCGATCAGGTGGATGAAGTCCGTCAACGACTACCGCAAGTCGGTCGGCCTGTCCGAGCTCCATGTCACCTACAAGCTCATCGCCGGTGCCATTGCGGATGCCAACTACAGCGACACCGTGCTCGATCATGCCCGTCAATATGATTTTGCCGAAAATCTGGCATGGAATTACGGAATCGATCCGAGTGGGCAGTGGATCGAGCAGGAGAAGGGCTTTTTCGACAAGGCAACGGAGGCCCTTTATGGAGTCACCGGTCTTGTCGGCAAGGATGCCTATGATTTCTATGCAAAGAACGGCGTCGCAATCAACCATTGGATTGCAGACAACTGCCGCTGGGAGAACGGCAGCAGCGGCACCGTCGGCCATTACATGAACATCATCAATCCCGAACTCGCCGTTATGGGAATGGCAACCTGCACCAAGGGCACCATGTCCGGGCTTCAGACGCAGTGCTACACCGCAGAGATCTCCGGCTGGTCCGGCTCCGGTTGGAACATGAACCCCATCTCCGTCGACGAGTACGAGCAGAAGCTGATCTCCTATATCAACGGTCTCAAGAACGCCAAGAGCGCACTCGACGCAGCCAAGGCCGATCTCGCATCCAAGCAGCAGGCAGCCGCCGGCGCCGCCACAACCGTCCAGCAGAAGCAGGTCGCAGCGGATTCCGCACAGGCAGACGTCGATGCCGCGAAGCAGGACGTCACCGATGCCCAGCGTGCCGTCGATGCCGCAAAGGCCGATCTCGCCGCCAAGCAGCAGGGCGTCACGGATGCCCGAGCTGGGTTGGATGCGGCGAAATCGAGCCTCGATGCCGCCAACGCGGCAGTCGTTACGGCAAAGTCGACCGTCCAGCAGAAGCAGGTCGCCTTTGATGCCGCCAACGCAGCCGTAACGACCGCACAGTCTAAGTTGGATTCCGCCAAGGCGGACACCGCTGCTAAGCAGCAGGGCGTGGACGATGCGAACGCCGACCTCGCGAAGTTCTTCCAGGACGTCGCCGACGCCAAGAAGGCGGTCGATACCGCAAAGAGCGTCCATGACGCGGCGGCAGCCGATCAGGTCGAGAAAGCGACCGTCCTCGCCGCCGCCGAGCAAAAGGCGGACGCCACCGCACGCGCCCTCGCGGATGCCCAGCGTGCCGTCGATGCCGCAAAGACCGACACCGGCGTTGCCGCCGACAGGCTTACCGGCTCCCAGACCGATCTCGAGGACGCACAGTCGAACCTCGACATCCTCACCGGTCTTGCCGCGAAGCTCGCAGAGGCACAGCAGCGCGAGCAGGATGCAGTAAGGGCCGTCAATGACACCAAGGTCGAACTCGATGCCGCGAAGGCAGCCGCCGGCGCCGCCGAGTCCCTGGTCTCCGCCGCCGAACAGGCGAAGGCGCAGGCAGACGCCAAGCTGTCGAAGCTGAACTCCATCGATGCCGGCGCGGCGATCGCTTCCGGCCGTGACGCGAACGCGGATGACGCCCTCAACGCGCTTTTCGCCGCAGCAGTCGAGGCACGTGCCAAGGTCGCGCCCGCCAAGGCCATCCTGGACGAGAAGCAGACCGCGGTGGACGAGCTCCAGCCCGGCTATGATGCGGCACTCGCCGCCTACGAGTTGGCGAAGTCCGACCGCATCGCAGCGGAGCAGAAGCTTTCCGATGAGATCGCACGACAGGAGGCAGAGGAGGTCGCAAAGCAGCAGGCGGCATACAGCCCGAAGCACCTCGCCGGCACGGATACCGCCCAGACCGGCAGCCTCGCCCAGACCGGTGACCGCGCGGGACTCATCGGCGAGACGTTCGTCATCGGCGGTACCGTCCTCGTGGCGACCGGCGTCTTCCTCGACCGGAAGAAGCGCCGCGAGCAGATGTAAAAGCGAGTCGGGCGTTGGATATCGGCTAGTGTCCAACGCCTGGTTTCATGGACAGGGAGATCGGTGTGAGAACAAAGGCTATTATCGTTGCGCTTCTGGTGTGCCTTTCGGCACCTCAACTTGGATGTGCCAGCGTTGCAAAGCAAGGAAGCGGCTCTACGGAAAGGGCCGCCACAGCGGTAAAGAATAAAGACAAAAAGAAGCCAAGCGAAGAAAAGGCGGCGCAAACCTCTGGAACCAAGAACGAGGAGAAGAAAGAATCCGACGACAAGGACCAGAAGTCCGATGACTCCAAGAAGGAGGATAACAAGTCTTCCGATTCCTCGAAGTCGGACAACAAGGGCGATTCCTCCCAGTCCAAGCAGAATTCCGGCAATTCGCAGAGTTCCGGCAGCAACAATTCCTCTTCCAACGGCGGCAGCCAGAAGAAGTGGGTTGCCGAGCAGGGCCACTGGGAGACAGATTACAGCCAGGTCTGGGTACCGAATGTAGTGTATACGCGCCATGAACGTTGGATGTGCTCTGTATGCCATGCGACGTTTAACTCAGCAGCCGAAATGGACAATCATGTTATCTCTACCTACGGTGATGCACAACACCCTAATGGAGCTTCTGCAATCAATGATTCGTATACCACCTCTGAAGATCAGGGGCATTATGAACAGCAGGCTACGGGACAACACTGGGTTGTCGACGTCGCCGGCCACTGGGAGTAATGTACATCGTTCCTCTCCTCTTACATTTGGTAAATGTTAATTTGCGGGCGGCCGGTTCGGCCGCCTTTTTTAGACGCCCAGTCTGGGAGCAAACGATAGGAAAGCAATCAAACGAGAGGCCGTTCCAAAAGAATTCGGCGGTGCCGGATGCTTCGGGCAAAACCTTCCGCAAATCGGTAAGGTCTTCCATCAACTTGCTCCAGCCCTCGCCCGGAGTCCGCTACAGCGAATTTCTAACACTCAGCATCCTTCGCGTTAAAAATTCGCTTCCGCTCACGGTCTCCGCTGACACTACGACACCGCGAAGCCTTTCGCTCGAAACGAGGCCTCTCATTTCGTGTCTACGCTACGCTTCGCCCAATCGCCGTCCCGGTGATTGCAAGATTGGTGTTGGGCTAGATAAATGGGGCCATACTCGCCCCCTTTATCTGCCAACACATCTTGTTTAACACCTCACACGGCGATAAAGTTAGAAATGAAGTTCGCCTTCATTTCTCTAAGGGAAGCGACGGCGTCACTTCAAAAATCGGCGCGACGTCAGTCGCTCCTAAAAAGGAAAGCAATCTCATATCGGTTTTGAATCGGTGGCCTCACCGATTCGCTCTGCTTTCCTGGGGGCATGAATGATGAGTTGCAAACGTCCGTACACCGTTAAGGCGACACTCACTTCTGAAGAATACGAAACGCTTTCCGCTTTGGCAGAAAAGGCGGGCATGACGAAAGCCGAATTCATTCGCTATGCACTGATTCATTGGAATGAATCGTTCGATGATCTAGCCATTTCCAAAAATAAGAACGGTGGCCGTAGCAAAAAGCTGCAAACCGTTTCAGAGGATTCGAACGAAAAGCGCTCGGCGGTTATTTACGTCAAAGTCACCGATGGCGAGCACGAGGCGATTCGCAAGCAGGCGGATGCGCTCGGCACGACCGTCAGTGCGTATGCCCGCCGCGTGATGCTGGCCGGGAAAATCGAGATGATCGATTTCGATATGAGCCAGGTCGCAAAAATCTATCACGAGCTGTATCGCGAGGGGACGAACCTCAACCAGCTGATGTACTTCGTGCACGCGCAAGGTCTTCCGGCCTACAACGAGAAGGCAGTTTTCCGAACGCTTGAAAAGGTTTACCAGAACGCCCGCAAAGTCACTCTCTTTATCGAAGAACTCGAACAGCGCTATTTCGTCGGCGGTGATCAAAATGACCGTCGTTAAGCAGAAAGGTGTTTCGTCCGAGCGCTATGCGAAGAACGTGCGCAAGTACATTAACGGAAAGTACGCTTTGGCCCGCGGCGGCTGGAACCTCGCGAACCGAAAGTACTGGTTTTCCGAGATGGCTATGACGCGGAAGATGTTTCATCACGACAGGCCTGCGCGTGCCGGCGCGAAGAACATAACGATGCTTCATCAGGTTCTTGCGTTTCTTTCCGAGGAGTGCAGCTGCAACGGAGGCAAGATGACCCCCGATGCATGTATGGCCTACGCGGAGCAATGGCTTGCGAAACACTACCCGCATCAACAAGTGATTGTCGCCTTGCATGAGGAAAGCGATAAGGCGGGAAAACGTTACGCGGTCCATATGGCGATTAACCGCACGGATCTTTTGACGGGTAAGCGTTGCGAGACGGGTGGGCGTCGCGGAAAGTACGAACGCGCTGCGTGGGTTCGTGAAATGGACAAGGCCTGGAATCTCGCTCAGCTCGAAAAGGGAAAGAAGAACTCGAAGATTCGAGACCGACAGCCGCGCGACACTGAAAAGAAAATTGTCGATCGGGGAGAGTACAGCTATAAAAACAATTTGCGCGAGTTGATCCATATTGCAATCAACGACTATCACCCGAAGACTATGGAGCAGTTCAAAAAGTTACTTGCCTCATGGGGCGTAGAGATTTTCATTAAGAACAACCGAGTCTATGCGACGGATCTCGATATCAAGGAGGCCGGCAATCCGAAATGCACTTTCAACCTGACCCGTCTTGACGGGCGGTTTGCGATCAAGCAGCTTGAGGCGGCCTTTAAAAATAACGTGCTGGAAGCCGAGCGAGCCCTTCCTTATGAGAGGCGTTGCGAGATTTACATTCAACGGCTTAAGAAAGCGTATTCGGCGTGGGTCGAGCAGGCAGAGGCGAGCAAGGGCGTCGCCTACAATCTCTTCCCTAAGTTCATCGCACCGAAGTGCGATGAAGATCTGCTCGAGGATCCGGCGGTTCGTGATGAGCTTCTTGCCCGGCGCGGTTACGCAAGGGAGATTCGAAACCGTTACGCCGGCGCCGTTCCCGATGCTGGCGATGACCGCGTTCGCGCCGCAGGCCGAGCCCATGGTGGCAACATCGACATCTCGCCGCAGGTCGATCGTGCGGTCGACCGAGGCGATTACGCTCGCGGAGACACGCCTCGCTAGTTTTGGAGAGCCTATCGTCGGTGCCCTAGCGTGCTGCCATCCAGTGCCGATTCTTTCATGCTCGCAATTCGGCGAGGGTGAGGAGTATGAATTGATCGGCGGGAGTCAGCCGCTCTGATAGAATCGTCCTTGCTGTCGGCAGTCCTCGTGCCGGGCAGAGCCCTCCATTCGATGGGAGGTGATGCCCATGACCGATTTCACCGAGCTCGTGAAGCTCCTGACCGCTACGGTCTCGCTCCTCACGGCCCTTGTCGGCCTTTCCAAGGCACTCAAGCAGGGCTCGAAGCCCAAAAAGAAAGGCCACCGTCGCTAAGACGATGACCTAACTCTATTAAGCAACGGCTCTGCCCAGCTCACTACAACTTGGGCTGCCGTCGGCACCATTCTACCCTTCTGACGAGGAATTCGTCCATATTTCAAAAATCGAATCCTGTTCGCGCGTGGGCGCGTGGGCGTAAACTTTTAGTTGGGCAAACCCGACAGATTGGAGCTTGAAACATGAGGGATATGCACCTCATGTCGCTCATAAAACGTCTCCTGACCTCGAAGGAGAACGTTTTTTAGCGACAGAAGGAGACATAAATATGATCTGGTTTACCAGCGACACCCACTTCGGGCATGAGAACGTGCTGAAGTTCACCGACCGCCCGTGGGAGACGATTTGGCAGATGAACGACGCCATCGTCGACAGCATCAACGGCAGGGTTGCCGTGGACGACGAGCTCTACATCCTGGGTGATTTCTCATTCAAGATGACCGCCCAGGACGCCTACGGGCTGCGCAAGCGGATCGCCTGCAGGCGCATCCACCTCGTCCCGGGAAACCACGACAAGGACTGGACCCAGCCGGCGGTCGCGGGCGCCTTCACCGTGGAGCCGCCGATCTGCGTGCTCAAGATCGACGGGCAGAAGATCGTCCTGAGCCATTACCCCATGGCCGACTGGCAGGGCATGAGCCATGGATCGTGGCACCTCCACGGGCACATCCACAGCAGCGGCGGCGCGTACAACGAGTTCAACCGCAAGCAGGGCCTTCTGCGCTACGACGTCGGTTGCGATGCCAACGGGCACTCCCCGGTGAGCCTCGACGAGCTGAGGGAGTGGTTCGCCGGAGTCGGCGAGCCGTGCGGCCGGGTGAAATGGCCCTGGTGGGTCAACGAGACCGGCGACAGGCAGGTCGAGCGCGAGCTGGCGGCGTACAAGAGGGAAGAGGTGATTCGATGACGGTCTATGTGACGGGCGACATCCACGGTGGGCTCGACATGCAAAAGCTCCGCGACTGGGAGCTTGGGGATAGCCTTACCGGCGATGACTACCTCATTGTCGCCGGCGACTTTGGCTTTCCGTGGGATTTCTCTGCCGAGGAATGCGCCGATATCGCCTGGCTGGAGTCGCGCCCCTACACGGTGCTGTTCGTCGACGGCAACCACGAGCGCTTCGATCACTGGGCGGAGCGACCCATGGAACTGTGGCACGGTGGGCTGACGCAACGCCTGTCGGATACTTCGTCTATCCGCCGCCTCATGCGCGGGGAGGTCTTCGAGCTCGACGGCTCGACGGTCTTCACCATGGGCGGTGCCACGAGCGTGGACAGGGAATACCGCGTGCCGTATTCCAGCTGGTGGCCTCAGGAGCTTCCGGACGAGCGCGAATTCGATGCCGCGCGGGCCAAGCTCGACGAGGTCGGCTGGAAGGTCGACTGCGTCATCACCCATACCTGCGCCACGCGCATGCTCTCGCCGACGCTCTACCCGGACCCGGGCTGGGAACGCCCTGATGTGGACCGGCTGACCGGATTCCTCGACGAGATCGAGGATCGCCTGGACTATAAGCACTGGTATTACGGTCATTTTCACCGAGACGGCAACCCGGACGAACGGCACACGGTGCTGTATGACCGGATCGTGAGGCTCGGGGACAAACTCCTGCCGTGGGGTGCGTACTGATGACGGTCTATGTGACAGGCGACGTGCACGGCAGGGCCGAGTACGGGTCCAGCCGGTTTGCATTCAAAAATTGGCCGCTGGGCCGGACCCTGACGCGCGATGACGCGGTGATCGTGGCCGGCGACTTCGGCTTTGTCTGGGATGGCTCGAATGCTGAGAGGTATTGGCTCGACTGGTTCGAGTCGAAGCCCTGGACCACGTGTTTCGTAGACGGCAACCATGAGAACCACCACGCCCTGGCCGGGCTGCCGGTGCGGGAGTGGAACGGCGGGCTCGTCCATGAGGCACGACCGCACGTGCTGCACCTGATGCGCGGAGAGGTGTTCGATATCGACGGGCTCACAGTCCTTGCCATGGGCGGCGCCGCGAGCAACGACAGGCAGTATCGCAAGGAGGGGAGGAGCTGGTGGCCCGAGGAGATGCCGAGCGAGAAAGAGACGGAACACTGCCGCTCCTCGCTCGACCGCGTGGGCTGGAAGGTCGACTACGTTGTGACTCACGAGGCTCCTGCTGCCCTGGCTAGAGAGCTGTGTCGCGAACGCGGACGTGAGTACCGCGGGGATCCGCTGCAAACCTTCCTGGGTGAGCTCGACGGACGGCTCGGCTACCGCGTCTGGTTCTTCGGTCACTACCATCGCGATAAATGGTGCGACACCAGGCATCGCCTTATCTATCGAGACATCGTGCCGATCGAAGATGCTGCGCCCGGTTCTAGAAACCTTCTAAAAGCGCTCTAGAAGGTTTCTAGAAATCAGTTACCTGACAGGAAGGGCGCGGGACTACTCGCCCCTCATCTTGGTCATGACCTCGACCTTGGCCTCGGCCACGGTCGCCCGCCGCTCGGAGGCGGCGAGGCGGTCCTTGAGGGCGGCGACTTCGGCCATCAGGTCGCGCTGGGCCAGGAGCGCATCGCTCAGCTCGGCTTGGGCTTTCAACGCGGCGTCACGCTCGACGCGCAGACGCTCGATCTCATCGGACATGGCCTCAGCCTCGGCGTGGAGCTGGACGACCTGCCTGCTGAGCTCCCTGGCATCGGCGAGGTATCTGACGCTCGCGGCATGGAGCTCATTGTTTTCGAGCTCGATGCTCGCGGTGTCGAGCTCGAACTTCTCCTCGATAAAGGCGACCCGCTCATTGCAGTCGGCCTCAAGTCTTTCGTTCCGGTCTCTCGCCTCGACGAGCTTGCGGTTGAATTCGTCGAGCTGGGCCCTGAGTAACGCGTTCTCGGTCTTGAGATCGGCGGTCTCGCGCAGCAGCTTCTCTCGCCAAGCCTTTTCAATCTGCTCGGCGGCCTCATCGAGGACGTCCTTCGCGCCGGGCGTCTCGCTGATTTTTCTGTCGTTCGGGTTGTCTGTCATCGTGCGGCACTCCAATCAACAATGGGCATGGCTCCGCCATGCCGTACGGCTGGGAACAAATACGCGGCCGCTGTTGAGTTGTGTTTGTCCTGCGCTTGGTGAGTTCTAAAAGCGTCTCAAGTCATACGTTCACGCAGGTTTTCGATTGGAGAAATACCGCACGTTTTCATGGTATCACGTGCCTTAAAGAACATGAATGGGCGGTCATATCGATTCGTTGAAAATAGCACCTACGACGTGCTGGTGGCGGGAGAGTGATGGCGTTAAAGATGTCGAGAATGATTATGGGAGTATTTTAGATGCAGGTATGAGAAAGGGTCGAATCGAAGTGTCTGGCCGGACGCCAATTGTCCGGGAACTGTTTCGGTTCGACCCTGCTTCATTTTACATCCGCGGCATGTTTTTGTAGACGCCTGGCGATTACCGACCTTCACGACCTCGATGACGGTTTCCCCGTCCTCGATTCTTGCCAGATTGCGGTAGACATGCTGCGTGAATGGTCGGATATCATTTGAGCCAGAATCATCTTCTATTGAAGCGGATTCTGGCTCAGTGGTTTTTAACTCGGTTGTTTGACAGAAGCCCACGTCGATAGTCGGGCTGTGGACTTAAGATTTCGGGGGCTCCCAAGCGTTTTCGATCGCGGCGCGGTAGATTGCAGCGTAATTAAGCATCCAGCTGCCATCACCAGTTTTTTGAATATACCCCTTATCCTTTAGAGAAGTATAGGCTCGGGATATCGTGTTCTTGCTCAAGTGGTAGTGATCCTCAATCCATTTGCTTCTAGCGCAAAAGCCCATGGGCCGTTTGTTTTTGGAAGGTTTTCCAAACTTCCATACGAGGCCGAGGATGAGACGCTCGGCGGCAACGGTGGTGACGCAGCACGCCCACTCGGGCACTGAAATAAAAATAGCTTTATCCATTTTCTCTATAATCTTTCGTTGCTCGGTAACATCATCGTTGAATATGTCGGAAATTGACGGTAGCTCGCTCATGTTTACCGCCTAGTCAAGGTGGGCGGTACGACCTTCAAGCTGCTTGAAAAGCTCATAGAATGAGCTTTCAAACATGTAATTCGAGCGATGGATTTGGATGAGCTTGCCGGACTCGCGCATAAACTTGCGCGCGGTGTTTTCGCTCCAGCCAGTGAGTTCGCGGATATCGTTAACGCGGAGTAACCGATCGCACTGAGCGGCACCAGTGGGGAAAGTCGGTGTGGACGCCTGAGTGCTAATCTGTGGAGTAGCCATGATGAGCTATCCTTTCAATGAGGGCCCTCCCTGTGCTTGTAAGACTTACCAGGTTCATAAGCACTTGGGGGGCCGGTTTTTATGACTACATGCGTAGCCATCTGACAGCTTTAGAATCTATTAAAACTCATTAGATGTCAATCAAATAAAGCGTCTACCTGCGGAAATAGTAGTATAGTACCGTAATATTATTGATGAAACGATGAATGAATGACATGCTATTTCTCGCTTTTCTGTATATAGGCGTTGATGAAGTCTTCGTAGCCTTTAACTGCTTTTATTTCTGATTGTTGAACGAGGCTTGTATACGTTTTGAGCGTGATATTGGGGTCCGCGTGGCCAAGAATACCTTGCACGCTTCTAACGTCCGATCCGTTCGCCAGCATAAAAGTGCTTACACAATGCCTGAGCTGATGCGGGCAGATGCCCTTATATAGTTTTCCGCCAGTCGAATTGTTCGGCTCATAGATTCCAAGATTACAGCTAACTGCGAAATCGCGAAACCAATGGTTGAAGATGTAGTTTTTCATGTGACAGACAGTAGGGACCCCCTGCTTGACAGCAATATCGCTAATGATGGGAGTGCTGCCAGTCTGGGACAGCCCCAGAGAGGCCAGGAGCTCTTTTTGTATGGCTGACCATGATTGAAGGCGTTCGGCCAAGGTTTCTCCAACGGGGATTTTGCGTTGGCTTTCTTGTGACTTGGGTGCCCTCAGTTCATGGTCGTTGGTGTACTGCCTGTCAATTTTCAAGGTTTTATTGGCAGGGTCCCAATCGCGCCATTCGAGGCCCAGCATCTCGCCTTTCCGCATACCCGTATACACTAGTACTAGCGTACCAACAGCTTCGGCGGTGAGCTCAATGTGTTGAAGATGTGTGCATAGGGTAGCTACTTGGTCGATTGTCAGTGATTCTCTTTTGTTGCGTGGTCTGCGAACATGAACGGTAGCGCAGGGGTTTCGGTCAATTATTCTCTTTGCGACTGCATTCGACAGAATCTGACGCAGTTTTGAATTGATTCGTACAAGCTCTGATGGTTTGTATTTTCCCGTACGACGAGCTTCGGCATATGCTTCTTCGATTAGATCGGGAGTTAGCCCCTCAATTGTCTGAAACGCACCGAATAGGTCTTCGATATGCCTGCAATCGTACGCTTCTCTTTCATAGCTCGTTGGCACAAGCTCGGTGTCCCTATTTTCATGAAAGGCCCAGCAGTAGGACGCAAGCAAAGTGGGCTTTTTAGTTTTAGTGATCGTGCCAGAGGAGTTGATTTCAGCCAGCTTGGCCTGCATTGCAGCCTTAGCTTCTGTTTTAGTCTTGCAACGAACCGTATAAGTTGGGGATCGTTTGTAGCGCCCTGTCTTCGGGTCCTTGACTCCAAGGGAAAAATAATAGCGATAGGTGTTAGGTGATCTCTTGTCTTTCCAACACGTGCCTCTTCCGCTAATGAGTGGCTGTTCTGACATCTTTGCACTCCGTTTCTTTGAATAGTTTTCAACAATTCATTGAGTGCAGTTTAGCTAAAGCCGTTAGTAATATGTTTGTAAAAGCATAGGCGCAGCTACCGGAGGCAAAAGACGCAAACTGCTATGTTTATCTGCGGTTATATGATGTTCAATGATGCTTGATGAATGGTAGGGGGTAGCATTAAATCATATCTCCTAAAGCGGGTGTCGACGGTTCGAATCCGCCCGGGGGCACCAGGGAATATGACGGCGTCGCGAGAGCGGCGCCGTTTCTGGTTTGTGGGGCCGCCGGCGGATTCGGACTGTCGACACCCGCGTCACCAATTTCCCCGCGGGGGGAGTTTTCGAATCCGCCCGGGGGCACCAGAGGAATATCGAGCCCGGTACCACCACGGTGCCGGGCTCTTCTGGTCTAAAGGCATGCCGTAGTTTTCGATGATTCAGCTAAAGCGAAGCGCCCGTTTGCCGGGGGAGCAAACGGGCGCCATTGAGCGAATGTTTTTGCGTCATCAGCCGCTGTGGGCAACGTCTTGATGACTAGTTGGTCGTGCCGGAATCGTCGCCTGAATCAGTACCAGAGCCAGAAATCGAAACCGTCAGCGTGATCGTGCTGTCGGTGGACTGCTTACCGGTGGGGGAGACGCCCGTAACGGTGGCGTTTTCGTTGCCACTCACGGGGTTGCCGTTCTGGTCGCAGAACGCGATGTTGTAGAACCCGGCGTTGTTGAGCGCGGTGACGGCGGCGGAGATGCTCTTGCCGTACAGGTTACCCGGAACGCTGGCCTTGCCGGACTTCTTGGCAATGACGACGGTAATCGTGGCGCCGGGCTTCTGCTTACCGCTGGGGTTCCAGCTGATCACGGTGCCCTCGGTAACCGAGTCGTTCTCCTGGTAGCTCACGTCGACGCCAAAGCCTGCCATATCGAGGGCGTTGCGTGCCTGGGCCTCGGTCATGTCGGTCAGATCGGGCACCGAGGTGGTGTCCGGGCCGCTGGAGACCTTGTACGAGATGGTCGTGCCCTTCTCGACCTCCTTGCCGGCAGCAGTGCTCTGTTCAAAGACCTGACCCTCTTCGGCCTCGTTGGCTTCTTCCGAAGCGCTGCCCTTCAGGCCCACGCTTGCCAGTGCGGCCTCGGCTTGGTCCTTGGTCAGGCCGATGAGCTGCGGAACCTCAACCTTCTCGGAGGGCTTAGGGCCCTTGGAGATTACCAGGTTCACCCTCGTGCCCTTGGCCTTCTTGGTGTTGCCGTTGGGGGTCTGCTCGGCGACCTTTCCCTCGTCGACATCGTCGTTGTAGCTCTGGTCGACGGAGCCAACCTCAAGGCCGGCTTTCTTGATCAGCTCAATAGCGGTTTCCTGGTCCTTGCCCAGCACGTCGGGCACCGTGACCTGTTCGCCACTGAACATGCCCGTGGCAAAGGCCACTACAATGCCAATCACGGCGACGGCGGCAATCACGGCGGCGATGATCTTGTTCTTGTTGGACTTAGGCTTCTCAGCCTCGTAGGAGCCCGTGGAGCCCGAGGCAGCACTGCGGGCGGTATTCTGACCGCTCACGCCCGAGACGGGACGAACCATAGCGCGCGTTGAGTCGGAAAGCTCGCGGGTCTTGGTGGCGCCCAGGTCGCCGGCGGCACCGATGACGCGCGTGGGCTCCGAGACGTTGACAGCACGGCCGGACAGGTAGCTGTTGAGCACCTGACGCAGCTCGTCGGCTGTCTGGAAGCGGTTTGCCGGGTCCTTCTCCATGCACTTGAGGATGATGCGCTCCAGGTCGGCATCGACGCCGGAGTTGATCTGGCTCGGCGGGATGGGGAGCTCGTTGACCTGCTTGAGCGCGACCGAGATGGCGTCGTCGCCGTCAAAGGGTACGCGGCCGGTGGCGCACTCGTACATGACGACACCCAGCGAGTAGATATCCGAGGTGGGGCCGAGGTCCTGGCCGCGGGTCTGCTCGGGGCTTACATAGTGGGCGGTGCCCAGCACGTTGTTGTCCTGCGTGAGATGACTGTTCTTGGCGCGTGCGATGCCAAAATCCATTACCTTGATGTTGCCGTCGGGCAGCACCATGATGTTTTGCGGCTTAATGTCGCGGTGGATGATCTCGTGCTTGTGTGCGACCGAAAGTGCGGAGCTGATCTGCGAGCCGATCTGCGCGACCTTCTTGGGATCGAGGGCGCCGTGGCTCTTGATGCCGCTCTTAAGGTCGGTACCGCGCAGGTACTCCATGACGATGTAATAGGTGTCGCCGTCCTTGCCCCAGTCGTAGACGCCCACGATATAGGGGGAGGACAAGCCGGCAGCTGCCTGGGCTTCCTGCTTAAAGCGAGCGGCGAAGGTGGCGTCGCCGGCATACTGCGGCAGCATGATCTTGACGGCAACCGTGCGGTCGAGGACCTGATCCTGTGCGCGGTAGACGGTCGCCATACCGCCCGTTCCCACCTTATCCTTGAGGAGGTATCTTCCCCCGAGGACCCTCTGTTCCATTCCTGCTCCTAACATAACTATTCGCTCAACGATGTGTGTAGTACCAAATGTGTGGCCGCTGGGGCCGTGTGGCGCGTAGCCGCTAGCTCATCGGCCGTGGCGCGTCCCAAGTATCCGCTTTGATCACGGGCATCACGCCCCCTGTGCGGCGAGCGCCGCGGTCAGGACGATACCGGCAATCTTAGCCGCCTTGACGTCGTGTTTGTCGTAATCCTCCAGGGCCACCGAGATGGCAACCGTGGGTGAATCGTAAGGTGCAAAGCCAACAAACGTAGAGTTGACGTTGGTGCCGCCGGTCTCGGGCGAACCGGTCTTGCCGGCAACCTTGACGCCCGGAATCTGGGCATCGGTGCCGGTACCGGACTGGACGACGGCGAGCATGGCCTGCTTGACCTGGTCGGCCGTGGCAGAGCTGACAGCCTGGCCCAGAGAGCGGGACTGCGTGGTCTTAACCACGGTTCCGTCCGGGGCGAGTATCTGGGACACAAAGAACGGGTCCATGACCACGCCGCTGTTGGCGATAGCGGCGGCGATCACGCAACTCTGCATAACGGTGGTCTGCGGGCCAGGCGTGTGGTCCATGCCGACGGGCTGGCCGGCGCCTGCCCAAGCGGTCTCCCACTCGGTCATAAGCGACGGGTCGGCCATGATGGAGGCGGCGGAGGTCAGATCTTGGCCGAGCTTTTGGCCGTAGCCAAAGGCGTTGGCAAACTGGACGAGCGAGCTGGCGCCAATCTCGTTGGCCACCTGGCCAAAGACGACGTTGGACGACACGGCGAAGGCCTGCTGCAGGCTGATGGTGCCGTAGCTTTCGTTGGCATAGTTGGTGACCGGCGCGTTGCCGATGTCCATGGAGCCGGGCGCCTGGTACGTGCTGGTAAGGCTGGCGGTGCCGGTTTCGAGTGCCGCGGAGAGCGTGACGACCTTAAAGGTCGAGCCCGGGGTGTACAGTGCGTCCATGGCACGGTTGTACATGGAGCCGTCCTCGCCGCCGCCCGACTGGAGCAGCGCATCGATGTTGGTGTTGTCGTAGGTGGGCGAGCTCGCGCACGCAAGGACCGCACCGGTGCGCGGATCCATGACCACCACAGCGCCCTTAAAGCCCTTGAGCGCCTGCTCGGCAGCCGTCTGGATGCGCGAGTCGATGGTGAGCTTGGCGGTATTGCCCGGCTGGGTCTGCCCCGCGAGCGACGCGATGGCGTTGTTCCAGCTGGAGTAATCCTTGGAGCCGGTGAGCGTGTCGTTCATGACGCTCTCGATGCCAGCGGTGCCATACTGCTGGCTCACGTAGCCCACCACGTGCGCGGCCATATTGCCGTTGGGGTAGGAGCGGGCGTAGGTGCCGTCCTCCTGCTGCAGCGACTCGGCCAGCGTCACGCCGTCGGACGTGATGATGGAGCCACGCTGGATGTACTTGGAGCGGGCGATGGCGTGGTTGTTGGTCGGCATGTCCTGGTAGTCCTTCGCCTTGATGACCTGGACATAGGTGAGGTTGCCGATAAGGATGGCGAACAGCGCCGTGAAGGCAAGCACGGCACGAGTCAGACGGTTGGCAAGTGCCACGCGGCCGAGCACGCCGGACTCGGGCGTGTCGAGCAGGCGACGACGCATGCGAGAACCCGCGGAGCGGTTACCGACGCTGTAGGAAGGTGCGTTGGCAAAACGCGTACCGGTCGGGGCAGCGGCGGATGCGACCTGGTCATCGGTGATGGTGGCCATGGTGCCGGTGCCGGTGAGCTCGGCTTCGCGTCCGGTTGCCTCGTCGCCGGCGCGCAGCAGCAGCGCGACGATAATAAAGCTCGCCAGCAGCGAGGAGCCGCCCTGGCTCATAAAGGGCAGGGTGACGCCGGTCAGCGGGATCAGGCGGGTTACGCCGCCAACGATTAAGAATGCCTGGAAGCTGATGGCTGCCGTAAGGCCGGTCGCGCTAAAGGCGGCAAGGTCGGACTTAGCGCGGGCGGCCGTGGTGAGGCCGCGCACGGCAAAAAGCATAAACAGGATGAGCACGGCGCCGCCGCCCAAAAGGCCCATTTCCTCGCCGATGGCCGAGAAGATAAAGTCGGACTCGACGACGGGGATGTTGTTTGCCATGCCGTTGCCAATGCCGACGCCGGCCAGGCCGCCGTCGGCCAGCGAGTAAAGTGACTGTACGATCTGGTAGCCCTGGCCCTGGGCGTCCTTAAACGGATCGGCCCAGACTTGGAAACGCACCTGCACGTGCGACAGGAACTTGTATGCGCCCACGGCTCCAACGGCTAGCAGTGCAAGGCCGATGATGACGTACGAAAGGCGTCCCGTGGCAACATAGAGCATCAGCAAAAAGATGGTATAGAACAGGACGGCCGAGCCCAGGTCGCGTTCGAAGACGACGATGAGCAGGCACACGCCCCACACGGCAAACAGCGGCAACAGCAGGCGGAAGCGCGGAATCTTGAGGCCCAGGATCTTGCGGTTGGAGATGGAGAGCAGCTCGCGGTTCTCGGCCAGATAGCCTGCCAGGAACAGGACGATGAAGACCTTGGCGAACTCGCCGGGCTGGATGGTGAAGCCCGCGATGCGAATCCACAGCTTGGAGCCCGAGATCGTGGTGCCGATAAAGATCGGCAGCATCAGCAGGATGATGCCGATAATGCCAAAGGTGTACTTGTAGCGCATAACCACGTCGAGGTTCTTGACCAGTGCGAGCGTTCCCACCATGAGCGCCACCGAGACAAACAAGATGATGAGCTGCGAGATGGCGAGGTCGGGGGCCAGGCGCGTCACGAATGTGATGCCGATGCCCGAGAGCACAAAGACGATGGGCAGGATGGCGGGGTCGGCGCCGGGCGCCAGGATGCGCACGGCGATATGCGCCGCGGCGAAGGCGGCGAACAGGCCGATCGGCACGGCGAGCGTCTCAAAGGAAATCGTGGCACCCGCGGTGAGCACGTACATCGCATAGAGCAGGATGACGGGGAACGCCGAGGCGATGAGCAAGAGCAGTTCGGTGTTGCGGCGACTCATAAGCGGCACTCCCTTTCTAATTCTTATCGGAGGCTTCGGCCTCGGCTGACTGTTCGGCGGTTTTCTCGGAATCTGACTCGGAGGTGGATTTCTGATCGGTGTTGTCGCGAATCGTTTGCGCGTCAATCACCTGACGGGTCTGCTCCTCGTCAATCTGATGGCGGTACTTGGAAATGGTGTCCTGCGCATCGTCGACACTCGTTTGCGGAATGCCTGCCTTCAGGCGGTTTTGCGTGTCTTCGGGCAGGTCGGACAGCTTGATGCTGGTTTCGCTCTCGAGCCAGTGGAGCTCGACCCCGAGCGTCTTGCCGGGCAGGCCGCGCCAGACGGCGACATTGCCGTGGAAGGTTCCCAAGTAATAGGAGCCGGTGACGCCCGTGTATGCCCAGATGCCTGCTACCAGCACAAAGACAAGGGCCAAGACGGCGGCGATGGTGACATTGCGGCGTCGGAGGCGTTTTGCCTCGCGCACGACGCCGTCGTCGACCAGGTCGACGACCACCACGGTCACATTGTCGTGGCCGCCGGCGGCGAGCGCCGCGTCCACCAAGTTGTCGACACAGATCTGTGCGGTCGAGGACTGCGTAGCGATGTTCTCGATATCGCTATCGGGAATCATGCTCGAAAGACCGTCGGAGCACAGAATCAGGCGGTCGCCTTCCTCGATATGCAGGGTAAAGTGGTCGGCATACATGGCGGGATCCGAGCCCAGCGCGCGGGTGATGACCGAGCGGTTGGGGTGGACACGGGCCTCGTCGGCCGTAATCTCGCCGGCATCCACGAGCTCCTCCACGTAGGAGTGGTCGCGGGTCACGCGGATGAGCGTACCCTCGTGGAGCAGGTAGGCGCGCGAGTCGCCCACGTGGGCGATGGCGAGCGTGTCGTTTTCGATGTAGGCGCAGGTGGCCGTGCATCCCATGCCGGGTTTGCCCAGACCGTTGAGGGCGGCCTCGATCACGGCGGCGTTGGCGGCCTCGACGGCTGCGGCCAGGCGCGCGGCGTCGGCGGACTGCGGCGCCGTCTTGGCGATGGTCTCGACGGCGATGGAGGATGCCACCTCGCCGGCGGCGTGTCCTCCCATGCCGTCGCACACGCAAAAGAGCGGCGACTGCACCAGATAGGAGTCCTCATTGTGCGGGCGTACACACCCGACGTCGGAGCGGGCGCCCCACATAAGCTGCGTGGTGGTGCCGGCGTCGTAGGTCGAGTCGGTCTCGATGCGCTCGTCGGTCAACGGCTCAAAGCTCATGGTCGAGCCGGGATCTTTGAGCTTTGCCTCTACGGCGGCGACATCGATCTCGGCGGTGTCGCCGGGGGAGACGGTGTCGGCATCGTTGCCCGACTCGACGTCGGAGACGTCCGGAAGGCCGAGATCTTCGGTTACGCGGTCGGCGGGATCGCCGTCCTGCTGCGGCTCGACAGCCGTCGGCTCGGGGGTCGCAAAGTGCGACGGCGCGGGCGTGCTCTGGGGTTGAGCGGAGGGCTCGGGAGCTGTGGCGGGCGCGGCAACGGGCTGCTCGACTTCGGCAGGCGTTGCGGGTGCGGGTGCCGCCTCGCTTGCCGGGGCGACGGGGAATACCGGCGCGACGGGCTCGGGGGCTGCAAACACGGCAACGCTCTCGTTAATCGCCTCGGCGACGGGCTCGGCAAAGTGAGCCGGTGCGGGCGTTGCCTCCGGTTCCGCGGGCTGCTCGGCGGTGTGCGCGCCGATGGGGGCGTCGAGCAGCCCGGTGTCGGCGTCCTCGTCATCGTCATCGACGAGTGCCGGATATTCTTGAGTTACATGCGAAAGAGGCAGGGAGAACACGGTGTCCTCGGGCTCTACGGTCGCAGGGCGCGCCGGAGCGGCATGAGCCGGCGCAGCTGCGGGGGCAGTCGGCGTCTCGGGCATGGTTGCGGACTTGTTCTCCTCGTCGATCATCGACGGTTCACCTTCATGACCACGTCGCCAATCTGGACCTCGTCACCCTCGCGCAGCGTTGCGGGCTCCACCAGCTGACGGCCGTTGACGAGTGTGCCGTTCAGCGAGTTGAGGTCCTCGATGATGAGTGCCGGGCCCTGCAGCGAAAAGCGTGCGTGCGAGGCCGAGACAAACGGTTCGTTGATGCAGATGTCCGAGGACGGTGAGCGGCCCACGATGACGGGGCCGAGCATGTCTACATGGATGCCACGGATGCCGCGCGGACCCTTGTCCACATCGATCGTCCAGATAGCGGAGTCGCGGCGCTGGCCGCGTACGAGTCCCACGCCGGTTTTCATGACGGCGAACAGGAAGATGTAGAGCAGGGCGACCAGGACGATGCGGCCTGCAAAAAGGACGATATCGATGTTCATAAGCGACTATCCCCTAAATTCAAAGGTGCTTAGGCCAAACGTCAGCAGGTCGCCGTTGCGCAGCGGGCAGCGCGTGATGCGGCGGTTGTTGACGAGCGTGCCGTTGGTGGAGTTGAGGTCCTCGATCGACCAGTCCGAGCCGGTAAAGGTGAGCTGGGCGTGACGGCGCGAAACGTTGGGGTCGCGCAGGGCGATGTCCGAAACCGAACGCTCGCGACCGATGGTCACCTGCGCGGAAGTGATGCTGTGGCTCTCGCCGCTCACGACGTCGACGAGCTGGGCAAGCGGGCGCTGCGGGGCGCGAGAGCTTGCCATGTTGGAGGCGATGCTGGCTGCGGCGCCCAGGCCCACGGCGGCGCCGGTCGCGGCGGCTCCGCCCATGCCGGCAAGCGCGTCGCGCGAGACGGTTTGTGGCACGGGAATGGGTGCGGCGGCGGGGTCGGGGACGTTGGGCGCAAAGGGATCGGCCACGGCGAGCGGGTCGGGAGCGGCGGCACGGGGCGCCGGCTGCTGGGGCATGGCGGCGGGGTGCTGTTGCTGCGGAGCAGCGAATTGCTGCTTGCCGGCGCGGGGAGCGCTGACGGCGCGGCTTGCGGCCGAGTTGTTCTGGCCCAGGCCATTCTGGTAGGCGCGCTCTTCCTCGTACAGGCGACCGAGCGTGGGGGCGTCGACGTTCTCGGCAAAGACCGAGAACTTACCGGCACGCAGCTGCGGGTCGATCATAAAGCGAACGAGGGGTTCGCCGACAAACACATAGCGGCGCTTTTCGGCCTGTGCCTTCACAAACTCGCGGACTTCGCGCGAAAGCTCGGGGTAGAACGGGGCGAGCATGGGATCGTCATCGACGGCGATCAGGATGGTATAGAGTGCCGGCGCGGTGTTGACGCCGTTGATCACCAGAGTCTGATCCTCCATGTCGCGAGCGGCCTGCTTGGCAAGCTTCTTAAAGGAGAACGGGGCACGGGTGGCACCGAAGATGCCGGCCACGTGGTCCTCGAAGATGTTCAGGAAGTTCACGAAAGATCACTCTCCGTATAGGTTCTTTGGTATCCGAGCAAATATAGGCATATCCCAACGATTATAGAGGATAGGGTTCCCGCAACCGCCGCCTTGACGACGACCGCGGCCGCAAGGCTGGCAATTTCCATATGGTGTGCAAGACAGAACGACGCCGCGGAGCCTATTCCGCAGCCGGCGATGGCAGCGATTGCAGTTAGGTTCGAGCCCTGCTCGGCACGCTTGGCATGGGCGTTGAGCAGCAGAGATGTCAGCGCAGCTGTCGCCGCGACGAGTACGATGGCAGCCCAGGAGAGCATGTCTCCCAGCGCCGCGGCAACATTGCCGAGCCCCAGTACGCCTCCGGCAGAAAGTGCAACCGTAGCCAGGCGGCCAAAAAGCGCGCCCATCCCCGTGGCGGCCGCGGCGCTTGCCGGGCCGAGCCAAAAGGCCGCGATGCCGGCGGCGACCCCGGCGGCAAGGAGGGCGTCGCCCGTTAGACAGCCAAGTGCCACCGCACAGGTGAGCGCAGCGCTCGCGGCTGCCTCGGTGCGGCCCCAGGCGATCCACCAACCGGACATGGTGGCGGCAAAGAGCACCGCGACGGGCAGCATCGACAGGATGCCCTGCGCCCGCATGGTGGCGTTGGCCATAAGTACCAAAAAGCCCACGGCCGAGATAGCCGAGCCAATCTGCGGGGCCAGGCCGGCGGCCGCCCCAATTGCGATGGCCGCGGCAATGAGTCCGGGAAGCGCCGCGACGCCAGCCGTCTGCATGATCAAAAAGCTAAAGGCACCACACGTTAGCGCCGAGATAGCGCGCATGGTGTAGTCGCGCGCGTGGCCCCAGCGCGTGCCGGCCCAGCCGAGTGCGGGGTCGACCTCGATGGCGTCGTCCTCATAGGGCAACGATTCGATATCGTCTGCCGCGCGCTCGTCATCCGAAAGCTCGCCCACCATTTGCTCCAGGCTGCGACGGCCTTCGCGCACATTGCCCAGGCCGGCAAGGAGCTGGTCGCAAAATGCCTCGATGCTGTTGGGGCGGTCCTGCGGCATGGGGGAGAGCGCGCTCATGAGCGCGCTCTCGGCTCCCGGGGGAAAGTGCGGGATGAGCTCGCTGGGATAGGTGGCGCCGCCGATGATGCGGTCGAGCGAGTCGGCGGGCGTGGCCGCCATAAAGGGAGCGCTGCCGCACAAGCCCTCGTAGATCACACAGGCAAGGGCGAAGACATCAGCACGTTCGTCGACCGTGCCGGTCTCGATATCGAGCTGCTCGGACGGCATGTAGCCGATGGTGCCGCCGCGCGAGCCGCCAAAGCCACCGGCGGACGACAGTCGCGCCATGCCAAAGTCGGTGAGCTTTACATTGCCCGAGTGGTCGATGAGCACGTTGGCAGGCTTGATGTCCAGGTGGAGCACGCCATTGCTATGGGCGAAGGTGAGCGCCTGGCCCAGCGCGTCGGCAATGGCCGCGGCCTCGTCAAAGGTGAGCGAATGGCCGTCCACGCGATGCAAAAACTCGGCGAGCGACATGCCGTCGACATATTCCATGACTAGGTAGGCATAGGCGGTATCGTGCGTAAAGTCGATAACCTGCACGATATTGGGATGTTGAAGCATGGCGGCGGTGTGTGCCTCGCGCAGGACATCCATGATGTCGCTGGCGGGCATGCCGGCGCCGTTGATAAGGGGGATGCGCTTAATGGCCACGCGACGGCGCAGGTGCGTGTCGCGGCAAATCTCGATGGAGCCAAAACCGCCGGTCGCAAGTGTCTCGAGCGGTTGGTACCGCTTGAGCAGCTCGCGAGAGCTGGTGCCCTCCAAGGGAACGTCCGGCGAGAACCGGGCGGTATGTTGCGAGAAAAGCGGCATGGCCAACCCTCGTGCGTTTAAAGTTCGTTTGCGAGCGGCGGGCGCGGGCCCGAGCCATTCGCGGCGGCATAGATGCTGCTAGTGTAGCACGCTCGGGCAGATGACGAGGAAAACGAGCGGTCCGGGCGATATAATGTCACGCTATGGAGGCCATATGCTCTTTTCCCGCCGTTCTGCTACATCTGCCTGCGCCATTGCGCTTATCGTAATGGCGGTCACCCCTTATCACCGGTTTTCATCTTCAATCGGCCTGGCATCAGGTGCAATGACCTGGCTCGTTATCCTGGGCGCATGCCTTGCGGCGTTTGTTCATGGTGCTGCGCTCCGCAAGGGGGGAGAAATAAGGCGGCCGGGGTGCCTTGGCGTCATCGGTGTTTTCCTCGGTGTTATTGCAACGGTTCCCGAATGGGCCGACCTGGCCTTCTATGCTCGCGGAGATTCTATTCCATTCGTGTTTGCGCCTATCTGGCTGTTGCATGGCGTTTCGTGCGCCTCGTGCTTTGCTGGGTCGTTGCTCCTCTCATATGTAATTTGGGATACGGCGGGCTCTCCTTTGACGCAGGGGGCGACAGGAACTGACGAAAGAGAAACTCGTCACCCGCAGGACGCGATTTTTACAGAAACAATAGCCGTCCTGTCTTGCCTGCTGTTTTGCTGTCGAGTTTCATGGAGAATTGTTCCTGGGCCATGGGGGATGCCCTCTGTTTCGGCCGCGTCAATTGGTCTTGTGCTTTTAATTCCTCTGGTCTATCTCGTGTTGGCTGTGGCCTCGCCGCTTTGCTGTCCTCGCGCCTTTGGCCGGGGGCAGAGCGACGTGTTTGCCCGTTCTGTGCTCGTGGCAGTCCCTATTGGCCTTGTTCCGGCTGTTGAGGCGGCATACTTCGCAAGCGATGCCGCGATCATTGCATTGCTTGCGATGGGGTCCGCTATTGCTGTTGCCTTCGTGTGCACGTTGCTAAGGGAGAAACCGGACAACAATTCGGATGTTGCCTGCGCGTCCGACCCATTCGATGCGGGGGTGTTTTCCCCTGCCCTGTCGCCTCGAGAGGAGCAGTTTGTTCGATTGCTGCTCAAAGGGAAAACGCCGGCGGAAATTGCCAAGGAGACGGATACGAAGCCATCGACGGTGCGAACAACGCTTCACCGAGCATACGGGAAGGCATCGGTTGCGGGCTCACGCGAGCTCGTGGCGTTGTTTGCGGGTGAGGGTGATACTGTAGGGCAAGAGCCGCCGCAGCGACATGCTGACGATATGTTGTCATCAGCTCGAACGCGCCGGCTGTTTCGATACCTGCTCACATTATTTTTCATCCTCCTGGCGGCAGGCCCCTTGGTAATGGCGGATAGCGATTGGGGGTCCGGTGTTTCGTGGGCTGTCGCCTTTTCTCTCTCAAGCTATGCATTGGGTCTCGGACTGTTTCTGTCGCTGTGCAGCGCGGGTGGAAAACCGAATCGCGGGGACAATCTGGATGGAGCGGATGGAGCGGATGGAGCGGATGGGGCGATTGGGCTCGGAAGCCCGTGCGTGTGGGCGATACTGTCTGCCGTGGAATGGTCTTTTGTTTATATCGCGGCATGGAGGTGCATACGCGATCCGTTGATGGCTGCACCGGTCCTGTTTTGCGGCATAGCGTCTATGGCTTCGCTCGCTGTTAAGCTGCGCCCGTTTAAGGTTCATGCCCATACTCGGGCTATCGTGCCGTTGGCGTTAATAGGTGTATCCGCTTTAATCTATGCAGCAACTAGGGGGCGAATTCATGGACTTGCGGTACTGACGGGGATGCTGCTCACGTATATAGTGCTGCGAAGCTGTCCGCAGCGCAAAATGCTTGGGGTATGGATGCTCTGCTTTGGGGCGATGGCTCCTGTTTGGGTTGTCTTGCTCAACATGGTGCAGGATCTGACGGTTTTCAAGCCGTTGTTCCTCGCGTCGTTGTTGGGGCATAGTTCGGCTGTCAATGTCGTCGTGGCAACGGTGATCGTCTGCTGGTCTGTGCCCATATTCGTCACGCACATCGCGCTCGCCCGCTCGGTTGAGGACGAGAAAGCCGTCTTGGAGTACCGCGCGAACGGGTCCACCGAAACAGCCCGCGTGCGCCAGCTGGCCCTGCTTATGTCTCGCTCCCTTTCTGATGTTCAGTCGCAAATCTTGCTGATGACGGCAGAGGGCGCAACGACAAAGGCTATTGCGGAGGATGTCGGTTACGCTGCATCTACGGTGCAAGCACTGCGGTCTGCATCTTACCGCCAGTTGAGGATCAAGAATAAAGCGGAGCTTATTTCATTGTTATCGCAGGTAGATAACGTGTAAACGCCTGAGCAATCAACTCAATAGCGGGTGTTTACAGACATCTTTCTCTATTCATGCAAAAGTTGCCGTGCGTCGACGCATTGTTAACCGCTTTTGATTAGGGCCGGGCACTGTTGCTCGGCCCCATCCCATCGATGGGAGGATGATGACATTTGAATAGAAATCTAATACGGCACGAGTTATCCAAGATATTTGGAAACCATATATTTGCGTTGGCTCTTATTTTGGCGACTGCCATTTCGATGGCAGCTGCCATCGAGGCGTGGTGGACGCTCGAGACTGAACGCAAGCAGCTGTTATCTTTTGGCTACGGCATTGGCCTGCAGTCTCAGACATACCTCGGCCAAACGCGTGAAAGTAGCTTTGGCAACTGGATTGTTGTGAGCGCGAACGCGCCGTTGTTAGCGTCGGTGTTTTTCTATGCGCTGCCGTTGCTTGCCATGTTGGCCGGGTCGTGGTCATGCCTGTCCGAGCGTTTGAGCGGTTACGAGGCACAGATCTGCACGCGTGTTTCTAGAAATGCATACGTGAACGTGAAGATGCTGTCTGCTTTCCTCTCTGCGTTTGCGGTCACGGCTATTCCGCTACTCGTGAACTTTCTGATTGTCTCCATGCTGTTTCCCGCGTATCTCCCCCGAGTCGACGAATCGACTTACGTCGGGCTCTATATGCATAGCTATTTTTCTGGTCTGTTTTATTCCCGGCCTCTGTTATACGTGCTGGTTTATACGCTGTTCGATGCGGTGACGTTGGGGGTTCTATCCATGGCCGTGACCGGTCTGTCGGTTGTGTTTCGCAGCAGAATCAAGGCGATGGTCGTTCCATATCTGATTATGGTTGCATGGCATTTTGTTAACGACTGGATTTTTCGCGTCCTTTCATGCGTTGGCTTTAACTGCAACATTCTTAACAGCATCAGGTCGGAATCGCTAAATAACTGGCCCGACATCCGAGCGGGGTTTGCAGAAATCATTTTGCTGTTCGTCTTTTCTTTGATTTCCGCGAGATTCTTAAAAAGACGCGAGGTGGTCTGATGCTGTTTAGGCTGGTCGCCGCGGACCTGAGGACCGTTTTGAAGAAGAACATCCTTACTTTTATTGCAATTGCGGCAGTGACCGTTGCGAACTTGGTATACGCCTATGGATTGTCTTCTGTGTATGGGGTTAGAACGGATACCTTGGGGTTTGCGGATAATCTTGCGCTCGTGTTTGCCGGATCTGCTCCGTTTGAGCCTAGGCCCGGGGTCATGTTTGTGCCTCCGCTAGGATGGCTTTTTCTCATTCTGCTTATTCTCTATACAACACTCGATTATCCGACCGAATCGTTACACGGGTTTGGTTTGCAAGCGCTTGTTCGATGTCGGGCAAGAACCCTTTGGTGGGTCTCGCGTTTTATCTTGGTGGCGGCGGTAACGGCATTTTCGCTGCTCGTGGTGGTTTGCTCTGTTGTGATTTGGAGCTTGATGGTGAGCGCCTCGTTCAGCGCGGTCATTCATGGTGAGTCGCTTCAGCTGGCTAATTTGGCGCCGTGGTTTCTCAAAGCTGGCGAGGCAGATGCGCTGCCGTTTTTCGTAGGACTCTTTTTTGCTTTTGAGGCGCTTGCGTTTGCGCAGGCAGCGGTTGGGTTTGTGCTTGGGCCGTCAGTCTCGTTTGTGGTTTTAATGAGCTACCTGATCTGCTCGGCATATGCACGACATTGGGCACTATTGGGTAACGCCTTGATGCTGTTGCGCTGGGGTGGAATTGTCAAAGAGGGAATCGCGGCGGGCTCGAGCGGCTTGTTTTCAATTGTGATTATGTCGTTATGCCTATCGTTGGGCGGACTGTGGTTTCGAAGGGCCGACCTTATCGAAAAGGGGGACAAGATATGAGCGTGATCGTTAGGGACGTATCGAAGCGCATGGGCAAAAACGATGTTCTGCGTAACGTGTCCATCGAGGTTGAACCTGGGACTGTGGTTGGGCTTCAGGGGATAAACGGTTCGGGCAAGACCATGCTCATGCGAGCGGTCTGCGGACTTATTAAACCAACTAAGGGCGAAATTGTTATCGATGGGCAAAGGCTCGGGATGGATATCTCGTTTCCGCCAAGCTTGGGAATGCTGATCGAAACGCCTTCTTTTATGGGCTACCTGTCTGGCTATGACAACTTGGATCTCATTGCCAAGATCAAAGGTGTCGCTACCGATGAGGATATCCGTTCTGCTCTGCGGCTCGTGGGGCTTGATGATGACGATAAGAAGAAGTATCGAAAATATTCCCTCGGCATGAAACAGCGCCTGGGAATAGCTGCGGCAATTATGGAAAAGCCGAAGCTGCTTGTTCTTGATGAGCCAACGAATGCTCTCGACGAAGCGGGCGTTGAAATGCTCAAGCGCGTTGTGGCGATGGCGGCATCAGCGGGCCGTGAGGTCCTTCTGTCCAGCCATGACGGGGAAGTGCTCGAGGAGCTGGCCGATCGGGTTTACTGCATGCGCGACGGTGCCGTTGTGAACGTTCGGGAAAGGTCGTGAGCGCGATGAAGAAGGCCCTGTGGACGAGAAGGTCGGCGCTTGCGCTTTTCGGCTGTGCTGTTACTGGCCTTGCGGGCATGAGGGTGAGCGTCGTTAACGGGAACCGGACGGTCATTCCTGAGAAATACTATGCAGAGGGCGAATGGCTCTCGATGGATGGGGCGTTTCTGGGGTCGAAGGATGTGGCGACTGATGGGTATTCGTTTTGTATAGACGGGGCGGAGCTGCTCACGCCGCGCGAGTATCTCAAGCGTGCGCATGATGATTATTCAAAATATGGCATCGTGGATACGAAAACAAAATTGAAGGACGCCGACACCACATGTGTTATCGCCGTAAAGATGCGTGTCAGGAATAAGGACAATGTCGAAGGCGGCATCAAGACGTATGTTTGGCATTTGGTACCGGAGCACGCGCCAAACTATGACTTTATGGTCAATACCGATCTGATAGCGCAGGCAATGCCGGCTTTAGACGGATTTGCAGCATTTGCCGTGCAGGTTGGAGCGGAAAACGAGTTGCTTGTCCCATTTATGATGCAAAACACCAACGATTACTTTGAAGATTACGAGACCGTCCGTTTTGAGAAGGCTTTTCCTGGGACTTATACGATGAAGATGACCGATCTGCCGGAGCGAAGGCTCTTAAGGTTTGAAGTGAAATAGCTCAAGAGCTAGGCAAAATGGGTCCATCGGCGGCACCCGCGCTCGATCCCAGGCGCCCTGGCCCGGAATGATGCGGGGCGAGGCGTCTTCGGTGTCGGCTGGCCTACCGCTTCTTCTTGTTCTTCTTCTGCTTGCGCTGCTTGCCCTTGGTCTCTTGGGGCTTGTCGCTCTGCTTGGCCTCGGCGGCAGCCTTCTCGGCCTTCATTTTCTTCTTCTTGGTCTCGATGCGGAGTTTTTTGTTGATGCGCGCCTTGAGGAAGGAGCCAAACTGCTCGGCGTCGCCACGCACAAAGGTGTCCTTAGGAATCGTCACGCCCTGGTCGGCGAACATGGCCACAAAGATGCGCTCGCCGTCGAGCACGTGGTCGAGCTTCTCAAACGGGAAGAACTGCGACTTGCCACTCTTGCCCCAGACCATCAGGCCGTCCTCGTTGGCGGCGACGCGGCGATAGCGGCCGCCCATGGACTCGTCGGCCTCGACGGCATCGATAAAGTCGCGCGCGAGCGTATGGTGCAGATTTTTGCTCCACCAGGCCAAAAAGGCGCCGAATACGATCAGCACGACGCCGAACTTGATCCAGTTGCCGCCAGCCACCAGCATGCCAATGCCAAGCAGCGCGGCAATGGCGGCGGCGACATACAGCGAGCCACGGCGCCTGGGCGAGGCGACCAGGCGCGCAAAGTCGGTGACGAGGTCGTTTTCGTACTGATACTCGTTGAGGTACAGAATGCCGTCATCGACCGCTGCCTGCGTCTCGAGCGCGACCTCGACCTGGTCGGCTGCTTCGGAGGGAACGAGGCTGCTCTCTGCGTGTGCCATGCTCTTTGGACTCCTATCGCGGCGGACTCGCCGTACGGGTTATTATGGAATGCAGTATGCCGTGCGACCGCATGGCCGCCGCGGCAACAAGACTCAGTATACCCGGGGGAGCACCCATGGAATCGTTGTACCGAAAGTATCGCCCGCTCACCTTCGACTCCGTGGTGGGCCAGCAGCATATCGTCTCGACGCTCGAGCACGCCATCACCGAGGGACGCCTGTCCCACGCCTACCTGTTCTGCGGACCGCGCGGCACGGGCAAGACCACCATGGCGCGCATTCTGGCCAAGGCGCTGCTGTGCCGCAATGCCGAGGCGGCGTGCGCCGAGGGTGCAAGCGGCTGCATGCCCGACGGTACTTGCGAGGAGTGCGAACTCATCGCCGAGGGCAACCACCCAGACGTCTACGAGCTCGATGCCGCAAGCCGTACCGGCGTGGACAACGTGCGCGAGGAGATCATCAACTCCGTTAACTTTGCCCCGGTGCGTGGCAAGTACAAGATCTATATCATCGACGAGGTCCACATGCTCACGACGGCGGCGTTCAACGCGCTACTCAAGACGCTCGAGGAGCCGCCGGCGCACGTGATCTTTGTGCTGTGCACCACCGACCCGCAAAAGATTCTGGAGACCATCCTCTCGCGCTGCCAGCGCTTCGATTTCCATCGCATCGGTAACGAGGATATCGAGCATCGCCTGGCATACGTGTGCGAGCAGGAGGGCTTCGATTGCGATGACGAGGCGCTTGCCATCGTGGCACGCCATGCCAAGGGCGGCATGCGCGACGCGCTCTCCACACTGGAGCAGCTGAGCGTCTTCGGCAACGGCACCGTGCATGCGGACGATGCCCGCTCGCTTTTGGGCGAGGTTTCGGACCAGATCCTGGGCGAGTTTTCCCGCGCCATTGCCGATCGCGATGTTGCCGAGCTCTATGGGCTGATTCGCGCGCAGGTCGAGGAAGGCAATGACCTGCTGGAGCTGACGCGCGACCTGGTGTCGCACGTGCGCGACGTGTACGTGGCGTGCGTTGCCGGTGCCCGTGCCGAGCTGTTTGAGGGCGGGGCCGAGCAGGCCGAGGCGCTTGCTGCCGAGGCCGCTGCCTTTGGCGAGCATCCTGCCGACCGTCTGGCCCGCGTACTGACGGTGCTCGACGATGCCGCCTTGGAGATGAGGGGTGCGAGCGACGTGCGCCTGGTGCTCGAAATCGCCTGCACCCGCCTGACGCGTCCCGAGGCCGATTTAACGATTGAAGCTTTGGCTGAGCGCGTGGCTCGCTTGGAGGCCATGGTTGCCAACGGCGCCGTGCCGGCGAGCGTGGCTGCTGCTCAGGCCGCCGCGCCTGCAGCATCCGTACCAGTTGCTGCCCAGCAGCCGACGCTCATTTCGGGCGCCCGTGCTGCCGCTCCGGCGGCATCCACTGCCCCCGCTGCTACGTCCGCGCATCAGGGTGGCATGCCTTGGGACCGCGGCACTGCTGTTCCAGCAGCCCAGCCTGCGCCCAGGTCCACGGCTCCGGCTCCCGCGTCCAAACCGGTAACGCCTGCACCTCAACCCGTTGCGGCTCCGGCTCCCGCGCCTGCTGCATCGACCGCGCCGGTGTCCAAGCCCAACAACGCCGCCCAGGTTGCCGCCGCCGGTGCTGCCGAGACCCCCGCGGTCGAGGACGCCGGCGAGCTCCAGCGCAAATGGGTCGAGGTCGTCGAGCGCGTCAAGGCTCGTCAGGCTTCCTATGCAGGGCTTTTGCTCAACGCCCGAGCCACCGCCGACGATGGCTCCAAGCTCACGGTCTCGTTCCCCGCGGGCTCGACTTTTGCCATCAAGATGCTCGGTCGCGCCGACACGCAGTCGGTGGTCCTGCCGACAGTCAGTGCGGTCTTCGGTCGTCGCACCGTCGACTATGTCCTGGATGGGGGTGGCACGCCGGCTCCTCAACATGAGGAGCATTCTCCATCTGCACGGGCTGCGGTATCTGCGGACCCGCAACCCGTGTCCTCGGCGGCCCCTGTATCCTCGAGTGCCAGCGCGCCGCAGCAGCAAGCGACGCCGGTGATGACACCGACTCCGTCGGCGCCTAAGCCCGCCACGCTTAAGCCTGCTGCCCCGGCGTCCGCGCCCAAGCCTGTCGCGCCTGCGTCCAAGTCGTCCGATCTGGGCAAGGCTCCCTGGCTGCGCTCCGACAACCCTGCCGGCGCTCCTGCCACGGGTAAGCTCCCGACCGAGCCCGCACCCCGTGCGCCCGAGCGCGCGTCTGCTCCCAAGGCTCAGCCCGCTGCGCCGTCTGCACCGTGGGAATCCGAGCAGGTGCCCTACGACGACGCTATGGTTGCTGGCTTTGCCGCCGATGCGGGCGGGGACGATCTGCCCCCGTTCGACGTGTCGGCCGCGGCGCCCGCGCCCAAGTCCGCTGCAACTGCCCCCAAAGAGGAGGATGCTCCTGCAGCCCCTTGGGAGTCCAACCCCGGCGCCGGCAGTCCCTTTGGCCATCAGGGTGCAGCCCCGAGTATCCCGCAGACCGAGGATGAGGCCAAAGCCCTCATCCGCAACGTCTTTGGCCAGTCCACCATCTTCAAGCCGGTGGAGTAGCTGCGCAGGCGGGTATACTGCTCAAGAAGAGGGCTCTGTGTCCGGGCGCATCTGTATTTCGGACATGTATAGTGTGGTGCCGCGTATATCGCATTCGAGCAGGCAGGTACGTGACGGTCTGCCTAGGATGCTGAGGTCGATACGATACGTCGCACGGCTGTCTGTGTACTCGACTTGCTCGGCGTTGACGGTTGCTCCGATTGCCGAATAGATGCCTGGCTCGGCATTGACAATCTTGGAGCCCTTTATCTTGACCTTGAACTCTTGGTAGAGGGACGGGCTGTTGTAGTAAACGGTTCGGGTTCCGTCGGCGTACTCATCGGTCGCTTCCCATTTGACGACGGGCTGGTCCGAGCTGGCTACCAGCAGTTCTGCTCCAAGAGCTATGGCATGGGTGATGATGACCAGTAATGCCCAGCCGACAAAGAGATAGAGAAACAAAAAAATTACGGGGTGTTTTGAGCGGATGTTTTGCAGTGCGGCTGGGACATTCACGGGGGCACCTCCACATCATCATTTATGACAATCAAATTATACCCAGCCGCCATGCGTGCCGCCTCGAGCAGCGGCTCGGCATGTAGCCGTGCGGATATATTGTCTGATTCCGGTTCTACTGGATTGAGCTTAAGATATTATGCAAGTGTGAATTATTCGATCTTGCATAATTCTGGGGTGCATAATGTTTGTCGGACGCGAAGCAGAGCTTGCAAAACTCGAATCCCTGTATGAGCAGTGTTCATTTCAGATGGCCGTCGTGTACGGTCGTCGACGCGTGGGAAAGACGACGCTGATTAACGAGTTCTGCCGCGGTAAAAGGACGCTCTCGTTTACCGCTCTCGAGCAAAGCGATGCCGACAACCTTGCGGATTTTAATCGCGCTATCGCCAGCTTTTTCAATCTCCCTACATCGATTGGCGGGTTCTCATCCTGGACTGATGCGCTGTCCTTCATCGCCGACCGGGCGCGCACCGAGCGGTTTGTCTTTGTATTTGACGAGTTTCCCTATGCGGCGATGCGCAACGAGGCACTGCCCTCGATTTTCCAGGTCGCCATCGACCGGGCCTTCAGGGAAACGAACGCATTTCTCATTCTTTGCGGCAGCAATCAGGGTTTTATGGAAAGCAATGTGCTGGGACGCAAAAGCCCCCTGTTTGGCCGGCGCACGGCCCAAATCAAGGTGCGCGATCTTGGATTTAGAGATGCAGCCAAGATGCTTCCGGGCCTGAGCGCTCATGAGGCTTTTACATTCTACGGCTGTTTTGGCGGCGTCCCGTACTATCTGCAGCAGCTGGATTCGAGCATGGGACTCAAGGAGAATCTGGCCCGGCTTTACTTCGATCCCATGGGGTTTCTCTATGGCGAGCCCGAGGGCTTGATTCGTCAGGAGTTTCAGGAGCCGGCAATGTATAACTCGATTTTGCGGGCTGTGGCTGCCGGTGCAAACCGCGCAAAGCAGATCGCAGATCGCGCGGGCGTTGCCCAGACAACGCTGCCCCGCTATCTCAAGGCGCTGGAATCGGTGGGAATTATCGAAAAGGTCGTTCCGTTTGGCGAGAGCGTCGAAACCAGCAAGCGCGGAATCTACCGGCTTTCCGAGCCGTGCTATGCGTTTTGGTTTCGGTTCGTCATGCCATATTCGTCCGATATCGAGGCCGGTTTGGGCCGGGCAGTTGCCAACGCGCTTCCAGAAGAGCAGCTGAACGAATACCTGGGTCATCGGTTTGAGGCGTTGTGTGCCGAGTGGTTGGTTGAGCAGGCGAAACAGGGCAAGTTGCCAATTCCGGCAACGGCGGTGTCATCGTGGTGGGGAACGAATCCCGACAAACGGGCTCAGGATGATATCGATGTTTTAGCTGCCGATCGGGTGTCAAAGCGTTTGGTGATCGGGGAGTGCAAATACAGGGAATCGTTTGACGAGTCGGCAGAGATTGACGACCTCGAAAGTAAGCGAGGCGTGGTAAAAGGGTTCACCGCCTCTCATTTCATGCTGTTTTGCAAGCATGACGTAAGCGCCGCGACAAAACAGAAGCTCGCCGCACGCGAAGATTGGCAAATCGTCACGCTCAAGGACATGTATATCGACTGAGGGAACGTGTCCGCCCCGCTTGCTTGCCCCGCGCCGTGGTACGATTTTCGAGTTTGAAAGACCCGCCGCGCTCCGGCTGCCCTTGCAGCTCGGCGTGCGGCCGCACGTAAAGGAGCCATCATGGCCGGTATGAACATGCAGCAGATGATGAAGCAGGCTCGCAAGATGCAGGAGCAGCTTGCCGCCGCGCAGGAGAACCTCAAGTCCCAGACCGTCGACGCCTCTGCCGGCGGCGGTATGGTCAAGGTGACCGTTAACGGCGAGATGGAGCTCGTCAACCTCACCATCGATCCCGATGCCCTCGACCCCGAGGACGTCGATATGCTGCAGGACATGATCATGGCTGCCGTCAACGAGGCCGTCCGCGGCGTCAACGAGCTCGCCAACAAGCAGATGGGCGCCATCACCGGTGGCCTCAACATCCCGGGCATGCCGTTCTAAGACACGCATATATATGAGTGCGAATCACAGTCTGCAAAAACTGCTCGATGAGCTGGGTCGTCTGCCGGGCATTGGTCCCAAGTCGGCCCAGCGCATCGCCTATTACCTGCTCGAGGCCGATGCCGAGGAGGCCCGCCGCTTGGCCGAGGCCATTCTGGAGGTCAAGCAGGAGGTCCACTTTTGCAGCCGTTGCTTTAACTACGCCACGGCCGACGAGTGCTCCATCTGCCAGGACCCTATGCGCGATACCACTCGCATTTGCGTGGTGGGCGAGCCGCGCGACGTCCAGGCAATCGAGCGCACGGGCAGCTACCATGGCCTGTACCATGTGCTGGGCGGCGTGATCAGCCCCATGGACAAGATCGGTCCCGAGCAGCTGCATATCCGCGAGCTGCTGGCGCGCCTGGGCCACGAGGACATCCACGAGGTCATTATCGCCACCAACCCCAACATTGAGGGCGAGACCACGGCGAGCTACCTTGCTCGCACCATCAAGCCATTGGGCGTTGAGGTATCGCGTCTGGCGAGCGGCCTTCCCGTGGGCGGCGACTTGGAGTATGCCGACGAGCTTACGCTTGGCCGCGCTATCGAGGCCCGCCGCGCGATCTAGGCGGCGCCAGCTTCGCGGCATGTCCCGTCGGCCTGCCGCACGGGGTGCTCATAATTGGGCACACGTTCATGCATTTGTTGTGCAACAAACCTGCTTTTCATCCGCTTATCACGTGTATGGGTCCGCTTGTACCTCGTATTTGCCCATTCGTTGCGCAACCTCTTGGGTTCGCTGATACACTCAAATGTGGATATGAAAGAATGCGCCGCCTTTATGCGGCGTGTTTTTGTTGGAGGAGAACGCATGCGGCCCGGGGGCACTCAGACAAAGCATGGCGCCGCGGTGCGCATGCGACGCCGGCTGGGCCTGGCGCCCCGGGCGTATGTGCTGCTGTCTTGCTCGCTCGTGCTGGTCATAGCCGGTGTTTCGGCTTATGGCATGACGGTGCCGTCCATGGTACAGGCGCATGCTGCGCGCGAGCTGCATATTGGGCGCAAGGCCAAAAGCGACTTGGGAACGACAACTGGATATGCGTGGGCGAGCGTGGTCGGGCGCACCGTGTTTGGCGTCGATCCCGCGGACGAGGGCGAGCAGGCGTCCAACGAGATCACGCTGGCAAACGGCAAGACCATCGTGCTCACCAACACCAAGGTCATCACGAAGCTTTCCAACAACAGCGTGGCTTCTGTCGTTAACAAGGCAGGGCAGCAGAAGGGGCAGGATACGCAGCAGGCGGGTAAGCCCGGCAGCTCGGATGGGTCCGGTTCTGGCGCCGGTTCGGCGGGCTCGGACGGCGGTCCCGGTTCGGGCTCCGCCTCTGGCGGTGGATCTTCGAGTGGTGGCTCGACGGACGGCGGTAACGGCGGCGACACGGGCTCGGGTGGCCTCTCGGCTGCCGAGGAGGAGAGTATCCACAGTTGGCTCGTGAACAAATACAACCTACTCGACGGCTATGTCGCCCGCGCCAATAGCGTGGTGTCGACCTATAACGCCACGGGCGACACCGGACCGTGCGACAGCCTGGTCAATGACATGTTTGTCATCCGTGCCGAGTTTGGCCGGCAGACGTTTCCTCCCCAGTCAACGTGGTATCGACAATTCGCCAACCTTTGGGGTTGCTACACAAACCTGTGTCAATGGGTCGGACATTACGGCGACGATAACGTCGCGCTCAACAACTTCAACACCAATGTGGCGGCGATCGCCCTATGACGAACGACCTTGCTTCTACAGCAGCCCAGTCGCTCAACCGTGATCCCATGGTGGGCCTGCGCCTGGCACGCGTCGACGGGTTCGAGCCGGCCGTCGCCCTGGGCACGGACGAGCTTCCCGTCTACCTACGCCGTTTTACGATGCTGTTTGCCGACGACGCCACCATGCGCCGCGGCGGCATCGGCCGCGTGACGCGTGCCGTTAACGTGCAGGGCGATGCCGTGGCGCTCAAGCAGCTCATCTTGCCAACGCGCGACGAATTTGATGACGATGTCGCCCACGAGGCGCTGGTCACCAAGTTCAAGGCGGCGTTTCGCGAGGAATATGAATGCCATCGTGCCCTTTCGGGCCTTAAGGGCTTTCCCCGCTTATACGGGTGGGGCGAGGTCGACGGCGTGCCCGCGATTGTCATGGAGTGGGTCGAGGGCGAGACGCTCGCTCGCCTGCGCTCGCGCCTTGCCGTGGACGATGCCGGGCGTCTATCGCCGCTCGTGGCGGCGCGCCTGGGTCGCGACCTGTTCGATCTGCTCTGCCGCATGGGCTTGGTAGGCGAGGGGTTCGTCCATCGCGATATCTCACCCGCTAATATTATGGTGCGCACGGCGCGCCTGCCGCTCGACCGACAACTTGCCGAAGGAACCTTCGACCTGTGCTTGATCGACTTTGGGTCGTCGCTGGCGCTCGAGCCCGCCTCTGCGGTGGCCGGCACCGACGGCAAGGCATCGTTTACCGAGCGCTATGCCACGTTGCGCCGCGCGACGGTGGCCTATGCCCCGCCCGAGATGCTCACCGACGATATCCCCGACCTGCGCATGCTTCGCATGTCGCCGGCGATCGATGTCTATGCAGCGGCGAGTACGGTCTACGAGCTCATCGCCGGTGTCGCGCCGTACGAAGTGGCGCTGGGTGCGTCGGGTACTTCGGGCTCGCGCAAAAAGACGCGCGATATCGCCAGCCCTTATCGCCTTAAGATGGATACGCTGCCCGATTATCCCGTCGGCGCCCACGCGCCCGGCTGCAACTTGACGCAACTGCTGCGACGCGAGCCCGATGTGGCACTTGCCGCGGCCGAACAGGCTCAGCAGCTGGGGCTCGATCCAAATTCCGAGGATCTGCGCGATGCGCTGGCGTTTGTCGACGCTCAGCTGTTCGATGTGGTGATGGCCTGTCTGTCCTGCCATCAGGAAGATCGTCCCGAGCCGGCTGCGGTGGAGGCGGCGCTCTCGGCATTTTGCGACCACTATGCGCAAAATGCCGCCCGCTCGCTTCGCGCCGAGCCGCTCATGCCGTGCCCGATGGAGGTATCGGGACACACAGCCCGGCGTGCGGTGATGGCTGGTGCGACGGCGGTATGCGGCGTGCTTTGGGCCGTGGTCGTGGTATCAGCGGCGCTGTTGGCGTCGGGCGCCCATGTGACGCTCGTCGTGGGACCGCTTATATGGTCCGGGAAACTGCCGGCCATGATCGCCGCGCTGGCGTTGGCGCCGCCGGGCATGGTGGGCGTCGCTGCCGGGGCCTTGGCGCGCGACCGCCGTGCGGGATTCCTGCAGGGCGTGTTGGCCCTTTCCGCCTGCGAGGTTCCGGCTCTGGCCGCACTCGCATGTGCCGTGTTTTCCCAGCATGCCGTGGCGGGTGGCCTGGTGGCCGCCATAATTGCAACCTATGCGCTCACGTGGTTTTTGCTGGCGATGGGGTTTGCCTTTGAGCTTCCCGTCGCATCAGCACGACGTGCGAAAATTCCCATGGCAACGCCGCTTGCCGGCGGAGACGCGGCTGCCCGCGCCTTTGGCGGGCCGGCCGAAGTACTCGACACTATCTCTGCGACCAAGGAGGGCTAAGCCATGGCTTCTCAGGCCGAGCTCACCCCGTGCGGGGCAATGTTTGACATCTTTAAGCGCGCAGCGCACCTGAGCCATATCGAACTGTGCGGCCTGGTGCTCTCGAGCCGCCCGCTCGCCGACGGCCGTAGTCCGCAGAGCCGTGCCGCCGATCGCTCCTGGGTTTCGCGCTTTATCGTGCGCGCGCCTGTCGGCACGCTGCAGGAACGTTATTTTGCCGATTACGGCACCTCGGCCGCGCGCATTATGTCGCAGCTGGCCCTGCGCCGTCGCAATCCCATGGACGCCGCGGCCGTGACCAATATGGTGTGCGGCCCCGCTGGCGAGCCCATGGTGCGGGCACTCGGGGAATGCCATCAGGACACGAATCTCTATCGCAATGCGCTCGAGCGCCTGTCGCAGGCGGCTGAGCTTATGCCCGCCGAGCGCGCCGAGACCATCCTGGTGCTGTTTGTCGCTGTGGGTTGCTCGGCAGATGTCCGCTCGTCGGTGACCTATGCCATCGACTACGCTCATGCGACCTGTGGCGGCGCCACGTCGACGCCGCGCTCGCTGAGCACATCTTCGGTCGCGGGCGAGCGCGAGGTCGCGCCGGCGCATCCGCTGGGACTGCTGCGCGTGCAAAACGGCTACGTGGTGAGCGCCCCGCGTTGGATTCAGCCGAGTGAGGAAGGCGTCGAGATCGGCGCGCTGGCAACGGGGGAGGGCGACATCACCGACGTCGGCGACGATGTCTCGGCCCGCCATGCCCATATCTGGTGCGACGAGTCTGGCGCATGGTTTGTCGAGGACCTGTCGTCCACGAACGGCACCGTGGTGGTAAACGGGGCCACGAGTGTGTGTATTCAAGTAGAGCCCGGCCGCTCCGCCCAGCTCAGCCCCAGCGACGAGCTCAAACTCGGTGAATCCACCACCTACGCCATCCTCCTCGGCGCCCTCTAACTCATCTCCTCAATGAGTTGCGGTGAAATAGTTCCTGATGAGGCCCTTGAGGCGGGCATCCAAGAACTATTTCACCGCAACTGCTGCGTCGTCCCCGGGGATTGCGTTCGCTGACATCGGCCGTGTGATAGTCACCCGGGGTAAACCTTAACCGCCCACCTATATTTGCCGAAATTACACTTGACGGCGGGGTACAATGAACCCGCATGCGGATTTCCGTTGCGGGCGCTTCCCATCGCCGGGGCGTGCCCGGGAGCATCCGGCATGCGGCCTTTGCGGCGCTCGGTCATGTGCAAGACGGGTAGCTGGGCCTGTGGAGCGCGTGCAGCCCTCCTCGCCTCGGCATGCCTTCTCTCCACGCCATGTACCTGCTGCTGAGTCCGCCTGCCAGATGATTGGAAGTAACAACGAAAATCCCATCTCGCCAACATCCCGGCGATCGCCGGGGCCTGTATACCTATATGAGAGGAGAGGGGTATATGGCGCGTAAGTTTAAGTCTATGGACGGCAACGAGGCGGCCGCATATGTTTCGTATGCGTACACCGAGGTAGCGGGAATCTATCCCATTACGCCGTCCAGCCCGATGGCCGACCATGTCGACCAGTGGGCGGCCCAGGGTCGCAAGAACATCTTCGGCACCCCGGTCAAGGTCGTCGAGATGGAGTCCGAGGCAGGTGCAGCCGGTACTGTTCACGGTTCGCTGGGCGCCGGTGCTCTGACCACCACCTACACGGCTTCTCAGGGTCTGCTCCTGATGATTCCGAACATGTACAAGATCGCGGGCGAGCAGCTCCCGGGCGTCTTCCACGTCTCCGCGCGTTGCGTCGCTTCCCACGCCCTGAACATCTTCGGCGATCACTCCGACGTCATGGCCTGTCGCCAGACCGGCTTCGCCATGCTCGCCGAGGGCAACGTCCAGGAGGTCATGGACCTCTCGCCGGTGGCTCACCTTGCCGCCATCGAGGGCAAGACCCCGTTCCTTAACTTCTTCGATGGCTTCCGCACCAGCCACGAGATCCAGAAGGTCGCCATGTGGGACTACAAGGATCTGGCCGAGATGTGCGACATGGACGCCGTCCAGGCTTTCCGCGACCACGCGCTCAACCCTGAGCACCCGCACACCCGCGGCAGCCACGAGAACGGCGACATCTTCTTCCAGAACCGCGAGGCCTGCAACAAGGTCTACGACGAGCTCCCCGCCGTCGTCGAGGGCTACATGAAGAAGATCAACGAGAAGCTCGGCACCGATTACGGCCTGTTCAACTACTACGGCGCTCCCGATGCTGATCGCGTCGTCGTGTGCATGGGCTCCTTCTGCGACGTGCTCGAGGAAGTCATCGACTACCTCAACGCTCACGGCGAGAAGGTCGGCCTGGTCAAGGTTCGCCTGTTCCGTCCGTTCTCCATCAAGCACTTTGTCGACGTTCTCCCCGAGACCGTCCAGAAGATCGCCGTCATGGACCGAACCAAGGAGCCGGGTTCCATCGGCGAGCCGCTCTACCAGGACGTCGTCTCTGCTCTCTACGAGGCCGGCAAGACGGGCATCAAGGTCGTCGGCGGCCGTTACGGTTTGGGCAGCAAGGACACGCCTCCCGCGTCCGCGTTCGCTGTCTTCGAGGAGCTTAAGAAGGACGCGCCTAAGCGCGAGTTCACCATCGGCATTGTCGATGACGTGACCAATCTGAGCCTGCCCGAGGCCGAGGATGCGCCCAACACCGCAGCCCCCGGCACCATCGAGTGCAAGTTCTGGGGTCTGGGTGGCGACGGTACCGTCGGCGCCAACAAGAACTCGATCAAGATCATCGGCGACCACACCGACAAGTACGTCCAGGCCTACTTCCAGTACGACTCCAAGAAGACCGGCGGCGTCACCGTTTCGCATCTGCGCTTTGGTGATTCCCCGATCCGTTCGCCGTACTACGTGACCAAGGCCGACTTTGTCGCCTGCCACAATCCCAGCTACATCGTCAAGGGCTTCAAGATGGTCCGCGACGTCAAGCCGGGCGGCACCTTCCTGGTCAACTGCCAGTGGAGCGACGAGGAGTTCGCCGAGCACATGCCCGCCGTGGCCAAGCGCTACATCGCGAACAACAACGTCAACGTCTACCTGATCGATGCTATCGACCTGGCTGCCAAGGTCGGCATGGGCAAGCGCACCAACACGGTGCTCCAGTCCGCCTTCTTCGCACTGGCCAAGGTCCTGCCCGCCGAGGACGCCCTGCAGTACATGAAGGACGCGGCCACCAAGTCCTACATGAAGAAGGGCCAGGCCATCGTCGACGCCAACCACAAGGCCATCGATGCCGGCGCTACCGCCTTCCGTAAGTTCGAGGTTCCGGCCGACTGGGCAACCGCCGAGGATGCCGCCCCCGTCGAGCTCTCCGACGAGACCAAGTCCGCCATCGCCCAGCAGGTCAAGAACCTGCTCGAGCCCATCGATCGCATGGATGGCGACAGCCTGCCTGTTTCCGCCTTCGTCGGTTGCGCCGACGGCCAGTTTGAGCTGGGCGCCTCCGCATACGAGAAGCGCGGCGTCGCCGTCGTCGTTCCCCACTGGGACGAGACCAAGTGCATCCAGTGCAACCAGTGCGCCTATGTGTGCCCGCATGCCACCATCCGTCCGTTCGCGATGACCGAGGACGAGGCTGCCGCCGCGCCCGAGGCTACCCGCATGCTCGACGCTATGGGCCCCAAGGCCAAGGGCATGAAGTTCGCTATCGTCGTGTCCCCGCTCGACTGCATGGGCTGCACCAACTGCGTCAAGGTCTGCCCCAAGGGCGCCCTCGAGATGGTTCCCACCGAGCAGGAGATGGACCAGCAGCCCGTTTGGGACTACATGGTCGAGAACGTCTCCGAGAAGAAGGAGCTCATCGCGGCCAACGTCAAGGGCAGCCAGTTTAAGCAGCCCTACCTGGAGTTCTCCGGCTCCTGCGCCGGCTGCGCCGAGACCGCCTATGCACGTCTGGTGACCCAGGTTGCCGGCGACCGCATGTTCATCTCCAACGCCACCGGCTGCTCCTCCATTTGGGGCAACCCCGCTGCCACCGCTCCTTACTGCAAGGACAAGGACGGTCACGGCCCGGCGTGGAACAACTCCCTGTTCGAGGACAATGCCGAGCATGGTCTGGGCATGGCCGTTGGCTATGAGGCCGTTCAGCACAAGCTGATCGCCGCTACCCAGGACATCATCGCTGCCGATGGTCCGTCCGACGAGCTCAAGGCCGCCGGCCAGGCTTGGATTGACTCCGTCAACGACGCCGAGGCCTCCAAGACCGCTGCCGCTGCCTACGTTGCCGAGCTCGAGAAGTGCGGCTGCGACGCTTCCAAGGCAATCCTCGCCGACAAGGCTTACCTCACCAAGAAGTCCTTCTGGATCTTCGGCGGCGACGGTTGGGCCTACGACATCGGCTTCGGTGGCCTGGACCACGTCCTGGCTTCCGGCCACAACGTCAACGTCTTCGTCTTCGACACCGAGGTTTACTCCAACACCGGTGGTCAGGCCTCCAAGGCCTCGAACCTGGGCCAGGTCGCTCAGTTCGCCGCTGCCGGTAAGGTGACCAAGAAGAAGTCTCTGGCTGAGATTGCCATGAGCTACGGCTACGTCTACGTGGCACAGGTTGCCATGGGCGCCAACCCAGCTCAGACCCTCAAGGCCATCCACGAGGCCGAGGCCTACGACGGCCCGTCCCTCATCATCGGCTACAGCCCCTGCGAGATGCACTCCATCAAGAAGGGCGGCATGCAGAACTGCCAGGCCGAGATGAAGAAGGCTGTCGAGTGCGGTTACTGGAACCTCTTCCGCTTCAACCCCGAGGCTGCTGCCGGCAAGAAGTTTTCGCTCGATTCCAAGGAGCCCGCGGGCGGTTATCAGGAGTTCCTGATGAACGAGGCCCGTTACGCTTCGCTGACGCGTTCCTTCCCCGAGCGCGCCGAGGAGCTCTTCAAGGAGAACGAGCAGGCCGCTATGGACCGCTACGCTCACCTGCTGAAGCTCAAGACGGTGTACAACGAGGCTTAGGTCTCCCACCGCAGGATCTGAGGGCTGACCTTCGCGGACGTCCTCGGACATGAAAGAACCCCCGCTGCGCACTACGTGCGGCGGGGGTTCTTTCGTCCTGCGGAGTGTCCGCGAAGGTCAGCCCTCAGATCCTGCTACGACTACGTCCTCGGATTGTGGGGCTGGATGAAGGACGTGGCTGATGGGGTGCCTTGTCCCGGTCGCTGTTTCGCGGCTTTGCCGCGAAACCACGCGCTGCTTTGGGTATAGAGGGGGACCTGGTCGCGGACCCAGATGGCCTAGAGGGATATGGGTGCAAACGAGAAATCGTTGTTGGGGTCGTCCTTTTCCATAAACTCATCGAGGCAGAATGTCATATAGATTGGAACGTACAGGACCTTGCCCTCTTTGCTGAGGTTCTCGTGGCTTAGCACAACGGCCTCGGGGATTTTGTACTCGCTCACGCTCATCAGACGGTCGAGGGCCGCATGGGCTCGAACCTTCTTGCCCGATTTGACCTCGATTGGGACAACGTGCCCGCGGGTGCCTTCGATCACAAAGTCAACTTCGCCGACCTCGCGTGTCTGGTAGTACCATGCATCAGTTCCAAGGGCGACAAGCTCCTGCGCGACCACGTTCTCATAGAGACCGCCGAGGTTGGGGGTTTTCATATCAAGGTAGACAGCGCGTGCCGTGCTGCCGGGATACCGTGATGCGAGCATGCCTGTATCAGACTCGTATAGTTTAAAGGCGGTCGCCTTCTCTGTCCTCTTAAGAGGACTCCGGGCCTCCGTCACCTGGGCGACCATCAAACCGACGCCCGCGTTCACCAGCCATAGGAAATCCTGCTCGTATTTTTGAAGGCGAGCCCCCTCGCCCAGGGATGAAACAACAAAGCGATGGGACTCCGCCTCAAGCTGAACGGGAATTTGTTCGAAAATCGCGCGAACGTTAAACGCTCGAGTCGATGCATATTTAGAGATATCGCTTTTGTACTGATCGACTAGCTGAATTTGAAGCTCACGCGTTCTCACGAGCGAATAGCCCGAATCGATATAGTTCTGAACGACCTCCGGCATGCCGCCGCAAACGATATAGGCTCTAAAGTTTTTGAGCATCGCCTCATGAATATAGTTTTCGACGGGACGTCTCTCGACAAGGCGGCTGCGAATATCTGCAAGCACATTTTCGCTGACGCTGTTTGCCCAACAAAACTCTTCAAAATCCATCGGCCGCATAACAATGTGCTCGACATACCCTACCGGAAAAGAAGAGATCCCCTTAAACTCAGTCCCAAGCATAGACCCCGAGAAGACATAGCTAAAGCGTCCGTCCTCGACCAGCGCCTTCATAAGTGTAACGATCTGCGGATACTCCTGAATCTCATCGACGAAGATAAGCGTGTCTCCTTCAACAAGCGGTGCATCCGCAAGAAGGGCCACACGGTTGATGAAGTCAATGGAGTTCTTAGCGCCAACAAGTACGTCTCTTGCCTCGGCATCAAGTAGCAGATTGACCTCATAATACGAAGCGTAGTTGCTCTTTCCAAACGCGCGAATCGCATAGCTCTTGCCAATCTGACGCGCACCGGTAACAAGCAGGGCCTTATGGGAGTTATTCTTCCAGCTCAAAAGCCTATCAGTGACCTTGCGGCGTAGCATTAAAACACCTCATTGACAAAAATTGGCAAATAGATTTGCCCCTAATCATACAAAAATTGACAAATAGATTTGACCCAAATCATACAAAAATTGGCAAATAGCAAAGCTCACTTAGGCCTCAAAGCCAGCGAGCCAGCACGGTACTTTGCGAAAAGGCTGGCGGCGCCGTTGTTGAGGGTGGCCAGGTTGGCAGTGGCGCCGTTAGCGTTCTCGGCTGCTTGGGCGCGCAGGAGCGAAAGGGCGTCGGCAGCGTTCATACAGAAGCCGACGGTAAAGTTCCATACTGCGAACTCACAGCCGCTTGCCGCGGGGTGAAGCGCGATTGGCTATCCCTTTTGTTGGATGAAAAGCCCCGTGTTTTTGCAGGGGTGCATACTCGTCTAATAAATGTATAGAATCTCGTATAGTGCGAGTAAGATATTGCGCTGTCCGTTTTGTGTTTAGCAAAGATATAGTTTGCATAATCTGGTCTAATCCCTGCTCTATTTAAATAAAGTTGCACGTAAATGGCGTAGATATGCCTGAACTGGGCTTCTTTACGCTGAGCGGGTAAAATCGACCGTTCGCCGCTTAGGTATTTTCAAAATGAATAAAATGAGCGATAAAGAGAATATAAACCTTAATAAACTCGCGTATCGCACGGACGCGGGTTATTAATGGGTTGTAGGCCTTTTACAGAAAGGATTCCAGCAATGTCTAAGCCTCTTGGCAAGCCCGATCGTATTGTCGTCGCCCTCGGCGGCAACGCCCTCGGCAACAACCCCGTCGAGCAGATCGAGGCCGTGAGCAACACCGCCCACGCTCTCCTTGGTCTTATCGAGCAGGGCAACGAGATCATCATCACCCACGGCAACGGCCCGCAGGTCGGCATGATCCAGAACGCCTTCGCCGCTGCCCACGACGCCATCGGCACCCCCGAGATGCCGCTGCCCGAGTGCGGCGCCATGTCCCAGGGCTACATCGGCTACCACCTGCAGCAGGGCATCGGCCGCGAGATGCACAAGCGCTATAAGCGTTGGCACGCCGCCACCGTCGTCACCCAGATCGAGTGCGACCCGGACGATCCCGCGTTCAAGAACCCGACCAAGCCGATCGGCCCCTTCTACACCGAGGAGCAGGCCAAGGAGTTCATGGCCGAGGATCCTTCCAAGGTCTTCGTCGAGGATTCCGGCCGCGGCTGGCGTCGCGTCGTCGCTTCCCCTGATCCCAAGAAGATCGTCGAGGCTGACTCCATCCTCAACCTGCTCGACAACGAGTTCATCGTCATCGCCTGCGGTGGCGGCGGCATCCCCGTCGTCCGCGACTACGAGAACAAGGGCTGCTACAAGGGCGTTCCCGCCGTCATCGACAAGGACCTGGGCGGCGAGCTGCTGGCCGAGGACTGCGACGCCGACGTCCTGTTCCTGCTGACCGCCGTTGAGCATGTCGCCATCAACTTTGGCAAGCCCAACCAGGAGGAGCTCGAGGACATCACCGCCGACGAGGCCGAGCGCCTGGCCGACGAGGGCCAGTTCGGCAAGGGTTCCATGGAGCCCAAGGTCCGCGCCGCCATCAAGTTCGCCCGCTCCCGCAAGGGCCGCACCTGCATCATCGGCGCCCTGGACAAGGCCGCCGAGACCATGGCCGGTCTCTCCGGTACCCGCATCCACGAGTAGCCTCTACTCTGTTGCCTCTCTCGTGGGCGCCAGGCAAGACGCCCACAAACTAGCCTCTCTTCATGAGCCCCGCAGTCCGCTCCGGCTGCGGGGCTTTTGCTATTCACCTAGTCATTGGGGACAAACCCGGCACTTGGGGACGGTCCTTTCCTGCCGGCAGCTTGGGACAGTCCTTAATAGTCATTGGGGACGTTCTTAAACGACTAGTCAAACAAGAACGTCCCCAATGACTACTCATTTAAGTCTGTCCCCAATGACTGCACAATGGCTGGGAAGGCGCATCCCACACCGACGCATTGCCTTCGGGCCCTTTCCCCAGGCTCTCCATAGCTCAGCTGAACTCCCCGCAACCTGTTCCGGGTTGGCGGAACGAGCGCGACGTGGAGTGTCATTCTTTACCGCGTTAGACTAGACGCAGGGAAAGGAGGAGGACATGGATGCTCGCGTCAAGCAGCTTGTAAATATGATCGAGGACGCTCAGCCTGTCGCTGTCGCGGTACTTGCCAAGCGTCTCGAGGTAAGCGAGCGCGCCGTGAGAAACTATATCCATCGCGCAAACGACAACCTTGCAGGGGTTGCACGCATCGTTGGCAGCAAGGGGCAGTATCGTATCGATGTTGCACGTGCAGATGAGCTTGCTCGCTTGCTAGACGGTGCGGCTCTGGCCCATCCGGGCATTCCTGATACGCGCGACGGCCGTGTGTCCTTCCTTCTTAACGACCTCCTAATGCGGTCCCAGTGGGTGACGATTGAGGAGTATGCGGATTTACTCTACGTTTCGGCGCGGACTCTGTCCAATGACATGCGTCTGGTAGAGCAGAAACTCGCCCAATTTGACTTAGCGCTTGAAAAGCGCCCACGCTACGGAATCCGCGTTGCGGGCGGGGAGTCGCAACGGCGCCTGTGCCTGGCCTCGCTGGTGAGGCCCGTGTTGCCCGACACCGACGATGCAAAGCTCGCCGAGCACCTGCGGGCCATCGCCGCATGTGTGGACGATGCCCTGACGGCCTCGCCCGTCACGGTGAGCTCGCTGGCATCCCGCAATCTCATCATGCATCTTTACATCGCTCTTGGCCGCATCGAGCAGGGCTGCTATGTCCCAGCTGCAGAATCGGACGTTCAAAAACTGGAGGGAACGCGCGAATACGCCGCGGCTTTCCAGATTGCCGCAAACATCAAGGATGCCCTGGGCGTGAGCATGCCCCGAGAAGAGGTTGCCTTTATCGCAATCCATTTGCTCGGCAGGGGCACGGGCGTGCCCGAGAAGGGCTCTGCCGTTATCTCGGACGAGATGTGGGAGATTGCTTCCGAGATGGTACGTGCGGTCAACGATGAGTTTAGGTTTGACTTTAGCAGCGATCTTGAACTTCGCATGAACCTTGCTCGGCATATTGGCCCTCTGGGTTATCGCCTTGAATATCACATGCATATGGATAACCCCATGCTGCCCGATATCAAGACGAGGTTTCCGTTGGCCTATTCGATGGCGGCCGGCACCTCGCAGGTACTCGAGCGTCATTTTGGCAGCCAGCCCTCTGATGAGGAGCTCGGCTACATCGCCATGGCATTTGCCCTGGCCCTCGAGCAGCAAGCCGACCAGCCGCGTCGCAAACGCATCCTGATCGTGTGCGCCTCGGGAGCGGGAAGCGCCCGTATGCTCGAGCACCAGTACCGCAAGCAGTTTGGTATGTATATCGAGTCGATTGAGACATGCGACGTCGCCCGCGTGGGAACGCTCGACTTTTCGCACATCGACTACGTGTTCACAACGGTGCCGCTCAACGTCAAGTTGCCTGTGCCCGTCCGCGAGGCCGATTTCTTCTTGGAGACGAGCGATGTCAACGCTATCCGCAAGGTGCTGAGTGATGACGCTGCGCAATCGGACTCCCTGAGCGCTTTCTTTAGCCGTGCCCTGTTCTTCAACCGCGTTGAGGCGTCGTCGAAGCAGGCCGTTCTCCGATATCTCTCCGAGCGCGCCGTCGAGAGCGGCCGTGTCGATGCCCAGTTTGCCCAAGAGGTTGCCGAGCGCGAGAGCGCGAGTGCCACCTCGTTTGGCAATGGGGTGGCCATGCCCCATGGGATGCATCCTTTGAGCGCCGAGGTCTTTGTTACCGTGGGCCTGCTCGAACATCCCATTCTTTGGGACGAATACGGCCATGAGGTCGATATCGTCTTTATGGTGTCGTTTGCCCGGTCGGGCGGCGATGAGGCGCGGATCTTGAGCTCGCTGCTCGCTGAGATCTTTATGGACCGCCAGGGGGTCGAGCGCTTACGCGAGCGCCGGTCCTGGCATGAGCTGATGGCGCTTGTGCAAGCGCATACGGCTTAAGACTTCTTTTGTCGATGACGCTGTCAGTCTACCTGCAATAAACCTCGAGGATTGCGGGCGGGAGATAGGTGTTTCGAATATTCAAGTACAAACCAGACATCACGGGAGAGGAGACCGTTATGGACGATCAGGGAACCGAGATGGTTTCGTTTCAGCTGGTCGCTGCAGCGGGAGAGGCACGCAGCCTTGCCTTCGAAGCCCTTGAAAAGGCAAAGGCGGGGGATTTTGACGCTGCCACCAAACTCATGAAGCAGTCAAAGGATGCGGGAATCAAGGCTCACCACATCCAAACGCAGCTGCTTTCGACCGAGGCGGCGGGCGAGCATCTGTCGGTGGATGTGTTGCTGGTCCATGCTCAGGACCACCTCATGTGCTCCATGCTTGCTCAGGAGCTCGTGCAGGAGCTGATCTGCCTGTATGAGCGCACTGCAGCCAAGAACGCCTAACGGCGTGCGGCGACTATCCAACCAATCAATGCGAAGGGAATCCCTTATGAAGATCCTTCTTGTTTGCGCAGCTGGCCTGTCTACAAGCATTCTGATGAAGAAACTCGAGAAATACGCGGAGCAAAACGGCATCGAGCTCGATATCGATGCGGTGGGTATCGGCGAGTATCAGGAGACCTGCGCCGATTATGACGTGCTGCTCTTGGGGCCGCAGGTGTCCTACCAGCTCAACACCGTCAAGCAGGGGAGCGGTAAGCCGACCGCGGTCATCCCCGCACAGGACTACGGCATGGGCAACGCCGCCAACGTGCTGGCACTCGCCCAGTCGCTGTTGGGCTAGGAGGCGACCATGGAAAAGTTCATGACCCTGCTTCAGGAAAAACTGACCCCTATTGCCAATTTCTGCGGCACCGAGCGTCACTTTGCCTCCATGCAAAAGGGCTTTATGAGCGCGATCAGCTTCATCTTGGTCTCTGCCGTCTTTATGATCATCGCCAACCCGCCGGTCACGGCCGACCTGGTGGCGCAGGGCGGGTTCTGGTCCGTCTTTGGCCCTTGGCTCGATTTTGCCACGGCCAATAAGCTCACGCTGCTCATCCCGTTCAACATGACGATGGGCATACTGTCGGTGATCGTGACGTTCGCAATCGCCTATAACCTGGCGGGCACCTACAAGATGCCCAAGCTTAACGCCGGTATGACCTCGCTGGTGATGTTCCTGATCGCCGCGGCGCCGTCGTCCTACTACCAGCTTGCTGATGAGTCCGTGCTCCAGGCGGTCCCCTGCACCTATCTGGGTGCGCAGGGCCTGTTTACCGCCATCATCGTTGCCCTGGTCTCCGTCGAGGTCACGCGCTTCTGCCAGACCAAGGGCATCACCATCAAGATGCCCGATGGCGTGCCGCCGTTTTTGTCCGAAACCTTTGGCGCCATCGTGCCTATGCTCGTCAACATCCTCATCTTCTTTGGTGGCAACCTGCTGATCCAGATGATCGATCCCACGCTGTCCATCCCCTCGGTTATCGAGAAGCTGCTCGCTGCCCCGCTTTCCGTCGCAGTTGACTCTGTGCCCGGCGCACTGCTTATCTGCTTCATGACGCTGCTGTTTTGGTGCTTTGGCGTCCACGGCAACATGATCGTGATGCCCATCACCGCCCCGGTCACGCTTGCCGCCTTTGCTGCCAACGCCTCGCTCTACGCTGCTGGGCAGCCGCTTGAGTTCCACCCGGTACTCATGTCGATGGTCATCAACCTCATCGGCGGCACGGGCAATACGTTCTCTTTTGTGGCGCTCTGCGCGTTTAAGGCAAAGTCGCAGCAGCTCAAGGCATTTGGCAAGGCATCGATCGTGCCGAGCTTCTTCCGTATCTCCGAGCCCGCGATCTTTGGCGCACCCATCATCTTCAACCCGATCCTCATGATTCCGTTTGTGCTGGGCGGTATGATTTCGGCCCTGCTGTATTGGGGTGCAATCTCACTGGGTCTTGTCTCTAACTTCTACATCTTGGTGAGCGGCACGTTCCCCATCTTCGTTCAGGGCTTTATCCAGTGCCTCGACCCGCGTATCTGGGTATTTACGATCGTTTTGATCGTGGTCATGGCTGTGGTCTGGTACCCGTTCTTTAAGGTGTACGACAACCAGCTCCTGGCGCAGGAGCAGGAGAACGCCGCGGCAGCTTCTGCCAAGGATACTGAGTAGCATGGGTTACTTTGACAGAACGTCTGCTGCCGGTATGCCCGAGGGCTTTTTGTGGGGCGGCGCGCTCGCTGCCAACCAGGCCGAAGGGGGCTGGAACGAGGGCGGCCGCGGTATGTCGCACTCCGACCTGATTCCACAGGGTCCCGACCGCTGGGATGTGATGTTTGGCAGGCAAAAGCCCGTGGATGATCCGGACAGGCTGTATCCATGCCGTTGGGGCAACGACTTCTTCCATCATTGGCGCGAGGACGTCGAGCTCTTTGCCGAGATGGGCTTTAAGTGCCTGCGTCTTTCAATTTGTTGGAGCCGTATTTTTCCCACAGGGATGGAGGCCGAGCCCAACGGTGAGGGCTTGGAGTTTTACCGTCAGGTATTCGAGGCGCTGCGCGAGCACGGAATCGAGCCGCTCGTGACGCTGTCGCACTACGACTATCCGTTGGCTCTGGTCGAGCGTTATGGTGGATGGCAAAGCCGAGAGATGATCGAGCGGTATGCGCACTACGTCGAGACCGTCGGACGTGCGTACCAGGGCCTCGTGCGTTATTGGCTCACCTTCAACGAGATCAACAGCGTGGCGCTGTCCTATATCAACGCGGGCGTCACGCTCGAGGATGAGCGTGACCGTGCAGCCGTGACCGCGGCGTTCTCGCACCATATGTTTATGGCGAGCGCTCGCGCTGTCGAGATCCTGCACAAGATCGATCCCGCAAACAAGGTGGGTTGCATGATCGCTGCCGGTGCGACCTATCCGTACCGTTGTGCGCCCGAGGACGTATGGCTTGCGTATGAGGAGGACCGCGGCCGCTACTTCTACACTGACGTGATGGCTGCGGGCGCCTATCCTACTTGGAAGCTGCGTGCGCTCGAGAAAGAGGGTGTTCACGTGCCCTTTGAGCCGGGCGATACGGAGTATCTGGCCGAGCATACCGTCGACTTCATTTCGTTCTCGTACTATTGCTCGCGCTTGGTGTGCGCCGATGACCAGGTGATCGCTGAGAAGGCGGAGGGCAACGTGTTCCCGACGCTGCGCAATCCGTACCTCAAGGATAAAGAGACTGCCTGGAAATGGCAGATCGATGCGCTGGGTTTGCGCGTGACGCTTGCCGGCTACCACGATCGTTACCATCTTCCGCTCTTTATCGCCGAGAACGGTGTGGGCGGACTCGATGCGCTGGAAGACGGCAAAGTCCACGATGCATATCATATTGATTACCTGCGCAGGCATATTCTTGCGCTGCGCGATGCAATTGTCGAGGACGGTGTTGACCTGATGGGATACACGCCGTGGGGCTGTATCGATTTGGTGTCTGCCTCGACGGGGCAGATGAAGAAGCGCTATGGCTTTGTTTATGTTGATGCCGATGATACGGGCAAAGGCACGTTCGATCGCTACCGAAAGGACAGCTTCTGCTGGTATCAAAAGGTCATTGCATCAAATGGCGAGGACTTGAGTTAACCCTTGCAAGCCTGCTGCCCCCGTGGCCCGTTTCGGCCGCGGGGGCTTTTGTTATTTACCTAGTCCCCGATGAGACCCTCATTCTGTGGGTAGTCATTGGGGACGTTCTTAAAAGACTAGTCATTTAAGTCTGTCCCCAATGACTGCGGAAACCCGGCACTTGGGGACGTTCCTTTTCTGCTGGCAGCTTGGAACAGTCCTTAAAGCCCGCATCAATCAACTGCGGAAAGCGCATCCCAGAATGAGCGTCCAACATGGGACATAGTTTCCCTTGAGGGCCTCAACCGGAAAATGCATCCCGGAATGTTGCCGGAAAGTGGAACGTAGTTTCCCAAACGGGCCGCTAACGGAAAGTGCATCCCGCTATTGAGCTCCAAAATGGGATGCGCTTTCCGTGTCGGCAGTTCCTGGCAGCCTGGGGCTACTCATTTAAGTCTGTCCCCAATGAGTGCAATGAGTGCCCAATGACTAGTAGTAGGCCCACATGGCTTCGATTTCGTTGAGGACTTCTACGACACCCCAGCGACGGGCGCTGCGGCTGGCCGAGTTGGGGTCGTAGACTCCCACTTGATCGGCATCGTCGATGCCCCAGAGCACGATATAGTGTCCAACACTGGTAAAGGTGCCGGGACGAACCGATGCGATAATGGGCGCACCCGAGCGCAGCGCCTGGGTGATAGAGCTGCGATCGATATGGAGCTCCGTTGCGTTAAGGCCCAGCTGCCATGCGCCGCGCGTCATAAATGACCATTCGGTGGCGCCGGTGGGGGCATAGTTGCCTGCCTCGGAAAGCGCGCACATATCGACGGGAGTCATATCGGTGCGTCCCGTCTTAAAGATATAGACCATGGTGAGGCACGTAGGCCCGCAAGCATTTTGGCGGATGGTACCGCCGGCGTAAGGCAGCTCCGACCATGCAGGGTCGATCTGATAGATATGGGGCATCGTGCCGGCTTGCCATTGCGAGCGCGGGGTCGAAAAGGCGAAAGAATAACCGGGCGCGACGGGGGCCTTGAGCAGCTTGTCCTCGGCGGTGGGCTCGAGACCGGCCGAGCCGTGGGACATACAGGAGCTCATAAGCACAAAGACCAGACAGATGAGGATAGAGCACAGTGCGAGGCAAAGCCGACGAGCCGGCAGGGCGGGGGCATTCACGTACGATGTCGAGCGGTAGGGCTTGCCGTCGCGTCCGCCTTGGGGATGCGAAAAGAAGCGGTTGATATGGCTGCCGGGCTGACGTGCGCCGTTGCGGCGCAGTTGCGGAACCTCGGCTTGGCGCTGTCGAGTGCGCGCGCCCAAGCGGCTATCTTGCTGTGCGCTTGTGCCCGTGCTCGGACGGCCACTCTGCCGTGTTCTGTTTGTCTGCTGCCGAGACGAAGGCCTGGGTTGCTCTTGAGGGCGTTGCGGATTGCTGCTCGTGGCACTTCTGGGCGTCGGCGTGGTGCGGCCAGCAAGGCGAACGCTTTGTCGCCGTTGATCACCGTCGTTGTATCCGTATGCCATTCGTACCGCCTTGTCTCATGTATAACCTGTCTATCCTACAAAAAAGATGTGCAACAAATGGGTCCGCGCGTCAAAAGCTCGGTAAACGGTACGAAAGGCGCAAAACACACGGCCTCAAAAACATCTCTATATGCGTCCGATGAGCGTACGCCCGTCGGACGGGCGACAACAATGAGCGGCAAACCGTGCCGTTCGTCCCAAAAACGGCGCCGCTCGTTTTGCAGTTCTGCCTTCGGTCGAGCCACAAGCGGCGCTGCTGTGCCAAGGCCGTATTGTAAAGTCACGAAATAAAAGCGCGCGGCAAAACAGACCGCGCAAGGGGTGACGCCAAAGAGGCGTCAATAAGGAAAGGAGGGGAACAATGGCGGACAAGAACGCAGAAGTTGCAGTCGAAGGTAACGGCGGCATGAAGAAAACGCTTTCGCTCTGGAACTTCTTCACCATCGGTTTCGGTGCCATCATCGGAACTGGCTGGGTTCTGCAGGTCGGCGACTGGATGGTCGTGGGCGGCGGTCCCGTTCCCGCTATGATCGCATTCCTCTTGGGTGCAATCTTTCTCGTGCCCGTCGGAGCTGTTTTCGGTGAGCTCACGGCTGCTATCCCCATCTCGGGCGGCATCGTCGAGTATGTCGATCGTAGCTTTGGCCGTACGCTGAGCTATATCACCGGTTGGCTCCTGGCCCTGGGCAACGGCATCCTGTGCCCGTGGGAGGCAATCGCTATCTCGACCCTCGTGTCCGAGATGTTCGGCAGCCTGCCCGGTCTTGAGTGGCTGCGTGCCGTCAAGCTCTATACCATCCTGGGCGCCGACGTTTACCTGTTCCCGACGCTGATCGCGCTCGGCTTTGCAGTCTACGTCATCTTCCTCAACTTCCGCGGTGCCAGCTCGGCCGCCAAGCTCCAGGCCTTCCTGACCAAGGCCCTGCTCTGCGGCATGCTGCTCGCCATGGGCGTCTCGCTGTTCACCGGTTCGCCGGAACACGCCATGCCCGTGTTCTCCCAGGTCACCGGCGCTGGTGGCGGCAAGCCCGCTACCGAGGGCACCAGCCTGTTCGCCGGCATCGTGTCGGTCCTGGTTCTGACCCCGTTCTTCTACGCCGGTTTCGACACCATTCCTCAGCAGGCTGAGGAAGCAGCCGAGGGCCTCAACTGGAACAAGTTCGGCAAGATCATCTCCCTAGCCCTGCTGGCCGCAGGCGGCTTCTACATGGTCTGCATCTACTCGTTCGGCACCATCCTCGACTGGCATGAGTTTGTTAAGAGCCCGGTTCCCGCGCTTGCCTGCCTCAAGGGCATCAACATGCTCCTGTACCTGGCCATGCTCGTCATCGCCACGCTTGGACCCATGGGCCCGATGAACTCCTTCTACGGCGCCACGAGCCGCATCATGCTCGCCATGGGCCGCAAGGGCCAGCTGCCCGAGAAGTTCGCCGAGGTCGATCCCAAGTCCGGCGCTCCCAAGCTCGCCTGCGTCGTCCTGGGCGTCATCACCGTCATCGGTCCGTTCCTGGGCAAGAACATGCTCATTCCTCTGACCAACGTGTCGGCCCTCGCCTTCATCTTCTCCTGCGGCATGGTCGCCCTCGCCTGCCTGCGCATGCGCTTCACCGAGCCCGACCTGCCTCGTCCCTACGAGGTGCCCGGCGGCAAGTTTGGCATCTGCCTCGCTGTCGCTGCCTGCGCCGTCATCATCGGGCTGCTCGTGATTCCGTTCTCTCCCGCCTCCCTCAACATGGTGGAGTGGAGCATCGTGATCGGCTGGCTGGCCATTGGCCTGGCTCTTATGGCCTTTACCAATTCCCGCAAAAAGTAGCGCCTAGCCGGGGCGGATCGGGTGCGCGGGATCCTCTCTTCCGCGCACCGAACCCGGCACCACTTGGGTAGTTTTGTGAGGCCTTAACCCAACACGGCCTCGCCCACTATATGGATCCATAAGGAGGAACCATGTCCACTAAGTATGCAATCGTTGGCGGCAAGCTCATCGACGGTACCGGTGCCGAGCCGGTCGAGAACTCCCTCGTTCTCGTCGACGACAACGGCAAGATCGAGTACGCCGGCACTATGCAGGACCTTCCCGAGGGCGTTGAGGTTATCGACGCCGCCGGCAAGACCGTCCTTCCCGGCCTGATCGACACCCACCTGCACTTCTCGGGCAACCTGACCGACGATGACACCGATTGGGTCATGCAGCCGCTCCTCGAGAAGCAGGCCGTTGCCGTCAAGCAGGCCTACGACTGCCTCACCCACGGCCTCACCACCGTCTGCGAGATCGGCCGCTTTGGTATCCAGATCCGTGACTGCATCGACAAGGGCGTCTTTAAGGGGCCGCGCGTTCTGGCCACCGGCCTGGGCTTCTGCCGTGTTGCCGGTCACGGTGACTCCCACCACTGCAGCCAGGAGCTCAACAAGGAATCGCACCCCTGGGGCGATCAGGTCGACGGTCCTTGGGATCTGCGCAAGGCCGTCCGTCGTCGCCTGCGCGAGAACCCCGATGCCATCAAGATCTGGGCTACCGGTGGCGGCATCTGGCGCTGGGACTCCGGTCGCGACCAGCACTATTGCTCCGAGGAGATCCAGGCCGTGATCGAAGAGGCCAAGTTGGTCGGCATCCCCGTGTGGAGCCACTGCTACAACAACCACGCCGCTGCCTACGATTCCGTCCGCTTTGGCTGCGAGCAGCTGATTCACGGCTTCGATATCGATGAGCGCACCATGGACCTCATGGCCGAGCAGGGCACCTTCTTCACGCCGACGATCGCCTTCCTGCCCACCTGGTACGCCACCTATCCGCCCGTCTACGTCCCCGAGCTGCACGACAAGTACGAGGGCACCCTGGTCGAGAAGGAGCTGCAGCGCAACTACGACTGCCTGCGCGAGGCCAAGAAGCGCGGCGTCGTCATGACGATCGGCTCCGACTCCTTCTCCTTCGTCACCCCGTACGGCACCTGCTCCATCGAGGAGATGTACGAGTTCGTCGACAAGATCGGCTTCACCCCGGTCGAGACCATCACCTGCGCTACCCTCAACGGTGCCAAGATGTGCCACATCGAGGACGAGACCGGTTCTATCGAGGTCGGTAAGTGCGCCGACCTGCTGGTCGTCAACGGTGACGTCGCCGCCGACATCCACGTGCTCAACACCGACAACATGGACGTCATCATGAAGGACGGCTGGATCGTCGAGGCTGGCACCTTTGGCGAGGCCAACAAATACAGCGCCTAAGATACCGTTTGTCGATGGCTGGATGTAAAACACAGTTTTTGATTGCATAATGCAATGGAGAGGGTCGCTTGCGGCCCTCTCCATTGCTATGGGGTGCGTCAGTAAGAAGGGGATGACGGTGGATTTAAACAGGCTGATTCTGGGCAAGAGCTACAACTCTACCAAGGTCTTTCGTACGGCCCAGCATGTGGTCCAGGCCATCTTGCTCGGTTTTGTCGTACCGGCCCTTATCCTGCTGCTTATCTGGGATTTAACCGATAATCCCAACCCCGTTCCGGGCGTTGTCGTTATTGCCGGCCTGGTCATGCTGTGCTTCTTTTTCTCGTATGTCTTTGTGGTCCCCGACGACCTCACATCGAGCGCAACCGACCGTACGCTCGCCATCGCATCAAAAATATTCGCCTACACGTCGCGCGGCCTTACGCCCGAAGCGGCCTTGGGCGCCTCCAAGATCATCCTGTCCGAGACCATTGCCTCTGCCATCTGCTTTACCGACGGCAAGCAGGTGCTGGCAAGCTGGGGTGAGGACTCGGCAAAATGCCCTGCCGGCACCCCGGTCGTGCTCAAGACCACGCTCAACGTGATCGAGTCCGGCGAACAGAGTGTATTTTCGCGTGACGCCTCCTATGAGACGGGCGGCTATTTTCCCCGTTTGCGTGCCGGCATTGTTGCGCCGCTTACCGTACGCGGGCATTGCGTGGGTACGCTCGAGCTGTACTATCCCCGCCTGAGCAGCATCGATATGCGCCAGACGGCGTTGGCCTCGGGCTTTGCCGATCTCATTTCCACGCAGCTCGCCAGCTTTGAGCTCGAGCGCCAGGACGAGCTTACGGCCCGCGTTGAGCTTCGCGCCCTGCAGTCGCAGGTCGATCCGCATTTTTTATTCAATACCATTAGCACGATCGTGTCGCTCGTTCGAACCGAGCCCGACAAGGCGCGATCGTTGCTGATCGACTTTTCCAACTACTATCGTCAGACGCTTTCTGACTCCGATACCCTCACCACGCTCGAGCACGAGGTGGAACAGGGCACTCGTTATATCAATCTTATGCAGGCCCGGTATGGCGACGGCCGTCTGCGCGTTTCGGTCGACATCGACTTTGAGGTGCGCGACAGCCTGGTACCGCCGTTTATCTTGCAGCCGTTGCTCGAAAACTGTATCAAGCACGCACAGCGCGAGATCGAGCCGCTTTCTATTCGTGTTAGGGCTTTTGAGACCGATGACGGCTTGGAGATCATCGTCGAAGATGACGGCATCGGTATGAGCGAAGAAGTCTGCGCGCATCTGTTTGAGCAGCATCGCCGAGAGGAGCCCGAGAGCATTACCGCCGACGGCTCCGTCAAGCGAGGTTGCGGCCTGGCGCTCTTCAACGTGCTTCAGCGCATCCATTTCTTTTACGGAGAAGATTCTGGCATGCGCGTGAAGTCCCAGGAGGGCGTGGGAACGCAGGTCATCGTTGAGTTGAACGGCGATCCGCATGAGCCGGCGCCGCTAACGGTGTAGCATGCGGTTGGATTGAGAAAAAAAGAGGGGAAGCGCATATGTCCGAAGGCTGGAACATCCTGGTGGTTGATGACGAGCCTCCCATTAGGGCTGAGCTACGCTATCTGTTGGAACAGGATGCGCGTGTGGGTCAGATTGCCGAGGCGGGCAATGTCGCCGAAGCTGTGGAGTTGATTCTGTCGAACAAGCCCGACGTGCTGTTTTTAGACATTACCATGCCCGGTCGCTCGGGAATTGAGCTTGCCGAGACGCTGCAGAACCTAAAGACGCCGCCGGTCGTGGTGTTTGTGACGGCATTTGCCGAGTATGCGGCCGATGCCTATAACCTCGATGCGGTCGATTACGTCGTCAAACCGGTGGAGGATGCCCGCCTGTCAAAGGCACTCGACAAGATCGAGACTGCCCTGGGTGCTCGCCGTGTCGTCCATGCTCCGCGCCAGCCTTTGCGCCTGACGGTGGATCGCGGGGGCAAAAGGGTGTTCATTCCCGTGGCGGATGTCTGTTACTTTGAGGCGCGCGCCGATTTTTGCAACGCCGTCTGCGCCGAGGGGACATACCTGATCAATGAGTCGATTTCCTCGCTCGAGCGGCGCCTGGCCTCCGAGGGCTTTATCCGCGTCCATCGCAGCTATCTGGTTAATTTGGAAGACGTGCATAATGTCGAGATCGGCTCCACGGGCCTGATGGAGCTCAGGCTCGACCGTGTGAGCTCGACGGTGCCCGTTTCACGCCGTCGCGCTGCCGAGGTTAAAGCGCACCTGGGGCTAGCGTAAGGGTCGGTGCGCCATCGTTTGCCGTTGCAGGTTTGGCATGACTGTGCGGTGGGCATAATGGATTGCATCGAATGAAATCGAAAGGAACAATATGCCCGCGCTCATTACGCATCATCTGTTTGGCGAGGAAAGCATCGACCGTCTTCCGCAGGGCGTTATCACGTCCGACGAGGAGCGCATCGCCTTTATCCTGGGAAACCAAGGTCCCGACCCGTTTTTCTTCCACATACTCACGCCGCGCATTTCCGACTGTACGTCGCTTGCTCAGGTCATGCACCGCTCGCGCATGTCGCGCCAGTTCTCGTGCCTGCGCGACGGCGTGTCGCACCTGCAGCCGCGCGACGCCAATCTGGGTCGCGCCTTTGCGCTGGGCCTGCTGTCGCACTATGTGCTCGACCGCAATGCCCACCCCTTTGTCTACGAGCAGCAGTTTGGCATTGTGGATTCCGATCCCGAGCTCGAGGCTTCGGGCAGCCAAGTTCACGCCGTGCTCGAAAGCGACCTGGACGTGCTGATGCTGCAGCTCAAGCGCGATGGGGCCACGGTCGAGGATTATCCGCCGGCGGGCGAGATCGTTACCACCGACCGCATCAATCGCGTTGCCGGCGTGCTGATGAGCTACGTCGCCGGGCGCGTGTACGGTATCGACATCCCGGCGGGGGAGTACGCCGGCGCCGTTTCGGACATGCAGATGCTCTACCGCACTATCGAGCCGGCCGGTTCGGCCAAGACGCGCGCGATTGCCCTGCTCGAGGGCTTGGTGCACGATTATTCGCTGCTCGACGGCCTTGCGCACCGCGTGACGACCGAACTGCCCGAGCGTACCGGCAACCTGGGCCACTTGGCATGGAAGAACCCCTTTACCGATGAAGTCTCGACCGAGAGCTTCCCCGAGGTCTTTGACCGCGCGCTGCTCGATTACGAGTGCACGGTTGCCCGCTTTATCGAGACCGGCGATATGGAAGCCGTGACCAACCACGTCAATTACAGCGGTCGCGTGCTCGGTGCCGACGAAGAGTTCGACCGCGAGGAGTAGGGATCGTGCGTGCTCCTTTGCCGAATCCTTACCGGCGCCTCTGGACAATTGGGGTACGATGAACTAACTGCATATCGGGCGAATACGAAGGGGCCCTGTCCATGAAATACACCAAGCTCGAGCGTAACTGGGTTATGTACGATGTGGGCAACTCGGCCCTCGTACTGCTCAATACCTCGGTGGTGCCCATCTACTTCAATGCCATCAATACCGGCGCTTCTTCGGCCGACCTCGTGGTCGCCTGGGGCAACGCGCAGACGATCGCCTCGTTGGTCATTGCCATGCTCATGCCCGTTCTGGGTGCACTTGCCGACTACGCCGGCAACAAGATCAAGTTCTTCATGGGCTTTTTCCTTACGGGCCTCGTGCTTTGCTTTGCGCAGGCCATCCCCATGTCCGCGATGGCGTTTTTGACCGTCTACGTGCTGTGCACCATCGGCCTCAACTCGTCCATGACGTTCTACGACGCCATGCTGCCCGACATTACCACCGACGAGCGCATGGACGCCGTGTCCAGTTCGGGCTATGCCTGGGGCTACATCGGTTCCACCGTGCCGTTCATCATCTGCCTGGCGCTTATCATGGGTGGCCCCGCTCTCGGCGTCCCCACCATGCTGGCAACGCGTCTGTCGTTTATCATCATCGGTGCCTGGTGGCTCATCTTTACCCTGCCGCTCATTCGCACCTATAAGCAAAAGTACGGTCGCGAGCGCGGTCCCCAGGACACCATCGGCCACATCGTGGGCGGTGTGTTCTCCGAGGTCGGACACACCATGCGCGAGATCGCCCACAACAAGACCGTGCTGGTCTACATGATCGCGTTCTTCTTCTACATCGACGGTGTGCACACGGTCATTTCCATGGCAACCAGCTACGGCTCGGCTCTGGGTATCGATTCGACCCAGCTGGTGCTGGCGCTGCTCGTCACGCAGTTTGTGGCCTTTCCGTCCGCCATCATCTACGGCAAGCTCGCCGGACGCGTGGGCACGCTCAACATGATTCTGGTGGCGGTCGCCGCCTACATGGGCATTGTGCTGTTCGCCGCGTTCTTCCTAAAGACCGCCTTTGAGTTCTGGGTGCTTGCCATTATGGTCGGCCTGTTCCAGGGCGGCGTGCAAGCGCTCAGCCGTAGCTACTTTGGCCGCATTATCCCTAAAGAAAAATCCAACGAGTACTACGGCTTCTTTGACATCTTTGGTCGTTATGCAAGCGTCATGGGCACCTTTCTAGTGTCGGTCGTCACCTCGCTGACCGGCAACCCGTCGCTGGGCGTCCTTTCCATTGGCGTGCTGCTGGTTGTTGGCTTTATGCTGCTGGTCCGCCTGTCCCGCATGACTCAGGCGGCAGCGTAAGGCAACCGGGCTCAGTACAGCAATTGTGCCTATCTACAGTACTCTTTTGGAAGTAGCCGCATAAATCATTCTGACTTCCGAGCAATGTTTAGCCCAAGTGGGTATGATGGAATCAGCTAGGTCGCGGGGCGTCGCCTGTGTTTGGCGGCGCCCCGTTTTTGTGTTGCAAGGAGGGTAAAGGTATGAACGCCACGGTTGTGATCCCAACATATTGGGCGGGCGATGATACCCAAGCAAACGCTCCCGGCACCTACGATCACTCGACGTCGCTCAACGCCGCCAACCCGGAACTCGATCGCTGCCTGACTTCACTCGAACAGGTGCGCGACATTCCGCGCATCATTCTCTTGGTGGTCTGTCCGGTTTCTGTCACGCCCGACGTATCCCATCGCGTGCACGAAATCGTTAATGCGCATCCCACGCTCAAGGTCACCGTTGTCACCAACACCCAGGCCTCGCGCATCGCAGACCGGGTTGCTCAGATCGCGCCCAAGGGTTCGGGCGAGTGCGTGAGCCTGCGAGGCTACGGTGCCATCCGCAACATGGGGCTAGCCTGTGCCGCTGTGCTGGGGCATGACGCGGTTATCTTTTTGGATGACGATGAGACTGTCATCGACGCCGACTTTATGAAGCGCGCGACCTATGCGTTGGGGCAGCAGACGCGTCAGGGCTTGCCGATCTTGGTCAAGAGCGGCTATTTCTACGATCGCGACGGCTCGCCGCTGGCTCCCACGGACAAGGCGGGCATCTGCCATCGTTGGTGGACCAAGCGCATCGAGTTCAACCGTTGGATGAAAAAGGCGCTCTCGGGCACCCGCATCTCGCGCTCCAACTACGTGTGCGGCGGCCTGATGGCCCTGCACGCCCGCGCCTTTACGCGTGTGGCCTTTGACCCGTTTATCACCCGCGGCGAGGACTTGGATTACCTCTTTAACATGCGTATGTTTGGCTACGACGTGTGGTTTGATAACGAGTGGACCGTGCGCCATCTGCCTCCGGAGTCCGAAAAGCGCTCACCGCGCTTTATGCAGGATGTATACCGTTGGTACTACGAACGGGCCAAGTTGACGTTCGCCGCGCATCAAAAGGAGCTCATCCCCGTTACGGCGGCATCGCTCATGCCCTACCCGGGCCCGTGGATTTCGCGCGAGCTCGACGACCGCGTGCGCAAGACCGCTATGGTCCGCAGCGTGTTTACCCGCGAGCATGAGGGCTACCTGCGCATCTGGCGCCATGGTATCGACGAGGCAAAGGCCTATGCGCGCCAAAACGCTGCAAGCTATCTGCGTTTCCAGAGCTTTTGGCCCAAGATTATGGACGGGCTTTGGCGTGACGCACAACTGATCAGTATTCTGGAGGGGGCCGAATGATCGACCGCCGCGCCCAGCGCGATAGTTCAATATCAATCTTTCGCATCATTGCCGTCGCCTGCGCCATTTGCGTGCTGGTGTACTTTATTTTCGCCTTGGTGACCGGTATCGAGCCGATCGCCACGGTGATTGCCTGCGCGCTGCTGTGCATCTTTCTGTGCATCTTTATCTTTTTGACGCTCAATCCCGATTCGGTGCGCTCCCAGTACACCGAGGAGACGCTCTCGGTGGCCTCGGCCATGCTCGAGGACATTAAGGGCGGTCTGACGCAGGAGTCGGCGCGTTTGGTGTGCCGGCGCATTTTGCCCGAGACGCGCGCCATGACGGTGGCCATCACCGACGAGGACAACGTGCTTGCCTGCGCGGGCGAGTTTGAGGAAAAACTGCTGCCCGATACTCCCATCCACACGCTTGCCACACGCTACGTTATCGAACATGGCATCGTGCAGTCGTTCAACCGTATGGTGGATGTCGTGGGCTCGGACGGCTCGCACAACCAAGTCCCCGCCGGCATTATCGCCCCCATCAAGGTGGGCGATCGTACCGTCGGTACGCTCAAGTTCTACTACAAGACCCCGCGCGCCGTCGACCGTACCCAGTACGCGCTTGCCTCGGGCTTTGCCGAGATCTTGTCCACGCAGCTCGCCATCCACGAGCTCGAGGTGCAAAAGGAGCTCACGGCGCGCGCCGAGGTGCGTGCGCTGCAGGCGCAGATTAACCCGCACTTCCTGTTCAACACGCTGAACACCATTGCATCGTTTACGCGCACCGACCCGCTGCGGGCCCGCGAACTGCTTCGTGAGTTCTCATCGTTCTATCGTGCCACGCTCGACAACTCGGGATCGCTTATTCCGGTCTCGCGCGAGGTCGCACAGACCAAGCGCTACCTTACCTTTGAGAAGGCCCGCTTTGGCGAGGACCGCGTGCTTGCGACGTTCGATGTGTCCGAGGACGTGGAAGATACGCTGGTGCCGGCGTTCGTGATCCAGCCGATTGTCGAGAACGCCGTACGTCATGGTATGGGCGATGACGACGCCCTGAGGATCGACGTGACCGTTCACCAAGACGGCGAGGATGCAATCTTGATTGCCGTGGCCGATAATGGCGTGGGCATGGATGAGGGTACCGCCGCCAGACTGTTTGACGAGCGCTCTGCCCGTCCCGACGCCAGCTCTCCCCAGGGTGGCGGCGCCGGTGTGGCCATGCACAATATTTCGGAGCGCATTCATCGCTTTTATGGGCCGCACTCCTATACGCGTGTCGAATCGGCGCCGGGCAAGGGCACCAAAGTGCTCCTTCATCTTGATTTGTCAGAGAGCATCTTTGACATTCAAGAGTAAAATAAAAAGCTACGGGCTCAACGTCATGCGACGGATGCCCGGCGTAGTTAGTTGACGAAAGGTTTTATCCCTATGCTGCGTGCGATGATTGTGGATGATGAGGCGCCGGCTCGCTCGGAGCTTCGCTTCCTGCTCGAGCAAACGGGCAAGATCGGCACGATCACGGAGGCGTCGAGCGTCCGCTCCGCCATCGAGATGCTTATGGAAAGTCGCGTGGATGTCGTGTTTCTCGATATCTCGATGCCCGGTGCCTCGGGCCTGCAACTTGCCGAGGCGCTGCATAAGCTCAAAAATCCGCCGGCGATTGTGTTTGTGACCGCGTATAGCGATCATGCCGTCGAGGCGTTCGACGTAGATGCTGTCGATTACCTAATGAAACCGGTTGAGGAGGCACGCCTGGATCGCGCGATCGAGAAGGTCATGCAACGCGCCAAGCCGGTTACGGACAGCAAAGTGACCATCGAGCGTATCCCGGTGGAAAAGGGCGGCCGCAAGGTGCTCATTCCCGTGGATGACATCCGCTTTATCATGGCAAAGGACGATTACTCCTGCATCTATACCGTCGATGATCGCTTTTTGTCGACGACCTCGCTGGCGCAGTTTGAGGCCAAGCTCTGCGACTTTGGCTTCTTCCGTGTTCACCGCCGCTATATCGTCAACCTAGCGTGCGTCACGGACGTTGAGACGGTGCCCTCGGGCGCCATCCAGCTGGGCATTACGGGCGTCGACGAACGCGTGCCGGTTTCTCGCCGCCGCGTCGTGCCGCTCAAGAAGGCTCTGAGTCTCTAGCACACTGGCCCCGCAGCCCTGTAGACCCATCGTCTGCGGGGCCGTGGGGCCTTTTTTGTATGTATCTGCCGAATCGTTTTTTGCGGAAGGGATCCCATGAACAGCGCAAGCGCCAAGCGCATCGACATCATCTCGGACACCCACGGCTATTTATCGCCTGCGCTCTTGGATGAGCTTGAGGGCGCAGACCTGATCATCCACGCCGGCGACCTTACGTCAGAGATGGACTACGAGCACCTATGCACCATCGCCCCCGTGCGGGCCGTATTGGGCAACAACGATTACTACCGCGACTACGGCCCCGATGTAGACCGTCTTGCGCTCTTTACCTACGAAGGCCTCAAATTCGCCGTAGCCCACTACCGCGAAGACCTTCCGGTGGGATCCGTAGACGTAGCCATCAACGGCCACACCCACGTAACCAAAGAAGCCCAAGTAGGCCGCTGCTTGGTTCTCAACCCGGGCAGCGCCAGCTACCCAAGGGGCAGCCGAGGCCCCACCATGGCCAGAATGCTCGTCAAAGACGGCCATGTCATAAGTACCAAGTTTATTGACCTAGACTAACCGCAACAAAAACGGGGGATGCACAAGGCATCTCCCGTTTTTCTTTGAGCCAAAGTAAGAAGTCCAACCAGAACAATCAGACCAACCCCGCCGAGGAACACGCGGGCTAGCCGCGCAGCGGCGCACGCCCGCAAAACTGGTTGAATAATGTGACGGCAGGGAGGGT
>NZ_QSQW01000009.1:0-111429 GCF_003437565.1 Collinsella sp. TF10-11AT
GCTCCTGTCGTTTCCGTGCCCCTGGATTGGGTCATAGTGTCTGTCGTGGCCGGGGAAGTGGGTCTTCCGTTCTTTTCACTAATCGATTGATTCGCTCCAGGAGGCTCGAGCCCGTGAGGGAGCGAGCGTTTGGGGCGTGGCTGTGGCGTTGTTTGCCGCGAATGTCCGCTTTGGGCGTATCATCGTGGGCATCTCGCAAAACCTCGTTGCAAGGGAGACTCATCCCATGGCTACAGAAAAGTCCTCGTCGCGCCCATGGATGTCCGATGCCGCGATCTATCAGATCTATCCGCGCTCGTTTAAGGATTCGACTGGTTCGGGTCTGGGCGATATCGCGGGCATTACCCAGCAGATGGACTATCTTGAGCAGCTGGGCATCGAGGCCATCTGGCTGAGCCCGTTTTACCCATCGCCTCTTGTCGATGGCGGCTATGATGTGGCGGACTACTGCGATGTCGACCCACGTCTCGGCTCGCTTGACGACTTCGATGACATGATCGCTGCGGCTCATGCGCACGGCATCAAGGTCATCGTCGACATCGTGCCCAACCATTCGTCCAACCAGCACCCCTGGTTCAAAGCCGCTCTTGCCGCCGGCCCCGGATCACCCGAGCGCGCCCGTTATATCTTCCGCGATGGTCGCGGCGAGCACGGCGAGCTGCCTCCCACCAATTGGAATGCCAACTTTGGCGGCCCCGCCTGGACGCGCGTCGCGGACGGTCAGTGGTATCTGCACATGTTTACGCCCGAGCAGCCGGACTTTGACTGGTCGTGTCCCGAGGTTCATGCGTTCTTTTGCGACGTCCTGGCGTTTTGGAGCGATCGAGGCGTCGATGGCTTTCGCATTGATGTGGCGCACGGTCTCGCCAAGGATCTCGACCGCGATGACCTCGACCGGTGGCATCTCGCCGAGGGCGATGACATGGTTGAGGACGGCACCCATCCGCTGTGGGACCGCAACGAGGTCCATGAGATCTATCGCGAGTGGCGCCGCGTGTTCGACCGTTATGATCCGCCGCGCAGCGCCGTTGCCGAGGCGTGGGTTCTGCCCGAGCGCCAGTATCTCTACGCACGCCCCAGCGAGCTTGGCCAGACATTCAACTTTGAGTTCGCCAAGGCCACTTGGACCTATGATGACATGCACGCTGCAATCGAGAAGGGCTTGAAGGCGGCTATCGAATCCAATTCTGCCTCGACCTGGGTACTCTCCAACCACGACGTGCCGCGCGTGGCGACACGCTATGCCCTGCCGCAAATCAAGGCGACGCGCTACCATCAGATTGCGCTCGACTGGCTCTTACGCGACGGGTCGTCTTATGACGAGGGCCGTGAACTCGGTGAGCGCCGCGCGCGGGCGGCCCTTTTGCTTGAGCTGGCGCTTCCGGGCTCGGCATACGTGTATCAGGGTGAGGAGCTCGGCCTTTTTGAGGTGGCCGATATCCCGTGGGCCGCACTCGAAGATCCTACTGCGACCAATACGCACGGACCGAAGCGCGAGAAGGGGCGCGACGGCTGCCGTGTGCCCCTGCCGTGGGTGGCAGCGGACGATCCCGTGCAGGGCGGATCGTTTGGGTTTTCACCGGCGGACGCCGATGCGGCGCCCCATCTGCCGCAGCCTGCATGGTTTTCCGATTACGCTGCCGATAGGGAAGAAGCGGACCCGACATCGATGCTTGCGCTCTATCGTGACGCCCTCTGGCTGCGGCGCAAGCTGCGCGGGCGCGCCAACGATCTTAAGTGGCTCGATCTTGACGGGCGCACCGGCCTTGCGGATGGTGCCGAGGGCGCTGAGGGCGGCGTCATCGCCTATCGCCGTGACAACGGCTGGGCGTGTGTGACGAACTTCGGTGCAGCACCCGTGGAGCTGCCGGCGGGCAGGGTCCTGCTCACCTCATCACCGCTTGCAGACGGCAAGCTCGCGCAGGACAGTTCTGCCTGGATCATGCTCGCTGAGTTGTAGGGGCCTCTTGCGGCGAGTTTGCGTTTGCCTGCGCTTTCCGTGGTGGCTGATGTCTTCGCGAGGTTCGCGAGGGTGTCGCAAAACTTTTCAAAAAAAGTTCTTGCATTTGGGTGGATTATCCCGTATATTAAATCCTCGCAGGCGGACATGGCTCAGTTGGTAGAGCACAACCTTGCCAAGGTTGGGGTCGCGGGTTCGAGCCCCGTTGTCCGCTCCATTTGGGCGTTTAGCTCAGGGGGAGAGCGCTTCCCTGACACGGAAGAGGTCAGAAGTTCAAATCTTCTAACGCCCACCAAATGTTCGCAGCTCAGAGGCTTAGCCTCTGAGCTGTTTTGTTTTGGTCGCCAAATCGCCGGCAAAAGGTACCTCGCTTCATGAAAGAGCGGTTCTGAACGTCAGTTTAGCCTTGTCATCTCAATCGAGTGGGGGTTGACCATTTTGAACATAACCGTGCATCTCGTTGACGTTTCTGCGATCGATCCCGGCGAGACCGTTGATATGGCATCAATCGCGGGACGTTATGCCTCGCGTGCCTCCAATGGAGATCTCCCCATTGCGTCTCGGAGGGAAGCTGCGGGCGTGGGTCTGCTGCTTCGCGACGCCCTGGGTGTCTTCGACGACACCCAGCTTGCGCGCTCTGCTTTCGGCAAGATCGAGCTTGCGGATGGGGAGGCCCCCTCTATTTCCATTTCACATGGCGGAAGCGTGGCCGTCCTCGCTGTTTCCGATGTTGCTCGGTCGGTCGGAGGACCTATTGGCGTGGATATCGAGGCGGTCGATGAGATTGTACCTATTGCGGTTGAGCGTATGGCGAGCTCAAGGGAACGGGCCTGGATTGACGCTGCGGCAGATTCGCAGGAACGCGCCTTTCGGCTGTGTCGGGTTTGGACGCGTATCGAAGCCGTCCTGAAGGCGGAGGGGTCCGGCTTTTCAATCGATCCCCGCAAAGACGGGTTGCCGAGCGGATGGTTTACTTCCTCGGTGGTGTTTGGCCAGTGTGTCATCTCTTGTGCAGCGCGTTCTATGCCCCATATCGCCATTGAGGAGCATGCCTTTCGGGTAGCATAGTAGCCAATCGCCAACAGGGGAGGCCTTCTATGTCACTGAACGCTAAAAACGATATTGCTTCGCGGATCGAAGGCGCCGTCTTTGAACTTATGGCGACAACGCCTGTGCAATCGATTAAGGTCACCGACGTACTCCGTCTTGCCCATACATCAAAATCAACCTTCTATCGTTGCTACCGCTCTGTCGATGATGTGGTCAAGCGCTTTGAAGATGAGCTGCTCCAGAACATGCAAGACATTAACGACGTTGCCCTTGAGGCTCGTTTTGGTGATGCGCAGCTTGATCCCACGCCCACGATGATCAAGCGCATGGAAATCCTCAAGGCCAATCGCTCGAAAGTCCTGGCGCTTAACAGCGATAACGGTGATCCCGTGTTTGCACACAAGGCAACGATCTTCATGCATGACTATTTTCGCGATCGTTTGCGGTCGACGTTTTCGGATGAGACGGACCTCGATCTGTATCTTGCTTTTGCGCTTGCGGGCCACCATAACCTCATCCAGTATTGGCTCGAAGTCCGGCCTGACCTTGAGGCACGAACCGTTGCCGCCGCGCTCAATCGCATGTTCTACGCACCGCTCTTTGTCGACGATACCTCGCGCCATTGGCACCCACGTATCCCCGATTTTGAAAAGCCACTCGGGTGAGCGGCTGTTTTTTAGGGATGAACGGTTGCGCATGCAGCGAACTCAAAGTGCTCCAACCCTATGAATCGGTTTTAAGCACGGTCATTTATCTGCTATTTGGAACGAAATTAAGCTATGCGTACCAAATGATGGGACATATAACGGCTTTTTGTCCCACAACACCAAATAAACCCCTCATAAACTAAAGCTACGTTCAAAAGAACCACTGCAGTAGTTCAACGTGTGACGGCACAGAAAAGCCGCGAGCGCTCTCTCACCTTCGCTCGCGGCCGGACTGCGCCATCACTCCGTACACCCTCACATGATTAGGATGTGATATTCAGTGGTTACGCTCGGAAAGAACATGCGCAGCGTCTCGATTGTAGGCGTAGGCTGCACCCCGTTCAAGGATTTTGAGGAGCATCCCGAGACCCAGGGCATTGGCGAGGGCGAGGCGTTTGGCTATGCTGCCCTCGAGGCAATTGCCGATGCCGGTCTTGAGCCCCGCGATATCGACTTTTTCTACCACGGCAGCGCCAATCCGTATCTTGTTGGCGATTGCATTACCCCCAACATGCAGGTTGCCGATTGGTTTGGCGTTCGCGCCAAGGGTTCCGTCCATCATTCCGAGGCTTGCTGCACGGGCTACGTCGCCCTTGAGCAGGCCGTGATGGCAGTCGCCTCCGGTGCCTACGATGTCGTCCTTACGGGTGCCTGCGATTTGGCTTCGACCCTTCCCGTTGAGCACATGCCCTCGCATATTCGCCAGGACTTTACGCTTGACGTCATGATTCCCTCGCTCGATAAGATCTATGACCGCGCGTATGGTCGCCCGCTCGATGGTGCCTTTGGCGTGTCGTTCGACAACTGGATCAACGAGTATTCGATGCAGTACGACCTTACTGCCGATCAGATCGATGACGCCCTGAACGGCCTTACCAAGAGCCTTCGCCGCGGTGCCGTCCTGAATCCCCTTGCCTGGTACGAGACCACGGTCGAGGAGGATGCGAAGGCGGCTGGGTTCGATACCGCCGACGAGTATCTCAAGAGCATGTACAACCCGCGCGTTACGCAGTACCTGCGCGTTACCGGCTTTGAGAAGAAATGCGACGGTGCCGCCGCTGTTGTCGTGATGCCCACGGAGAAGGCCAAGGCCATGGGTGTCCCGTATGCACCTATCGAGGTTCTGGGCACGGGCGCCTCTGCCGTCGAAGCCGGCCTGCTTCACAACGAGCACTGGGCTACCGAGCTTGCTGCCAAGCAGGTCTACGACCTTACCGGCGTGAGCCCCGATGAGATCGACCTGTTTATGTGCAATGACTTCTTCCTGGCTTCCGAGATCGTCTCGGCCGAGGAGTGCGGCTATATTCCGCGCGGCGAGGCTTGGAAGTATGCGATCGATGGCCGCACCGCTTTTGACGGCGATAAGCCCATCAACCCGCACGGTGGCCGTTGCAACTTCGGCCACGCTCATGGCGCATCCGGTATCGCCGATATCGTCGAGGCCGTCAAGCAGATGCGCGGCGTCGCCGGTGCAACCCAGATGAAGAAGATTCCTGAGACGGCCTTCCTGCGCGGTTTTGGCGGTTCTCAGAATGTGCGCTGCCAGATTCTTCGTACCGTCGCCTAAGCGACCGCGGTTTTCGATTTCCCATAAGGAGTATTCTCATGCAACTCAAAGATATGGAGCCCGTGGTCAAGAAGTTCTACACGGGTCTTGAAGAGGGCATCTATTGGGCACGTCAGTGCCCCGAGTGCGGAGCCGTCGAGTTTCCGCCTCACCTTGCCTGCAATGCCTGCGGCTACCACAAGACCGATTGGGTCCAGGTTTCCGGTCACGGCCATCTGATCGATTTTACCCTGCCTGGTCCGCAGAACGACAAGCCCTACCTCAAGGAGTATGGCAAGTACGCCTACGGCGCCGTCGATATTGACGAGGGTTCTCAGTACACCTACGTCATCTACGGCATTACCAAGAAGAAGGCCCCCGAGATCCGCGCCAAGCTCATGGCGGGCGAGACCGTTGGTGTCCATGCCAAGGTCATCGATCGACCGGGTTACAAAGAGCTCACGTTTGAGCTTGACGACTAGGTTTTCACCCTTTTAACAATTCGATTCCTCTCTTAGGCCACGGCGGGACCCGTGTCTCCAGCCCGCCGTGGCCGCCCCTCTTTTTATCTTAGAAAGGCACCATCATGAACGAAGAACTCACTCAGCAGATCTGCGATTTTGCCAAGTCCGCTTACAACTACGATGGCGATGTGACCCCCGAGACGACGTTTGAGACCCTGGGCAAGGGCTCGATGAAGATGATCGCCCTGACCTCCATGATCGAGAACGAGCTCGATGCCGAGGTCCCCGTTCGCGAGGTCATGGTCATGAAGACCATCGGCGAGCTTATCGAGCGCACTGCCGAAGAGATGGAGTAGCTGCCATGGACCTGATGCAGACCCTGCGCGAGCAGGCTGCCGCCAAGCCTATGCGCGTTGCTTTTCCCGAGGGCGAAAACGAGACCATGATGCAGGCGGTCGCAAAGATCGCCGCCGAGCATCTTGCCGAATGTGTGCTGGTCGGCGACGGCGGTAAGCTCAAGGAGCTTGCCGATGAGCGCGGCATCTCCCTTGACGGCATCGAGATTGTCGATGTGACCGACGAGGAGGCGAACGCTGCCTGCTGCGAGCGCTACCTTTCGCATCCGAATTGCAAGTTTAAGCCCAAGGGCGCCGCGCGCCGTATGGCGCGTCCGCTTGAGCGCGCCCTGATTTTGCAGGTGCTCGGCGATGTCGACGTAATGTTCGCCGGCATTGATAACGCCACGGGCGATATTATCCTGGCGGGTCAGACCATCGTCGGCCTTGCCGACGGGGTGGACACCGTGAGCTCGTGCGGTATCGCCGACATTCCCAACTGGAACGGCGGCGAAGGTGGCCTTTTGGCTTTTGGCGATTCCGCCGTTTGCGTCGACCCTACGAGCGAGGAACTTGCCTCGATCGCGATTTCGTCGAGCGAAACGGTGCGCTCGCTGACCGGATGGGATATCCGTTGCGCGCTGCTTTCGCATTCGACTGACGGCTCGATGGATAACGAACTCGTCGACAAAGTACGCCGCGCTCGCGAGATTGCCAACGATCGCCGTCCCGACCTTGCCATCGACGGCGAGTTCCAGTTTGACTCGGCGATTAACCCCAAGGTTGCGGCCAAGAAGGTACGTCGTGAGTCCGCTGTTGCGGGACAGGCCAACGTGGTCATCTGGCCTGATATCAACGTGGGCAATATCGGCGTCAAGATCATCCAGAACCTGACCGGCGCCAATGCTTACGGCCCCATGCTTCAGGGCTTCAAGAAGATCGTGTGCGATTGCTCGCGCTCTGCGCCCGTCGACGAGATCGTCGGCAACGTGGTGATGAGCTGCGTGCGCGCCCAGGCGCTTAAGGAGGCTTAAGATATGTCCGATAAAAAGACTCCCTGGCGCATCCTGGTAATCAACCCGGGTTCCACTTCCACGAAGGTGGGCGTTTTTGAGGGTGATGAGTGCAAGCTCAGCAAGAACGTTGCGCACGATGCGAAGGACCTCGCCCAGTTCGATGGGGTTTCGGCTCAGATGCCGTATCGCTGCGATCTGATTCTTGGAGCACTGGGGGAGGCGGGCCTGAAGCTCGAGGACTTTGATGCATTTGTCGGTCGCGGCGGCGGCTTGCTTTCGTTGCCCGGCGGCACGTATGCCATCAATGAGGTCATGCTCGAGCATGCCCGCATCGGTGCGAACGGCATTCAGCACCCGGCGCAGCTTGGCCCCCAGATTGCCCATGAGTTCGCTTCAAAGACGGGCAAGCCCTCTTTTGTGGTGAATCCTCCCGATACCGATGAGCTGTGCGACCTCGCACGTATGACGGGCATTAAGGGCGTGTATCGAAACGTGCACCTGCACGCCCTTAATCTTAAAGAGACCGCCATTCGTCACGCGGCAAAGCTCGGTCGCGCATATGACGAGTGTAACTTTATTGTTTGTCATATCGGCGGTGGCATTTCGATTTCCGCTCACCTTAAGGGCAAGATGGTCGACGGCAACGACATCGTCGGCGGCGAGGGCCCCATGGCGCCGACGCGCTGTGGCTCGGTCCCCGCAATCGAGGTCGCGAAGTATACGGCGGAACATGGTCTCGACGTTGCCCGCGCCCATTGCATGAAGACCGGTGGCTTCGTTGACCTTTTGGGTACGTCCGATGCCATCGAGGTGTGTGAACGTGCCGCTGCGGGCGATAAGGCTGCAGCACGCGCTTGGGATGCAATGGTTTACCAAATCTGCAAGTGGATTGGCGAGATGGCCTGCGTGCTGAAGGGCGACGTCGACGGCATCTTGCTCGGAGGCGGCATGGTCCACAGCAAGGAGCTCGTTGCCTCGATTGAGGAATGCTGCTCTTGGATCGCTCCCGTATCGGCTTATCCCGGCGAGTTTGAGCTCGAGGCGATGGCGTCTGGCGCCTGCCGCGTGCTCGATGGTGTCGAGGAAGCGCTCGTGTACAGCGGAGAACCCGTGTTCACCGGATTCAACGACTAATAGTGCTGTGTTTGGGGCGGCCGCTGGTGATGTCTGGCCGCTCCGACCCTTTTCTTTAAGTGTAAGGATGGATCATGGATAAAACCAAGATCAAGTACCTGGTGGGCATTTACGCAGCCGCCATGTGCATCATGGGCATGCTCGTGCCCGTTCCCATCGTGGCCTCTGTTGCGGCCGCGTTTCCCAACGAGAACATCGCTGCCGTTCAGATGATTATCGGCATCATCCCGTTGATGATGGCGTTGTCCGCCATGCTCGTCTCTTCACAGCTTGCCTCTCGCGTGTCCAAGAAGAAGACGACGCTCGTCGGTCACATTATCGTGATGCTGGCAGGCGCCTCGGTGCTGGTGTTCCACGACTCGCTCGGCCAAGTCTTAGCGGCTTCTGCTGTCATGGGCCTTGGTCTCGGTGCCGTGCAGAATTCAACGGACGCTCTTATCGCGGATTACTTTGGCGGAAAGCAGCGCTCGTTTGTCATGGGCATCTACTCCACTTTTGTTGCACTGGGCGGCATTATCTGGACGATGGTTTCCGGCATCTTGGGTTCTGCCGAGTGGTTCCACAGCTATGCGGCGTACTTCATCATGATCATTTTCATCGTAATCGAGGCTGTTTGCCTTCCTGAGGGTCATCTTGAGCCCAAGCGCGAGGTCAACGTGTTTGCCAATATGCCTAAAGAGGTCGCGATTATCACGCTCATGAGCTTTGTGTTCGTACTTACGTTCCAGCTCTTTAGCTCCAATGTCTCGCTGCTTGTCGTGGGCCGTGGCTTTGGCGGTACCGTGGAGGCCGGTCTTGCCTCTACCGTTATGACCGTTGCCGGTATTGCGGCTGGTCTTTTGGTCGGTCCGCTGTTTGCCAAGTTTAAGAACCTGGCTATGCCGATCGCGTGGGGCGTGACGCTCGTCGGCCTGGGCCTGACGCTGGTTGCGCCCGCCTTTATGGTGCTGTGCGTTGCGGGTTTTGTCGTTGCGCTGGGCAAGGAGACCTACGTGCCGCTGGAGGGCAATTTTGCCGCCGGCAACTCTGCCCCCGAGGGACGTGCGTTTAACCTCGCCATTGGCATGGCAGGTATCAACTTTGGCATGGCATTGTCTCCCATTGTGTTTGAGGCCGTGACGTCGCCGTTTGGTGCAACGATTGACCAGAAGTTCATCGCCGGCATGATCGTCTGTGCGGCTTGTGTCGTCTTTGGCGCCATTAAGTATCGCAAGCTCACCCCGGCCCAGCTTGCCGAGGCCGAGAAGATGGCGGCCGGCGGCGAGGCGGAGTAGCCGCTCGAGTAGTTGCTTTGCCGCACATCATGTTTTATCGGGGCCGCCGACATATGCCGGCGGCCCTCTTTCTATCAATGACTTTGAAAGGCTTACGGCTATGAAGTTACCTGTCAGGCGCGTTATCGGTATTCTCAACGGCTTCTTTAACCCGCTATTGCTCTGCGCGTTTCTCCCCATCATTGAAGGGGCGCCTGGCTTGGATCTGACGGGCCCCACGGGCTTTTGGGGACAACTCATCGTGGCCACGGTGATCGCCGAGGTTCTGAGCGCACTCCCGCTGTTTGGCAAAACGGTTGGTATGTGCCTGGACTTTTTTGGTTTTGAGCAGGGGAGTGCATCACACAAGATCGCCGGTACGGTCATCGGTGCCACGCTCCTTTTTATGGTGATCGGTTTTGGCGAGATTGCCTTCCAAGGAGGATTCGGAACGATTGAAGGCCGTACGTTCTTCGCGCGTTGGGCCGGCCTCGTCACAAAGGGATGGGCCTTTGTGGTTATCGCCGGCGTGCTGCTCGATCCCTTTACAGCGGCTCTCGGCCGCATGATGGTTCGCGAAGAGAGGTAATAGATCCTCGCCTATCGAATGCCGGCGGACGGGGCGCCGGGGCTGTAGTCTTCCGAGCGTTTACAGTCCTGTCGCTCCGTCCGCCGGCATTCGACCGCAACATGTTGGTCAAGCATAATCTTTTGGATTCTTTTGGCGTGAGCGGCTTGGTTTTGGTAGGATTTGTCAGCGGCGCGGTTGAGGGGGTTTCAAAACTGCCGTGCAGGTAGTCGAGCTGATAACGTTTTAGCACTCTGCCAAGAGCCCTTCATTTTTAATGCGTTTGCAAAATGACTAATTGCTTTGACCTGCTGAAACACTATATGTTGTGTTTGACCTAAAAAAAGAATACAGGATATAGATGCCTCTTTGTCGTATGATAGATGGCGGACAGAGAACGAAGACCTTAACTGCCTCTTTTGAACGTGTCCTTGAGCCGCTTGATCGGCTTCTGGGAATGTCCGCATGGAGGCTTATGGTTTATCGAGAACACAGATTGCGCGACGGCGCCGCAAGACAGGGACAGGCCCTGCCGGGCATCGTTTGGCTCTGAAGCGCAATGAGGCTACGATGCGAAAGAGGCAAGAGGATGAAGATCATCAAGCGCAGCGGCACCGAGGTTGTCTTTGACATCGATAAGATCGTCAATGCCATCCGCGCCGCCAACTTGGAGGTCGAGGAGAGCTCTCGTCTAACCGACCGCCAGGTGGTTTACGCGGCACAAAACGTCGCCGAGGCATGCGAGAACGCGGGCCACACCGTTTCGGTCGAGGAGATCCAGGATTTGGTCGAGGACGAGATCATGCGTCTCGACTGCTACGAGGTTGCTCGCCACTACATCATCTATCGCTATGTTCAGAGCCTGAAGCGCCAGAAGAACACGACCGACGACAAGATTCTGTCGCTGATCGAGTGCAATAACGAAGAGGTCAAGCAGGAGAACTCTAACAAGAACCCGACCGTCAATTCCGTCCAGCGTGACTATATGGCCGGCGAGATTTCCAAGGACCTGACTCAGCGTGTGCTGCTGCCCCAGGAGATCGTGGATGCCCACAATGAGGGCCTGATCCACTTCCACGATTCTGACTACTTTGCCCAGCACATGCATAACTGCGACCTGGTGAACCTGGAGGACATGCTCCAGAACGGCACCGTTATCTCGGGCACGCTGATCGAGAAGCCGCACAGCTTCTCGACTGCCTGCAACATCGCGACGCAGATTATCGCCCAGGTTGCTTCCTCCCAGTACGGCGGCCAGTCTATTTCGCTGACCCATCTTGCCCCGTTTGTTGAGGTGAGCCGTCAAAAGATTCGCGGCGAGGTTGCCCGCGAGCTCGAGGAGCTCGGTGTTTCGGCATCTGCCGAAAAGGTCCGTGAGGTCGTTGAGGACCGTCTGCGCGATGAGATCCGTCGCGGCGTCCAGACGATTCAGTATCAGGTCGTGACCCTTATGACCACCAATGGCCAGGCGCCGTTCGTGACGGTCTTTATGTATCTCAATGAGGCCCGTACGCCCCAGGAGAAGCACGACCTTGCCATGATCGTGGAGGAGACGCTTCGTCAACGCTATGAGGGCGTTAAGAACGAAGCCGGTGTGTGGATTACCCCGGCATTCCCCAAGCTTATCTATGTACTCGAGGACGATAACGTTCACGAGAATTCTCCGTACTTCTACCTGACCCAGCTGGCTGCCAAGTGCACCGCCAAGCGCATGGTGCCCGATTACATCTCCGAGAAGAAGATGCGCGAGCTCAAGCTGTCGAAGGGCGAGACCGCCGGCAACGGCGATTGCTACACCTGCATGGGTTGTCGCAGTTTCCTGACGCCCGACCGCTCGGGCAACGGCTTTAACAATGTTGCCAACGCGCTGAACTATGACCCGACCAAACCTAAGTACTATGGCCGCTTTAACCAGGGTGTTGTGACCATCAACCTGCCCGATGTCGCGCTGAGCTCGCATCAGGACATGGACAAGTTCTGGAAAATCTTCGACGAGCGCCTCGAGCTGTGCCACCGCGCCCTGCTGTGCCGTCATGAGCGCCTGATGGGCACGCTTTCGGATGCCGCGCCGATTCTTTGGCAGTATGGTGCCCTAGCGCGTCTGAAGAAGGGCGAGACGATCGATAAGTTGCTCGTGGGCGGATACTCTACCATCAGCCTTGGCTATGCCGGCCTGTATGAGTGCGTCAAGTACATGACGGGCCACAGCCACACCGAGAAGGAAGGCACGCCGTTTGCCATGGCCGTCATGCAGCGCATGAACGACAAGTGCGCGGAGTGGAAGGCCGAAAGCGATATCGATTTCTCGCTGTACGGTACGCCGTTGGAGTCGACGACCTACAAGTTCGCCAAGTGCCTGCAGCGTCGTTTTGGCATCATCCCGGGCGTGACGGACAAGGGCTACATCACCAACAGCTACCACGTCCACGTGTCCGAGGAGATCGACGCATTCGACAAGCTCAAGTTCGAGGGTATGTTCCAGCAACTTTCGCCGGGCGGTGCCATCTCCTACGTCGAGGTTCCCAACATGCAGGACAACCTCAAGGCTGTCATCCGCGTGATGCAGTACATCTACGACAACATCATGTACGCCGAGCTCAACACCAAGAGCGATTACTGCCAGGTGTGCGGCTACGACGGTGAGATCAAGATTGTCGAGGATGACGGCAAGCTGGTGTGGGAGTGCCCCAATTGCGGCAACCGCGATCAGGAGAAGATGAACGTCGCTCGTCGTACGTGCGGCTACATCGGTACCCAATTCTGGAACCAGGGCCGAACCGAGGAGATCCGCGACCGCGTGCTGCATCTCTAATAACCATCCCAGGCTGCCCCGTAGCGAGGCCCCGGACCTTTACTCGCTATTTCGGACAGTCCTGGCTCACGACGGAGGCGCCACTGGCGCCTCCTGTTCGTGCGGAACTCATATCGAGCAAAGGTCCGGGGCCTCGCTGCGGGACAGCCAAGGTGATGTAGCTGAGATGCGGCATGCGGTCTGCTCGCTCCTCGAAGTTCTTAGCGGAAATGAGTTGAGCTGCAATGACGATCTGCTTGCAATGGCGGCTGAGCTGCAGCTGAGTATTTATTGGACCTCGAACCCTATACTCGATGTTCGCTTCGTTCATTGAGTTACCCTTTGCATGAGGCCGGGACATATCGTCCCGCCCGCAGTTTCGCAGGCCGAAGGCCGAGAATGTTTGAGGACGGGATGATATGTCCCGGCCTCCCGGGAGAGTTACCTATGAACTACGCGAACATTAAGTATTTCGACATTGCTGATGGGGAAGGCGTTCGTACTTCTCTGTTTGTGAGCGGGTGCCGTCGTGGGTGCAAGAACTGCTTTAACTCTGTCGCGTGGGACTTTGCTGCGGGCGAGCTGTTCGATCGTGCCGTCGAGGACAAGATTATCGAGAGCCTCGACCATCCCTTTATTGACGGCCTGACGATTCTGGGCGGCGAGCCTATGGAACCTGAGAATCAGGCGGGGCTCGTTGAGTTTGTCGAGCGTGTTCGTGCCGCTTATCCTGCGGGGTCAGGAAAGACCATTTGGTGTTTTACTGGCGACGTGCTCGAGGAACTTATGCCGGGCGGTCGTCACCATACCGAAGTCACGGACCGTATCCTTGCCTGCCTCGATATGTTGGTGGACGGCCCGTTTGTTCAGGATCTGTACGATATCTCATTGCGTTTTAGGGGCTCGAGTAACCAGCGCGTGATCGATATGAACGCCACGCGCGACCGTGCTGAGCGCGAGGGCGTTGCGCTTTGTGATGCGGTTGAACTTTGGCGTGATGATCCGGTCTATTCGACCCATACTATGTAGCTTGTGGTCGATGCCGAAGGGCGTGGTACCATAGCGCGAACGTGAAATCGGAAAAGTGAGGCCCAGATGGTCGATCAGGAAAAAGTCGAGGCCGCCATTAAGCTGTTGCTTGAGGGCATAGGCGAGGACCCAACTCGTGAGGGCCTGCTGGAGACCCCGGCGCGCGTTGCCCGTATGTATGGCGAGATCGCCGGCGGTATGGAGCAGAGTGCCGAGGAGCACCTGTCCAAAACCTTTGCCGTCGCTTCGAACGATTTGGTTATCGAGCGCGACATCACGTTTTACTCGCTGTGCGAGCATCATCTGCTGCCGTTTTATGGCAAGGCTGCGATCGGCTATATCCCTAACGGTCGCGTGGCGGGTCTGTCTAAGCTCGCTCGCACGGTTGAGGTCTATGCCCGTCGTCTGCAGCTGCAGGAGCAGCTGTGTGCGCAGGTTGCCGACGCCCTCATGGATTATCTCGCTCCCCAGGGAGCGATTGTGCTCATGGAGGCTGAGCATATGTGCATGACCATGCGCGGCGTGCAAAAGCCCGGCACCAAGACCGTGACGCTCGCTCGCCGCGGCGTCTTTGAGACCGATCCCGCGCTCGAGGAGCGGTTCTTTAGGATGCTGGGCCGTTAACATGAGGGTCGTCAACGACTTTACATCGAAGACCGATGAGGGGACGTCGCGTCGCGGCTTTATGGCTTCGGGCCTGGCCCCTTTTGGTGCTATGCCTCGCATTGATTACATTTGTGCCAACGGGCTGTTCCGGCGGCACCTGGGTAACATTGCGCAGTTGGAATCGGGACGCATTTTCTGCCGCCACGGTATTGACCATCTGCTCGATGTCGCTCGCATTATGTGGATCAAGAATCTCGAGGAACAGCTCGAATTTGACCGCGAGGTCATCTACGCCACGGCACTTCTTCACGATATCGGCAAAGATGAACAGTACGAATCGGGTATATCCCATGATGTTGCAAGCGAACGCGTCGCTGATGCGATTCTCGGCGGCATGCCCGATGATGTGGCGTTTGAGCCGGCCGATGCCGCAGCCATTAAGACGGCCATTTTGGGCCATCGAAAGCTGCGCGTGAACAGCCAACCGCTTGAGCGTCTGCTCTATGCAGCCGACAAAGCGTCGCGCGCCTGCTTTGCATGCCCCGCGCGCAATGCTTGCAACTGGAGCGATGATAAAAAGAACCTGTCGATTCGCGTGTAGTTAGTTTGCGCGGTCGGGGTTCTAAACGAAGGAGACGATCGCGATGAGTAACAAGAAGCTGCCCGAGAGTGCAACCAAGACTGAAGGCGCCGAGCTCGCCCGCCGTGGAAGGGGCGAAATATCCACCGCAACGGCGGTGCCCCACGTGAGCTATGACGACTTGCGCCATGCCGACCGTATTGTCATTGACGGCCTAGAGGTTTTTGCCAACCATGGCGTGTATCCCGAGGAGAACGCGCTGGGTCAGAAGTTCATCGTGTCCTTGGTGCTCTATGCCGACCTGCGCGCAGCGGGGGAGCACGATGACTTGGACGCCTCGATTGACTACGGCTCGGTGTGCCACGATGTCGATGGCTATCTGCGCGAGCATACGTTTAAACTCATCGAGGCGGCAGCCGAGGGGACGGCCCAGATGCTGCTGCGCCGTTATCCCTCGCTGCTTGGTGTGCGCATAAAGCTCGATAAGCCGTGGGCTCCTGTTGGCCTGCCCCTGGCAAGCTGCGGTGTCGAGATCGAGCGCGTGCGCTAACCGGTTCTAATACGTCTCTACGGGAGGCTGCTTGAGCCGCTGCGACAGAGCTCTATTGTTGGGGCAGTACGTGTCGAGCAGGGCGTGAAACCGCTGATTGTGGCTTGGCTCGAGCAAGTGGACGAGCTCGTGGGCGACAACCATGTCGAGGCATTCGACGGGGTAGGCGGCGAGCTCGCGCCCGATGCGAATGGCGCCGGATTTGGGCGTGCATGAGCCCCAACGCGTTTTCATGCTGCGTACGGAAATGCGGGAAACGGTGACGCCCATTGCGATTTCGTACGCGTGCACGATGTCGCGTAGCGCTGCGGTGACCTCGGATGCATAGAGTTGGTCGATGCGGGTCTGGAGTTCTTTGGGCGTTAGGCCGTCAAGGGCTGTGCGCTGCTTTGCCTGCGTGCGCCCACTTGGCTCATCGGTACCCATAAAACTTGCGAAGGTGGCCTGTTTGGGTCGCGATGCGGGTGATGCAAAGTTGTGATCGAGTGCATCCTGTACCGTAATGGGCTTGCCCCAAAGTGCAATGATGGACGAGGGACTGAGCGGCTCTCGCGCCGTCGCCTGACGCTGCTCACGCTGGGCAAGTCGGCTGATAATCCAGGCGCTGTTGCGCTTAACAAACGCTTCGATACGCTCGCGGCTGGCGCCGAGCGGTGCGCTGGCGTGGACCTCGCCGCTCGATGTGACGCGTAGGTTGAAGTTCTTGACGCGCTTTTTGGTAACGACGACAGGGATGGGCGTCCCATCCGGTCGGGATACGGAAATCGTAAACTGCTGCGTCAAAAGCGGTCCTTCAGATTGGGGACGGGCCGGCATGTCGACCGTTCGGCATGCCGGCCCGCTCAAGGGATGTGAAATTAATAGCGCTCGAAGAAGGCAAGCGCGTTGTCGCTGCAGAGCTTTTGCATCACGGTCTTGCCAAAGTGCTTGGAGAGCATGTTCTGGAACTCGGGCATCATGCTGGCATCGGAGAGGAAAGCGGGCACAGTGGCGCCGTCCCAGTCGCCGCCGAGCGCGATGACGTCCTCGCCGCCCAGGTCGAGCCAGTGCTCGATATGTGCCGCTAGCTGGTCGAAGGTGACGTCTGCGGCGGTCTTGTCGGTTGCGTCGTTGGAAAGGAACTCGCTGCAGTAGTTGAGGCCGACGATACCGCCCATGTCGCGAATGGTGCGGAACTGGTCGTCGGTGAGGTTGCGCTTGACGCCGCAAACCGCACGGGAGTTGGAGTGGCTGGCGACGAAGGGACGCGTGGCGTGGGCGACAACCTCGTCAAAGCACTCATCGTTGAGGTGGGAGACGTCAAGCACCATGCCGGCGTGCTCCATCTGCGTAAGTGCCTCGATGCCGGCGGCGGTGAGGTCGGCGTGGGTATCGTGTCCGCTTGCGAGCGGCCCCTGCGCGTTCCAGCTGAGTGACGACATGAGTACGCCCAAGCTCTTGAGCACCTCGATCAGCGCGGGGTCCTCGGCAAAGAACGTGGCGTTTTCGATGGTGTGGATGCAAGCGACCTTGCCGTCCTTGAGCGCGGGGCGGATGTCTGCGGCGCTGCGCACGTTGACCATACTGTCGTGGTTGAGCATTGCCTGGCCGCTCATATGCGCCATGATCTGCGCCTGGAAGCGCGCGGCGTGGGCGGTGGGAATCTCGTCGGGGACAAACGTGGCGAAGCACTGTGCCCATGGCGTGTTGCCGATCTTTGCGAGCGAGATGGCGCAGGCGTTACCCTCGATGAGGTCGAAATCCTGCGGATGCGTTTCGTCGCCGGGGAAATAACCGTCGGTACCGGCGGTAAAGCGCAGGTCGAGATCGAGTGTGGCCCAGCCGATGCGGTCGGCGGTGTCGCAGTGTAGGTCAAATACGGGATATGCCATGGTTCCTCCGGTTGCAGCGTTTCTTTGCAAACTGTCTTTGAATTGTATGACTAGGGTATAGTTAGCGCCATATGTTCATGGCGGTCCGCGTTGTGCGCCGCCCTTATCACGGAGGTTACCATGTCCAACCAGGGCAAGAAGGTCAAGACCCATTATCGCGGCACGCTCGACGACGGCACGCAGTTCGATAGCTCCTACGATCGCGGCGAGCCGCTGGAGTTCACCTGCGGCGCCGGTCAGATGATCAAGGGCTTCGACGCCGCTGTTGTCGACATGCAGGTGGGCGAGAAGAAGACCGTGCACATTCCTGCTGCCGATGCCTACGGCGAGCACAATCCCGAGATGGTTATTACCTTCCCGGCCGAACAGGTTCCCAACATCGAGCAGATCGAGAAGGGCATGAAGCTTTTCCTGTCCACGCCGAGCGGTATGCCCGTCCCCGCCGTGGTCATCGACGTAACGCCCGAGGCCGTGACGCTCGACGCCAACCACGAGCTGGCCGGCAAGGACCTCAACTTTGATATCGAGCTCGTCGAGGTCGAGGGTTAGAGTATGCCTGAACGCTTGGTTTCGACGACATGCTTGGGAAATCTCAACGATCCGTCCTATGAACTCCTGCTTCGCCGGAAGTTGGGCGGCGTCTTTGAAGTTGACGAGCTGCTGCTCGATTGGGACCAGGCTGATGTATGCGCGCTTGTGGGCGTGACGGAGCTGGGGCGCACGGTCGATGTTCGGCTGGATACTGCCGACGGCGGTCGTCTTGCCGACGGTGACGTGCTCGCTATCGACCATACGGGTGCGGTGCCCGTGGTGGTTGTCGTACGTCTGCGCGGCGCCGAGGTTTATTTGGTCGAAGTTGACCGCATGGACCCGATTGCGCTCGCGCATGCGTGCTGGGAGATCGGCAATATGCATACGCCGCTTTTCCGAGGCGATTCGGACGAGCATACCGTGCGCATGTATACGCCGGTGCAGCCTGTTTTGGGCCGCATGCTCCGGGGCGTCGAGGGCGTTCGGCTCTCGGTGGTTACCCGTGAACTCGATTCGGACCGGCGCTTTGCGTCGAATGCGGCGGATGCCGTTGTGAGTATGGCTCCAGACTTTACGATCGTAAAGAAGGCGCGCGGTTAACGTGCGTATAAGTAAGACGGACTTTGAGAGGCAACTATTCAAAGTCCGTCTTTCTGTTGATGAGATGCTGTGGGGGAAAGCATATGGGTCTTGAAGGAATCAAGCTGATTGCATGCGATTTGGACGGCACGTTGCTGCATCCGGGGGAGCGCGAGCCGCGTTCCGAGGCCTTTGAGCTCATCGATGAGCTGCATCGTCGCGGTATCGTGTTTATGCCGGCGAGCGGCCGTCAATATGCGAGCTTGCGCTATCTGTTTGCCCCGGTGGCCGATGAGCTCGCCTATGTATGCGAAAACGGAGCTCTGGTGATGAGCGAGGGACGCGCCGTTGTCAAGCGTTCCATGGAGCGTAGCCTTGCTATGGATATCGCGAATGCCGTGATTGCATATCCCCATGCCGACGTGACCCTTTCGTGTGAGGGGCACCTCTACACCATGAGCGGCAACGATGCGTTCGTCGATCATTTGCGCTATGAGGTCCACTGCGATGTGGCGGTGGTCGACCGTCCCGAGGACATCGAAGAGGACGTCATTAAGATTGCCTTCCAGACGCCCGAGGTGAATCAGCCGGCGGCGCTGGAGTATTTTGAGCGCCACTTTAGCGATCGAGTCGATGTCATGACATCGGGAACCGAATGGACGGACTTTATCGGCTTTGATTCGGGTAAGGGTTCCGCGCTTGCCGATTACGGTCGTGCCCTGGGTATTTCGCCCGATGAGATGATGGCGTTTGGCGATAACGAGAACGACCGCGACATGCTCAACGTAGTGGGCCATCCTTATCTAATGGAGAGCTGCAATCCCTCTATGCGTGGCATCAACGACCGCGTCCGCTATGTGTACACGGTCGAAGAAGAACTGCGTCGCCTGCTTGCCGAGTAGGCATGTCCCAAACATCTACCGGCAGTCGGGGCAGAGACCCTCGAAGATGGTGTAGTGCGACGTGACGTGCCAGCCGATTTGCTCGGATGCCTTGGCGTCGAGCTGGGCATCGAAGGGGAGTGGTATGTCGATGACGCGGCTGCACGAGGTGCAGATGATATGCGCATGCGGCTCGATCGTGCGATCGAAGCGGCTGCCGCCCGGCGTCTTGATGGAGAGAATCTCGCCGGCGTCGGCCAAGAGATTGAGGTTGCGGTAGACCGTGCCGCGGCTGATTTTGTCATCCTGCGCGCGCACGACGTTGTAGATTTCGTCGGCGGTGGGATGGTTATAGCTTTGGCGCACGGCGTCAAGAACCAGCTTTCGCTGCCTGGTATTCCTTCTTTGCACCGCCATGCGCCTCGCCTCTTTTCTATCAACGGTCGTAGGTAAATGATACCGTATTTAGCACACAATACTAATAACGAGGCGTGAAACCGTCTTCATTGGCAAGTGGGGCTCGGGCCTGGGCGTCTACGAGGCGAAAACGCGTTCCCATACGCTCGTAGGAGGCATGAAGCGCCTCGAGATGAGATAGGATATTTGCCGGAGCCCCCTGTATCTCCATCTCGACTGAGCCGTCTTCCATGTTACGCACCCAGCCGGTGAGCGCGCGTGCCTGCGCGAGGTTGGTGTTGGTAAAGCGAAAGCCAACGCCCTGGACTTGCCCCGCCCAGCGCAGGAAATAGCGCAGGGGAGTGTCTTGAGTGGCCTCGTCGCTTGCGAGCACAGTAAGCCTGCGGCGCAGCTCGAGCTCGACGTTTGATGGTTTTTGAGGCTCTCGACTGCCGCCGGTGACGCTGGAGAAGAACGTATCGAAGAGGCCCATAGCTATGCCTGCTTGCCTGCGTCGGCCGGGAAGGTTATGCCGGCCTGCTGGCGCACGGCATCCATGATGCGCAGTGAGACGAGTGTGACATCGCGGTAGTGGCCAAGCTCGTGGCGTCCCGCCGGGGTCTCCCAAATCTCTTCCTTAACGTTATCGATGCCGCCGATGGCGGTGATAAAGTCTGTGAGTTCGTATTCCATAGTGTTGCTCGATTTGGGCAGGTCGAGCACGCGGCCGTTGTCTCCCTGTTCGCGCGGTGCCTCGGTCGCCGAGCCGCGTACGACGTCGCCGCGATAGTCGATGCGGACGTTGCGGGGCGTGGACAGATGGTCGATCTGGATAGTGCCACGCTCGCCTTCGATCTGCGAGGGCAGCAGGTCATTCGTAATTTTGGAGTGCGCGAGCTCGACGGAGATACGGCCGCCGCCGTAGCTGGCGAGGATGGAACCGCAGCCATCGATGGGGCCGTGCGTGAGCCGTCGCGTGGTGGGATCGAGCAGAGTGGTCATGCTCGTAAGGCCGGAGGGCATGCCAAAGATCTCGACCATGGGCTCGACGGTATAGACGCCAATGTCCATGAGGGAACCCGATGCCATATTGCAGTCGAAGATATTGGTGGCGCGTCCCGCGAGAATCTCGTTGTAGCGCGAGGAATATTTGCCAAAGCGCAATGAGGCGCGGCGGATGGGGGCGATCTCGCCCAGGGCGTCCTCGATGGCGTGGAAGGCGGGATCGTGGAGGGGACGCATGGCCTCGAGGGCCACGACACCTGCTGCCTCGGCAGCGCGGAAGACTTCCAGCGCCTGCGCTTCGGTGGCGCAGAAGGGCTTCTCGACGATGACGTGCTTGCCACCGGCGATGCAGGCAAGGGCCTGCTCGTAGTGAAGTGCGTTGGGGCTGCCGATATAGACGGCGTCGACGTCGGCGGCTGCCGCAAGCTCATCGAGTGAGATAAAGTTTCGCTCGCCATCGCGCTCGGCGGTAAAGGCAGCACCGCGATTGGCATCGCGTGAAAGCGTGCCCACAAACGCGGCTTGGTCGTTGGCGTTGACGACTTGGATAAAGTCGTCGGTGATCATGGATGTGCCGATGGTCGCGATGCGCAGCATACGTCCCCCTTGCGTTGTTTGGTCTACAGGATGAGTGTAGCGCGTGGGGATATAAAGCTGTGCGAAAACGCTATTACAGGTCGCTCTCGTTAAAGCCGGTGTCGATATCGAGGTTGCTGCCGTCGGCCGCCGTGGTGGCGAGCTCATCGCAGCGCTCATTGAGCTCGTGGCCGGCGTGACCCTTAACCCAGATGAACTCAACCTTATGCTTGCTTTTGGCGGTGAGTAGGCGCTCCCACAGGTCGCGGTTCTTGACGGGCTGCTTGTTGGCGGTTTTCCACCCGCGCTTTTTCCAGCCGTCGATCCAGTGCTTCTTAAAGGCGTTGACGACGTACTGCGAATCGGAATGGACTTCGACCTCGCAGGGGCGGTTGAGTGCCTCGAGCGCCACGATAACGGCCATGAGCTCCATGCGGTTGTTGGTGGTCTTGGCGTAGCCGCGCGAGAGCTCGGAGGTAAAGGTCTTGCCGGCGGGGTTGGTGTATTTGAGCACGGCGCCGTAGCCGCCGCGTCCCGGATTTGATCGGGCCGAGCCGTCGGTATAGATGATGACCTTCACGGGTTTCCTTTCTTTGAGTGCATTTCATGTGAGTGACCATTGTAGCGCCATGCCCGCCGGGGGCCAGCAATCTACGATTTCTGCCCCGTCTTCCGACTGTTAGCTGGCATGGATGATGCGGTTGAGCTCGTCGAGGTATTGCTGCAAGAGGAGAGAGGGCTTGCGCTCGTCGTGCATGATGTAGCCAACGTGCATCGTTGGGGCGTCTGCTAACGGGATCGATGCCATGCCCCATTGCATTTCATTGGAGAGGACACCGGTCGACAGGGTGTAACCGTTCGACGTGATAAGTAAGTTGGTAAGTGTTCCGCGGTCCGATATTCGTATGTTGCGGTCGCAAGGGATATAGCTAAAAGGTTCCTCGGCGTAATAGAAGGAGTTTGAGGTTCCCTGCTCAAAGCTGTAGCGCGTATAGGGCGCGAGGTCGGCAAGGGACAGCTGAGGGCGGCGTGCGAGCGGGTGGCGTTCGCTGACGAATACGTGGACCGTCGCGTCGAATAGGGGATGGAAGCTTGCGCGGGCATCGGCGAAGGCCTTCTGCAGAACGCGGGCGTTAAAGTCATCCAGATACAGAATGCCGATATCGCTGCGAAACGCACGGACGTCATCGATGATCTGCGATGTGGTGGTCTCGCGCATGATGAACTCGAACTTGCTGTCGCGGCAGCGCTCGACCACGTTGACAAAGGCCTCGACCGAAAAGGCGTAGTGCTGGGCGGAAATGGCGAGGCGGGCTTGCGGGGTGCCGCCGTTCTCGTAGCGTGCCTCGAGCATGTCGGCCTGCTCTACGACCTGGCGCGCATAGCCCAAAAGCTCGGTGCCGTCGTTGGTGAGCGTGACGCCGCGGCTGGAGCGCGTAAAGATCTCCAGATGGAGTTCCTGTTCCAGGCTTTTGACGGCGTTTGAGATGTTGGACTGAGCGGTATAGAGGCGCTGAGCTGCGGCGTTGATTGAGCCGGACTCTGCCACGGCGATCAGAAAACGAAGCTGCTGAAGGGTCATCGACGCCATCCTTTCGATAGTTATCTATAAAACAGATAACAAGTTAGCGCTTTTTAGTGATTGACCGAGGAAGACAATGCCCGTACTATTCAAAACACACAAAGGCGGTAGGTTATTAAGCCGACTACGGAATCGGGACGCGAAAGGAGGCCCGCATATGAATTGCTTACCAAGACGAATGCCGGGCTCCTGTTTGCGCCCGTCGGCGTGATCAGGAGACAGCGACTTACTTCTCTCTTTTTACTTACTTTCGTTCGATCAAGGAGATCATCATGAGCCAGTTCATCAACAACCCCGAGCACACCTTTGGTTTCGATACCCTGCAGCTGCACGTTGGCCAGGAGAGTGCCGATCCCGCATCCGACTCCCGTGCCGTGCCTATCTACCAGACCACGAGCTATGTGTTCCGCAACTCCCAGCACGCCGCCGACCGCTTTGGTCTTGCCGACGCCGGTAACATCTACGGCCGTCTGACCAACTCCACCCAGGGCGTCTTCGAGGACCGTATCGCCGCGCTCGAGGGCGGCGTGGCAGGTCTTGCCGTCGCCTCCGGCGCTGCTGCCATCACCTATACCCTGCAGGCTCTTGCTCAGGCTGGTGACCACGTGGTGGCTCAGAAGACCATCTACGGTGGCTCCTACAACCTGCTGGAGCATACGCTCTCCCAGTTTGGCGTCGAGACCACGTTTGTCGATGCCCATAACCTGGAAGAGGTTGAGGGTGCCATCAAGGACAGCACCACGGTCATCTATCTCGAGACGCTCGGCAACCCCAACTCTGACATCCCCAACATCGACGCCATCTCCGAGATTGCCAAGAAGCACGGTCTGCCGGTTGTCGTCGACAACACCTTCGGCACCCCGTATCTGTTCCGTCCGCTGGAGCACGGCGCCAACATCGTCGTCCACTCCGCAACCAAGTTCATCGGCGGCCACGGTACCTCGCTGGGCGGTGTGATCGTCGACGGCGGTAACTTCGATTGGAAGGCGAGTGGCAAGTACGCCCAGATCGCTGAGCCCAACCCCTCCTACCATGGTGTTTCGTTTGCCGAGGCTGCCGGTCCCACCGCCTTCGCAACCTATGTCCGCGCTATCCTGCTGCGTGACGAGGGCGCCTGCATCAGCCCGTTCAACGCCTGGGTCCTGCTCCAGGGCACCGAGACTCTGTCGCTGCGCGTCGACCGTCATGTCGAGAACACCAAGAAGGTCGTTGAGTTCCTGGCTGGCGACAGCCACGTCGCCAAGGTGAATCACCCGAGCCTGCCTGAGCACCCCGATCACGAGCTCTATCAGAAGTACTTCCCCCGTGGCGGTGCTTCGATCTTTACCTTTGAGATTAAGGGTGGCCAGGAGGCTGCATGGAAGTTCATCGATCATCTGCAGGTGTTCTCGCTGCTCGCCAACGTGGCCGACGTCAAGTCGCTCGTCGTGCACCCGGCTACCACCACGCACTCCCAGCTCTCTGCCGAGGAGCTCGCCGAGCAGAACATCACGCCCTCCACGATCCGTCTTTCCATCGGTACCGAGAACGCCGAGGATATCATTTGGGATCTGAAGCAGGCCTTTGCCGCGCTGGACGAGTAAGGCGACTTGTGCAAGGACCCCTTGCGACTCGATAGGTATAACTGCATAAAATGCCTGCTCAAGGCGCCTGTGCGAACAATGGTTGCACAGGCGTCGTTTTTGCATAGAGAGGGTGCAAAAACAGGGTTTTTGACACGCTTTATGCAATCGAGATGTGGAAAACTCCTGTTGAGAGGATGTGAGTTTTACGCAATTGACGTGCGCCTTTTGAGTAAAACCGCAGGTCGCGATTTGCTCGGGGTACTATGCAGCGCGATTAAATCACACGCAGCTCAAACGCAGCAAAAACGCACTACGGAGGTTTCCAGCTACATGAGGATCGATTCACGAAAACCGAAAGCCGCCGCCCTTTCCGCCGCTCTGACCGTGGCACTTTTGGCGGGCGCCGGCGCAACTGATGCCCACGCGGCAACACTATCCGATACGGTCGGATCTGCGCCGTCCGAGGCGACGCTGGTGCAGCCCGTCGACTACCGCGGCGACGGTTATGGCTCTATGCAGGAGTGGAACGCCTCGATGGGGGCAAAGCGCGATTCCCTGGAGATGCGCGCTCAGATCATTATGAATATGTATGGCGACTATGCTACCGATGACGAGCGCGCTGTGTTGCAGGGTTGCATCGACGGTGCGGGTAGCCTGTTGACGATGGGGGAAGTCGACGCCAAGTCGACCGAGCTCGACGAGCTTCGCTCCACGCTTGAGGATGCCAAGCGCGAGGCGCTCGAGGCTGCCGCAGCCGAAGCCGAGGCCGCTGAGGCCGTTCAGGCTTCGTATTACAACGCCGGCTCCGGCTCGTCTTATACGTCTGCTGCGTATTACGCGAACGGCTCGGGTCTGACGCGCTCGAGCGGCGTCAATAACTATAACGGCCGCCGCGAGACTTATTACAGCAGCAACGTGTTGTATCACCACCGCACGGGCGAGTGGACGCAGGATTCCGAGGGCTTTTGGCGCGATTCCGATGGTTACTACGTCGTTGCCGCGGGCGATAAGGCCCAAGGCTCTACGTTTACCGGTTCCAAGGGCGAGTGCAAGGTCTATGACTCCGGCTGCGCTGCCGGAACCACCGACTACTACACTGGCTGGTAATCTGCCATAAGCCAATAGGACATGACGGGCGGGCGTCTTTACCGAGCCTTTGGGCAACGTAAGGGCGTTCGTTTTTTGTGCGTGCTTGAGTTAACAGAGCGCTTACCGTGGCAGTACGCCGCGCATATGGGCGCGGGGCACACTAGTTCATGAGAAATAAGGTCTTTCTCTTGGAGGAAGTGGTCTTGTGAACGCTCGAGATATCGCCGTTGCCGCCGTCGCATTGGTGCTTGGTTGCCTTGGTCCTACGGCCGCGCTCATTGCGGGCATGCAGGGGTCATGCGGGGCTGCTCCAATCGTGGTTGGCGCGCTGATTGCGGCCGCGCTGCTGGGAAGTGCGGGTGTAGTCCTTTGTCGCGACGATGAGGGCCAGGCCTCGGAGTCGCAGCTCTGACCGTCGGGACATCGACTACTGGTTATAGATGAAGATGAAAGCCGCCGTAAGGGGAGTGCCCTTGCGGCGGCTTTGCTGTTGAGTCTGTTGACGTGGTGAGTCGGGCGCTACCAGCTTGCCTCGATATCGCGAATGCGCTGATAGAGCCATTCGTTCTGCGGTGCCTGGATATCGTGCTTGGCCGCCAGACGGCAGATGGTGCCGGCGAACTCCTCGACCTCGGTTTTGCGCCGCGCGACGCGGTCTTGCGCCATCGAGGGCATGCCGGCGGGATCGATTCCTTCGATGAGGTGCACCATCTGCGTCAGGTCTGCCTCGGTCAGCTCAACGCCCTCGGCGTTGGCGACCGCAAGCGTTTCGCGCATGGCGGAAACAAGGCAGCGACGCTGCTCGGAGCCCGGCTCCGTGGCGCTTCCGTACGTGCCGCCGTAGGCCATGCAGGTCTGGTTGATGCCGTCGTTGAGCATGAGTTTGGCCCACATGCGGTGCGCAATGTCGCTCTCGACGGTGTGTGCGATGCCGCAGCGCGTGTAGAGCTCGTCGATTGCGGTGATGGCTGCGGGATCCGTACCGGCCGCCGCGCCAAAGCGGATTTCGCCCGTGTTGGTAAAGGTGAGCTCTCCGTTGAGAAACACAGCGTCCATGCCCTGGCAAATACCAAGAACGGTATGCTCCCAGCCAAAGCGCTCGGCAATCTTTTGCTCGCTCGTGATGCCGTTGCACAGCGAGGCGATGAGCGTATTGGGTCCCACGACGCGCTCCATAGTCTTGAGTGCTTGGTCGAGACCGGTGGTCTTGACCGTCAGGATGACCAGATCGGCGGGCGTTGCCTTGCTGGCGCGGACGGACTTGAGCGCACAGGGCTTGCCGTTGACGGTGAGCGCATCGTTTGCGTGACGCTCAAAACGGGCGTCATCCATAACGTATTCGACGGCGTCATTGCCGAGGGCCTTGGCAATCATGCTGCCGTAGAGCAGGCCGACGCCGCCCTTGCCGATAAAGGCGATCTTGTTGATCTGCATGCGAATCATCTCCCCATATAAAAGGCGCCCGCGTAAGGGGCGCCTGATGGATTGTATGCTGCCGGACCATGCTGCGTGCACCGGATGGCCGTATTTGTTTGTTGCTCCTTTCATCGGGCTTTTTGCTGATGTTAAAGCGGTGCCGTGACAGCTCGATTTCTGCTGCGTTACGATACGTTCTCGATTGCGATTCCACGATGTTTCGGCCGCGTGACCATTGTGTTTCGTCTTGCCGGGGCGCTGATGGCGAAAGGAGGGGCCGTGCAATACCGCGTTGACCCCAAAAGTGGTAACCGAATATCTGCTCTGGGTCTGGGCTGCATGAGATTTCCCGGTGCGCCGGGACACCCCGATGCGAAGACGGCCGATGCCATCATTTCCCGTGCGGTGGAACAGGGGATTAATTATCTGGATACTGCGTATCTTTATCCCGGTAACGAGGTGTGCGTGGGCGCCTCACTTGAGCGCTTGGGGCTGCGTGACCGGGTGTTGCTGGCGACTAAGTTGCCGCACGCTTCGTGCAAATGTGCGGAGGATTTCGACCGCTTTTTTGACGAGCAGCTGCACCGTTTGCGGACCGACCATATCGACTACTACCTTATGCACAACATCACCTCGCCCGCCCAGTGGGAGCGCGTGGTGGCGTTGGGCATCGAGGACTGGATTGCGCACCAAAAGGCTGCGGGGCGTATTCGCCAGATAGGTTTTTCGTATCACGGCAGTGCGGCGGACTTCCTCACGATGCTTGACGCGTGTGACTGGGATTTTTGCCAGATCCAGTACAACTACGCTGGAGAGCGCTACCAAGCGGGGACGGCGGGACTCATGGCGGCTGCGGAGCGCGGGCTCGCGGTGTTTGTGATGGAGCCGCTGCTGGGCGGGCGTTTAGCGGGCAAGCTGCCGCCGCGGGCCCGCGCTGTGCTCGATGGCGCCCCTGACCCGCATTTGCGCACTCCTGCCGCCTGGGGCCTTTCGTGGGTGTGGAACCATCCTCAAGTCACGATGCTGCTTTCGGGCATGACCGATACCGCGCAGGTGGACGAGAACGCGGCATTGGCGGATCGCGCACTGCCGAATTCGATGACGACAGAGCAGCTCGATACCATCGCGCGTGTGCTGGGAGAGTTTGAGAAATCGAATCGCGTGCCCTGTACGGGCTGCGGCTACTGCATGCCGTGTCCCAAAGGCATCAATATCCCTGGGTGTTTCGCCGCCTACAACGCAAGCTATGCGCACAGCTGGTTTACGGGCCTGTCGCAGTATTTTACGGCGAGCGCGGTGCGGACGAGTGAGCCCAAGTTGGTGAGCAATTGCGTCAAATGCGGCAAATGCGCACGTCACTGCCCGCAGCACATCGATATTCCTGAGCGTCTCGACGATGTGCGCCGACGTTTCCAGCCTGGCCCCGTAACGGCCGCGCTTAAAGCCTTTTGCAAAACGCGTTCCTGATGCCCCTTTTATAAGTTGCGGTGGAATAGTTCCTGTTTGCGGCAGAATAGGGCATCGACAGGAACTATTTCACCGCAACTGATGAGGGGGAGCTGGAGATGCTGACGATTGGGTGTCATCTTTCGACGACGAAGGGCTATCGGGCGATGGGGGAGACGGCGCTATCCATTGGCGCCAACACCTTTGCATTCTTCACGCGCAACCCGCGCGGCGGCAAGGCGAAAGATCTTGACATGGATGACGTGGCGGCCCTGCGCGAGCTTATGGAGAAAAACGACTTTGGCCCGCTTGTGGCTCATGCCCCCTATTCCTACAACCCCTGTTCTGCCAAAGAGCGGGCACGCGAGTTTGCCTTGGAGGCAATGGCCGAGGACTTGCAGCGTCTGGAAGCGCTGCCCGGCAACTACTACAACTTCCACCCCGGCGCGCATGTGGGGCAGGGGACTGATGCCGGCATTCAGATGATCGTCGACACCTTGTGTCAGGTGATGTTTGAGGGGCAGCAGACGACGGTGCTGCTCGAGACCATGGCGGGAAAGGGTACCGAGGTGGGCCGTAGCTTTGAAGAGCTGGCGCGCATTATCGAGGGTGCTGCCGCCAGGCGTCCAGAGCTATCGGACAAGCTGGGCGTGTGTCTGGACACCTGCCATGTGAGCGATGCCGGCTACGACATCATCCATGATCTGGACGGCGTACTCGACGAGTTCGACCGCGTGGTGGGTATCGACCGCTTGCGTGCCGTACACATCAACGATTCGAAGAACCCCAGTGGTGCCCATAAAGATCGTCATGAGTGCATCGGCAAGGGCTACCTTGGCAGCGAGGAGTTTGGCGGCGGTATGCAGGTTATGCAGAATATTGTATCGAATGGCCGCTTGCGCGCATTGCCATTCATTTTGGAGACACCGAACGAACTTGCAGGTTATGCGGCTGAAATCAAACTGTTAAGGTCATTGCAGCAGTAATGACTGTCATAAAGTGGAGTGTTCCATTCACGTTATGGGTTTGTTTCAATCAGTTTTCTAATTGCGGATTCTTCCAAACGGGCGCATAATATCCAACAGTTTTTGCAGACCTCTGAATCAAACGGGGTCACCGGAAGGAGACTGATTATGAAGCTGAAGAAGCTTGGCGCATTTGCCGCCACGGGCGCCATGGCACTCGCCCTCGCACTGACGGGCTGCGGCTCGTCCAACGCCACCTCTGGTTCTGATGCCGGTTCCAGCAGCTCTGACGACGCTAAGGTCGAGAAGGTCGACGGCTCCAAGGAGTACGCGCTCGTCAAGGACGGTACGCTGACCGTCGGCACCTCTGCCGAGTACGCTCCGTTTGAGTACAAGGATGACAACGGCGATTATCAGGGCTTTGACCTTGAGCTTATCAAGGCTATCGGCGACAAGCTGGGCCTGGATGTCGAGTACGTCAACAATGACTTTGACACGCTGGTTCCGGGTGTCGCTTCGGGCGCCAAGTATGACGTTTCCATCGCGGCTATCACCGACACGCCCGAGCGTGAGAAGGAAGTCACTTTCTCCGATTCCTACTACATGGACGATCAGGCTATCGTGACCAAGGTCGATAACACCGACATCACGGCCGACAACTACAGCGAGAAGCTCAACAACGCCGACGCTACCATCATCGTCCAGTCTGGATCGACCGCCGAGGCCTTTGCTCAGGAAAACTTCCCCAAGGCTAAGATCGTTCCCTACAAGGACGCCACCGAGTGCTTCAGCGCCCTGCAGTCCGATAAGGGCGATGCCGTAGTCACCAACCGCTCCGTTGCCAGCCAGCTGACCGCCGAGCAGTTCAACACCTGCCAGACCATCAAGCAGGTCAGCACCGGCGAGGAGTACGCCATCGCCATCAACCAGGGCAACACCAAGCTCAAGGACGACATCAACCAGGCCATCAAGGACCTGACCGACGACGGTACCGTTGACGCCCTCATGGCTAAGTACAACATCAAGTAAATTAATGCTTGATTGCGCGCGGGCCCTTTCCGTTTTGCGGAGAGGGCCTTTGCGCCTCTCTTGACGGAGAGCGTTTCCGTCTCGTTTTGTCGGCAACTTCTACGATAGGAGCCACCTTGTCTCGACTGAACAAAGGGGCCACGGAGCAGCGTTTTTCACTGCCCGCCTTGCTCCAAAAGCTAGCCTGCGTCATGGCCGTGGCGCTCGCGCTGGTGTGCGCGGGGGCATATGCGCCCACGACCGCCCAGGCGCTTGAGACCGCAAAGATTACTGCCCGACCCAACACCGGTTCGGGCAGCGCTGTGGTCGGCGGCACCGAGACGCGCATTACCTGGGAAGTTCAGGCCGATGCCGACGAGGAGCTGAGCGGTCTATCGCTGACGTTTGTCGACGGCACGACGTTTGGTACCGATGACACGCGATTGACGATGCTCTCGGGCGAGGACCTCATGGACCGTACGCCCATGAAGCCTACGTGCAAGGTCGACGGCCAGACGCTCAAGATCGATTTTGGCGAGACGGCTCCGGCCGGCGGCTATTTCCGTGTCGAGGTCTACGGCGTGACCTTCCCCGTCGAGGGCGGCGACGAGGCTTTTAGCGGCACCTACACGTTGGCTGACGGTTCAACCAAGAAGATCTCCAAGATTCCTTCCGTCGAGATTAAGGGCGTGACGGCATTCGATAACTTCCTGGCCGACCTTAAGGAGCAGCCGTGGGTCGAGGCATGGAATTCCAACATGTTCCTTCGCCTGTTCCTGAACCCGGTCATTTTGGTTCAGAGCCTGCCGATCGTATTCAAAGGCTTCCTCATGTCGCTCTCGATCGTGCTCGTGGCATTTCCGTTGGCCATTCCCTTTGGCTTTGCCTTGTCACTCATGCGCATCTCCAAGTCGCGCATCCTGCGTTGCCTTGCCGGCATCTATGTGAATATCATCCGCGGTACGCCGGCGTTCCTGCAGATCTACATCGCGTTCTTTGGCCTGCCGCTGGCCGGCGTCAAGGTTGACGATTATGTGCTGGGCGTCATCGTCATGGCCATGAACTCGTCCGCCTACCTGTGCGAGATCTTCCGTGCCGGTATTCAGTCGATCCCCAAGGGCCAAAACGAGGCCGCGCGCTCGCTGGGCATGAATGCCTTCCAGACACTGCTCTACGTGATGATTCCGCAGACGTTCCGCAATGTCCTGCCTACGCTGACCAGTGAGTTCATCCTGCTTTACAAGGATACGTCGCTGCTCGCGGCCGTGGGCGTGGTCGAGATCGTCATGAACGCCCGTACCATCGTGGCCACGACGGGTTCCATTACGCCGTATGTGGTTGCCGCCCTGTTCTACCTGGTCATCACCCTGCCGCTTGCTCGCTTGGTGAGCGGTCTTGAGGCGAGGCTTCTGGGGACGGCCGAAACCAAGAAGAAGCGTCCCGCCAAGAGCGCTGGACAGGTCGTCGCGACGCCCGCCGACCACATCGCCGGTCTGTAAGGAGGTCCTATCATGAGCGAAACCAATAACTCGAACGAGGTCGTCGTCAGCATCAAGAACCTCCAGAAGGCCTTCGGCGATAACGTGGTCCTGCGCGATATCGATCTGGATGTGCACAAGGGCGAGGTCGTCGTAGTCCTGGGTCCTTCGGGCTCGGGCAAGTCGACGATGCTTCGCTGCATCAATCGTCTGGAGCATCCCACGAGCGGCTCGATCGTCGTTGAGGGCGTGGACGTTTGCGCCAAGGGCGTCGACCTTAACAAGGTACGTACGCATCTGGGTATGGTGTTCCAGCAGTTCAATTTGTTCCCGCACCTGTCAGTCAAAAAGAACGTCATGCTCGCACAGCAAAAGGTACTCAAGCGCAGCAAGGAAGAGGCCGAGAAAATCGCTATCGAGGAGCTGACCAAGGTCGGTCTTGCCGAGCGCATCGACTTTATGCCGAGCCAGCTCTCGGGTGGCCAGCAGCAGCGCGTTGCCATCGCCCGCGCCCTGTCGATGAACCCTCACGTCATGCTCTTTGACGAGGCCACGTCGGCACTCGACCCCGAGCTGGTTCGCGACGTTCTTGGCGTTATGCGCGATCTTGCACGTGACGGTATGACCATGATCGTCGTGACGCATGAGATGGGCTTTGCCCGCGACGTCGCCGACCGCGTCGTCTTTATGGACGGCGGCGTTATCGTGGAAGAGGGTACGCCGAGCGAGGTCTTCGACCACCCCAAGAGCGAGCGCACCAAGGCGTTCTTGGGAAATATCTCGTAGCCGCTTTATATGACTGACATAACAGAAAACGGGAGCCGGATGTGATCCGGCTCCCGTTTTTGTTGGGATGCGAATGTGTTTTGGTGCAGAGCGCGTTATGGGCGGAGCTCATTGCCGCTAGGCGAGCTCGGCTCCAAGGGCGCGGCAGGCCGCCTCGCCCTCATCGTCGGGAGCGTCGTAGCAGATGACGGAATCGACGACGTTGACACCTGCCTCGTCGGCGTCGGCCTTCCAGTTGTCCATCCACTCGCCCTCGGCCCACGAATAGGAGCCAAAGAGGACGACCTTCTTGTCACCGAGGGTTTCCTTGACTTCGTCCCACATCGGCTGGAACTCATCGTACTCGAGTTCCTCGGAGCCCATGGCGGGGCAGCCGAAGGCAAAGGCGTCGTAGTCGGCGGCCTTATCTGCGGAGAAGTCGGCGCAGGAGATGACCTCTGCCTCGGTGCCGGCATCGGTTGCACCTTCGGCAACGAAGTTTGCCATGGCCTCGGTGTTGCCTGTACCACTCCAGTAGACGACTGCGATCTTGCTCATATGTTTTCCTTTCGGTTGTGCGGTGTGCGGCCGCGTTTTGTATGCTCTATCGGGTTGCCTGGACAAGTTGTCCCAGGGTGCAGCCCTGTTGATAGATGTACGTAAGGTATTGCGTGCATGCGCGATAGGAATCGAAGGTCGTGAGCGCCTGCTCAACGTTTGTGTATACCTTCCATGCGCCAAAGACCTTATAGTTTTCGCCGTGCTGGACGATAAACTGATGGACATCTTCGTAGGGATAGCCCAAAAAATAGCCAATTTCGTGGGGGAACTCGCACATGCACCCCGTATCGCAGTGCCTATTTCGCGCGAGTGCGCAGACGCTGCTGTCATAGGCGCTTTCTGCGGCATTGCTGCTTGCCAGCGTGATGCGCGCGGCGAGATGCACCAGGGATGCGGGCAGGTTGTGGACATCGTAACCTTCGGCGGTAAGCGCCGTCGTGGCGCGGGGGTCGGAGAGGTATCGCATGAGGTCCGCAGGGCGGTACACATAGATGAGCGCTCCGCAGGGGCGCCAGACCAAAACGCTCATATGGATCCCGAGTGGCTGGAGCTCGCGGTTGCATTGGGCAATGACCGCGAGCAGGCGAGAGCGTCGCTCTTCGATATGGGCGGCGCCGGGTTTTCCGCCTTGGTTGGCGTAAACGCCGGGATAGGTAAAGAGCGAGGCCGGCTTGATACCTGCGAGCGTAGGGGAGCAGTTGCGCACGACAGCCGTTTGGTATGTTGGGATGTCAATGGTTCGAGTCACGATGCTCCTTTCGGGTCCTCAGTTGTTAGCCTAGGAAAACTTATACACGAAAGTAAGCCAAGGTCAACAAAAAAGTTTGAAGCGGGAAACTAATTGACCGAACCGACACGAGTTTGGAGTAAGATGGGAACACCCCATGGGGGTATAGGTATAAGAGTTTGGAGAAAGGGGATCGCATGGAAGACTTGCTAAACCCTGCAAATATCATCGTGCTTGCCGCGATTGTCGTCGGCATGTTCTTTGGCCTGCGGCGTATTGTCGCTTCGACACACGGAAAGAGCTGCTGCAGCGATGGCACGAGCGGTAAGAAGGCCAAGAAGGTAGTGGTTGCGGATACCGATCCGTCCCACTACCCCTATAGCGATGAGCTGCTCATCGGCGGCATGAGCTGCGATGGCTGCGCTCAGAATGTGGCCAATGCCCTCAATGCGCTGAATGGTGTGTGGGCAACGGTAACGTACGCGGACCACACGGCGCGCGTGCGTTCGAAGCGTCCGATTGACCGCGAGGCACTCGAGACGGCGGTGAGAGGTGCGGGCTATTTCGTTATGAAAATGTAGATGCCGCCCTCTCCAATGGGTACCGGCCTCCTCCCCATTGGGGCTATCGACGTCCTAAAATTTGCGCAAAAAACAACTCGCGGATGTGGAGAAAGTGGAGTTTGGTGACGGTTCGCGCGGAATTCGTGACCAATCGAGCATTCGCTATCCCATAAGAAAAATTACAGGTGTAAATTTATATGCTGATTATTGCTGTGCCCAGATTGCAATTAAACGTGGACAGAGATGATGAATGCTAAAACTGGGCTTAAGGACAGGGGAGGCTATAGCCTTATGAGACGAGTGGGAACACTTGGCTTGGTGGCAGCGCTTGCCGCTATCTTGGTATCGCCGCTGCCGGCGCACGCCGAAGACGCTTCGGGTGCCGTTACCTACAATGCGGGAAATGGGTATTCCTTTGAGAAGCTCTCGCATCCTACGGTAGGAACGTCGCAGCCGGATGGCATCGTCGACTACCAGGGTGACGGTGCCGTTGCCGTTCCGGGCGCCGATGGTAACACGGCCAACAATGAAGGCGATCGCGGCCAGAGCTACACTTGGGCGGCTGCGAGCTATGGTGACTGGCTTTATGTGGGCACCTGCTATGCGGCGATGGGCAACACGCTGACGCTCATGAACGGCGTGCTGGGCGATTCCTTTGATGCCGAGACCATGCGCCTGACGCTGGAGGCCATGTTTAACGGCACCTTCTTCTATGGACAGCAGAAGGAGGACGGCACGGCCGACAAGGACAGCGGCGGCATCCTGGTCAAGATTAATACCAAGACCGGTGAGACCAAGCTGCTGCTCTCTGAATCGCTCAACGGCGTCGGTCCTTTGTTCCGCAATGCCGTGAGCTATAAGGGTAAGCTCTATTTCTGCGGCAGCGTCAGGACCAATGGCGGCAAAAGCGGCCTGCCTGCTGTATATGAGATCGATCCTAAGACGGATGAGTACAAAGTTGTCTATCAGGGCCTTTCGAGCATGCAGGATTACGGTGCTGCCTACAAGCAGGGCATTTCTACCGGTATCCGCGGCATGTGTGTCCATGATGGCCAGCTCGTCATCAGTAATGTGGGTAAAGACGCGGCCGGTAACTTTGTGTCGACAATCCTGACGTCGTCTGACCCGTCGAAGGGCCAGGACAGCTTCACCGAGATTGCCAACTCGGGCACGCTGTTTGGCTATCCGGCGATTCGCTATCAGGACAGCATCTACGGCGGCGCCATTTGGGATATGGTCTCGTACAATGGCCATCTCTATGCGACCATCTGCACCGGTACGCCCGAGAACGCTCCCGATGATAATTCCATGCAGTCGTTCGCCATGGTCCGTGGCGACAAGAACGCCGACGGCAGCTATTCGTGGACTCCCATTGTTGGCGATCAGGAGACGGACGGTGCAAAGTACTGCTTTGGCATCGATCCTGCCCGTACCCGTTCTGGCGCTGCTAACCTCATCGTCTACAACGACTACCTCTATATCGGTGAATACAACGACGAGGAGATTGCTCTCGAGCGCATCCTGTTCAACAAATCCAACACCGAAGAGGGCGGCAAGAACAGCATGGGTGGCGTTGACTGCTCGTTTGTGAATGCCAATCTTGAGCAGTCGGTCAACATCTATCGCATGGACAAGGACGAGAACATGGAGCTCGTCGTTGGCGATCGCACCGACATGTTCCCCGAGGGCGGTATTTCCGGCCTGACTTCGGGCTTTGGCCGAAACGAGAACCAGTACATTTGGCGCATGCAGAAGTTCGACGGCAAGCTGTATATCGGTACCTTTGATACCGCGAGCCTGCTTGAGCCGATCGGCCAGTTCTCCAATGGCGACATTATCGATATGACGCCCGAGGAGTGGGACTCTCAGGTTCAGCGCCTTAGGGACCTGCTCAATCACCTGCTCGACAAGAAATCGCCTGACGACCCCATCGTTCCCGTGAACACGCTTGCGGACGATGATTCAAACGAGGCCGTCGAGGTCGATGATTCGAACGAAGCTGCCGATGTCGATGACGAGAAGACTGAGGTTGCTAAGGGCTTTGGCGACCTGAGCGATGCGCTGGAGGATGCCACGGGCGATCTTTGCGATCAGGCCGCGACGATGTCCCAGGACTTTGAGGACGACGCCGCTTATGTCCAGAAGATCGATGGCGAGATCGCGTACTTCAAGTCCTTTGCCGACCAGTATCAGGACATGCTCGATAGCTATGAGAACCTGAAGCAGCAGTACGAGGATGCCTATGGCACCGAGCTGCCGAGCGATATTCAGGATGCGCTCGATAAGCTGCTGAGCGAGGATAACCTCAAGAAGCTGCAGAGCGTGCTTACGTGCATGTGTTACCTTCGCGATGCCGAGCGTGGCTTTGATATGTATGTGACCGAGGACGGCGTGAACTTTACGACGCTGACGACCAATGGCTTTAACGATCCGTATAACCATGGTCTGCGCACCTTTGCGGTGACCAACCAGGGTCTGTGCCTCGGTACCGCCAACCCGTTCAATGGCTGCCAGGTTTGGATCCAGCGCAAGGAGAATTCTGAGAATCCGATTGATCCCGGTACTCCGGATCCGACGGAGCCCACGGATCCCTCGCAGCCGGGTGGCGGCGATCAACCTGGTGGCAGCCAGACGGGCGGCAACGACCAGTCGAGCAGCACCACGACCACCGTCACGACGACCGCTAAGAAGACTCCGAAGGACGGCTCGCTGCCTCACGCTGGCGACTCGACCCTCACGCTGGTCTTGGGATTGCTGGTTGCAGCTGCCGCAGTACTTGGCATTGCTCTCGTCTTGCGTAAGCGTTCTCGTCGCTAGGCTCGACCACGCAGCTTGATGCCTTGGATATCGTCGAAGTTGATGGCGATATCCCTGAGTTTGAGCAGCTTGAATGCGGGTAATACTTCGTCGAGAATGCCCGTGCGGCTGCGATAGCCGTATGTATCGTAATAGGTGACACGAACCAAGTCGCCACGTTTGAGACCCTCGAGCTTTTTAGAAAGTACGAGGGCTTTTTCTTCCGTGAGCTCACGTTTTGACTCGACGGTGATTTCCTGCTTGCGCACGAGTTCGTAGTATCCCGTGAGGGCGGCAAAGGGCATAAACTGTGCGGCGCGGTTGGCGCGCACGGCACCGTTGGCAGTGAGGTTGGGGTCGGCGGCGCGGCGTCTGCCCTCGGGGTCCGCCAGGCGCTCGAAGGCGGTCGGCGGGCGCACGGGCTGCTGCTTGGGTTTAGGCACGATGTCCTCCAACTTGGCCGTTGCGTTCGCGCGCGGTGGCGCCGGCGGTAAAGCTTAATCCCTTGACGAGCGCGTTCTTGCCGTACTTGCCTTTCACGGCCAGGACGGCGCGCGCCAGGTCGCGCTCGCGCTCATCGGCCTCGATATCGCTGAACAGATCGATGGTGGCAAATTCCTCGGGCACAAGATTGCCAAATCCCAGGTTGATGCGCTTGACCGGTCGTTTGGGATCGACCGTTTGTGCCCAAAGGTCATCGAAATACCCCATGATTTTCTTAAACGAATTAGTGCGCTCGGGCAGCTTTCGCGAGGCGTTGGAGTGCGCAAAGAGTGCGGCATAGCCACCACGCGGTTTGCCGCCATGCTCTCCCACAAAGATGCCATCGATTGCCTGCGCTTCGCGCACCAGGCGACGCCTTTCGTCATCGCGCTGGACGGGCTTGGGAGCACGGGGCGCGAGCTCGGGGCCGTCGGTCGCTGCGGGCTCGATGCCCGAGGTGCTCGAGCGCAAGTGTCCGCAGCCGTCTATATACTGCGCCGTGCCGCTGGCGTTGAGCCGGCGTATGTCGGCGCGCTCGCTCGCGTAGCCCACAAAGAGCGAGATACTGTCGCAGACCACGTGCTTATCGACTAGATCCAACACGGCGTTGTCGACCATTTCGCGCAAGACGGTGTAGGCCTGCTCGTAGGCATAGCCCTTCGAGAGCACCTGTCCTGTGGTGGTCGAAGTTGCTTGCGGGCGATAGGCTTGGATATCGGCGATGGTTGTCGGCTCGCGCCCGAAGGCATGGTCGATGAGATATTCGGCATTGACGCCGAGCTCGTCGTAAAGCAGGTTTTCGTCGAGCGCCGCGACGCCCATCAGATCGTAGACGCCGTATTTCTCGAGGCGGGCTGCCACGCCGGGACCGATGCCCCAGATATCGGTGATGGGACGATGGGGCCAGATCTCCTTGCGAAAGGTCTCGTCGTCGAGTATGCCGATGCGGCTGGGTACGTGCTTGGCGGTAATGTCGAGCGCTACCTTGGCCTGGAATAGGTTGGGGCCGATGCCGACCGTCGCCGTGATGCCGGTGCGCGCGAGGACCTCGTCGCGCAGCGTGCAGGCGAACCCTTCCGCATCTGTGTGATAGAGGTCCAGATAGGGCGTCACGTCGATAAAGCACTCATCGATGGAGTAGACGTGCACGTCCTGGGGGCTGACGTATTCCAGATAGATACCGTAGATTTTCGCCGACACCTCCATGTAATGCTGCATGCGCGGTACGGCCGTGATGTAGTCGATGCCATCGGGAATTTCGAACCGACGGCAGCGATTGTGTATCCCGAGGTCCTTCATGGCCTGTGTGATGGCGAGGCAGATGGTCGTGCGCCCGCGCGATTCGTCGGCAACGACCAGGTTGGTGGTGAGCGGATCGAGCCCACGGTCGACGCACTCGACGCTGGCATAAAACGTCTTGAGGTCGATGCAGATATAGGTGTGCTGCTCGTGCGCCATCCGTGTCCTTTCATCAAACACATGTTCTTATCGAATACCTGTTCGATAATACCCGCTCGTCCGGACATCGTCAAAACCTGTCAAAAAGGGACTGGTTTGTTTTGGTCGGTCATGAATCGGGTTTTAACGCAGCTCTAAAGAGTGCGAAACAGCTCGGAAAACCTCGCTTCGTAGCATGAGGCTAACGATTGATACCACCATAAAGCACGGAAGGGTTGTGGGGATAATGGTCAACTATGGGTTTGGTATGCCGACGCGCTTGGTTGCGGATGGGGATGTGGCTCGCTGGTGCGGGCGATTGGTTGCCCACTATGGCGGCACCAAGGCACTGGTCGTGCTGGGAGGCGACAAGCACACGCGTGATGAGCTCGTTTCGGCGGCGCTGGGCTCGGTTGATCGCGCCCTGCTCGAGCGCGTGCTTTTCCGCTGCGGCTCGGTTGAAGGCGACGGAGGAGACGAGCTGATCGACGAAGCCGTGGCCCTGGCGACCGACGAAGGCGTGGACTTTGTCTTGGCGATTGGCGATGCCGATACTGCCGGCTTTGCGCGCGAGCTCGCCCGTCGCATGGCGGCGCTCGATGTCGGCGAAGACGGTTTTGTCCCTTATGGATGTATCGTCTCGGAGGGCAAGGTGCCTGCCGTCGTGGGGGCCGGCGAGGTTCCCGTTTTTGCCATCATCGCGCCCGAACTGCTGGAGGGCATCGGGTCTCCTCTGCGTGAGTTGCTCGGTAGCGTCTGCGCTGCGGCCTAATATTTGGCATAAAGGGATAGGTTATTTTTGATTGGTAAAGCGTTTGACCTGCCAAATTAAACCTGTCCCTTTTTGGTCGGTTGCCGTTTGGGGGCCGATTGGCAACGCTCGCTGATTATAGTCTTGACCTGCGCTAGAATAGTGGCATCTGAATGTCCGGGCGCATGGAGGCGTGCGCCCGTATGCTGAGGAGGACTCTATGGCAACTGTTGCCGCACCTATCGATGCTACGTCGACTGCCGCTTGGAAGGCGCTCGAGGCCCATCAGGAGAAGCTCGAGGCCGAGGGTATCGACCTCAAGGCCTGGTTCGCCGCCGATGCCGAGCGCGTGAACAAGCTGAGCTTTGACGCCGGTGACCTGCACTTCGACCTGTCCAAGAACCTGGTGACTGATGAGACCGTCAAGCTGCTGTGCGATCTTGCCCGCGAGGTGAAGCTCGAGGAGCGCCGCGACGCCATGTTCTCCGGCGAGCACATCAACACCACCGAGGACCGCGCCGTCCTGCACACCGCGCTGCGCCGCCCGGCAAGCGAGAAGGGCCAGCTCATCGTCGACGGCCAGGACGTCGTCGCCGACGTGCACGAGGTTCTCGACCGCATGTATGCCTTCGCCGAGCGCGTGCGCTCCGGTGAGTGGAAGGGTGTTACCGGCAAAAAGATCGAGCACCTGGTGTCCATCGGCATCGGCGGCTCCGATCTGGGCCCGGTCATGGCCTACGAGGCCCTGCGTCCCTACGCCGACGCCGGTATTGACTGCCGCTACATCTCCAACATCGACCCCAACGATCAGGCAGAGAAGCTCAAGGGCCTCGATCCCGAGACCACGCTCGTGATTATCGTCTCCAAGACTTTCACCACGCTCGAGACCCTCACCAACGCTCGTGAGGTCAAGACCTGGATGCTCGAGCAGCTCAAGGCTCAGGGTGCCATCGACGGCTCCGATGAGCAGAACGCCGAGGCCGTGGCCAAGCACTTTGTCGCCGTTTCCACCGCACTCGAGAAGGTCGAGGCCTTCGGCATCGACCCCGCCAACGCTTTTGGTTTCTGGAACTGGGTCGGCGGCCGCTACTCTGTCGACTCCGCCGTGGGCCTGTCGCTGATCGTCGTGCTCGGCCCCGAGCGCTTCCAGCAGTTCCTTGAGGGCTTCCACGCCATCGACGAGTACTTCTGCAACACCCCGCTCGAGAACAACGCCGTCGCGCTGATGGGCCTGCTCAACGTCTGGTACGTCAACTTCTTCGGTTCCAAGAGCCACGCCGTGCTGCCGTACTGCCAGTATCTGCACCGCTTCCCGGCCTACCTGCAACAGCTCACCATGGAGTCCAACGGCAAGCACGTCCGCTGGGACGGCAGCGCTGTGACCTCCGATACCGGTGAGATCTTCTGGGGCGAGCCCGGTACCAACGGTCAGCACGCCTTCTACCAGCTGCTGCACCAGGGCACCGTGGTGGTCCCGGCCGACTTTATCGCTTTCGCCAACACTGCCAACCCCGCAACCGACAGCGGCCAGGACGTCCACGAGCTGTTCCTGGGCAACTTCCTGGCCCAGACCAAGGCGCTCGCCTTTGGTAAGACGGCCGACGAGGTTCGTGCCGAGGGCACGCCCGAGCGGATCGTCCCGGCCCGCTGCTTTGAGGGCAACCGTCCGACGACCTCGATCTTCGGCGACACGCTGACCCCGTTCGCACTCGGCGAGCTCATCGCCCTGTACGAGCACATCACGTTTGTCGAGGGCACGGTCTGGGGCATCGACTCCTACGACCAGTGGGGCGTCGAGCTGGGCAAGCAGCTTGCCAAGCAGATCACCCCGGCCTTCCACGACGACGCCGCCAAGGCCGAGCAGGACGCTTCGACCCAGGCGCTCATCGAGTTCTATCGCGCTCATCGCAAGTAGTCTTTACGGCTGAGTTGGCTTATGGCTGAAAGGGGCCCGTATCCGTTGGGATACGGGCCCCTTGCTATTTGGATAGGATGGAATGTATCGGGAGGCGCCTCGACGGGCATCGCAATCGTCGAAGGCGCGCCGTTCATGTTTGGGACAATATGACATTTTTCCCGTTGCAAACAGCGCCGCCGTGGGTGTTCTGTATGATGGCTCAGACAAGGTTGTTCAATGACAGGGAGGCATATATGGCAATCAAAGCCATCGCAATGGATATCGACGGTACGCTCACCAACGATCAAAAGGTCATCAGCCCGCGTACGCGCGAGAAGCTGCTCGCGACGCAGGAGTCGGGCATTAAGCTTATCTTGGCTTCGGGTCGTCCCGCATGGGGGCTGCATGCCTTGGCGCAGGAGCTCGACCTTCAGAACCATGATGGTCTGCTAGTTGCCTTTAATGGCGCGCACGTCGTCGATGCTCAGACCGACGAGGTGCTGTTCGATCAGGCTATGCCTGCCGACGAATTGCATCGCCTGATTGATCATCTGCGCAATTTTGACGTGATCCCTATGATTTCGCTCGGTCGCGATCTGCATGTCGAGGATTCGTACCGCTGCATGATTACGCTGCCGGATGGCTCGCAGAAAAACATCGTCAAATACGAGCGCGATGCGTGTGACCTTAAGATCCGCGAGGTCGAGAGCTTGCATGAGGTTGTGGACGCTTATCCCGTGGACAAGCTGCTGACGGCAGGCGACCCGGCCTACCTACAGGCGCATTACGAGGAGATGTATGCGCCCTTTACCCAGACGCTTTCGGGCATGTTTACGGCCGACTGGTACTTTGAGTACACGGCGCCCGGTATCGACAAGGCCCGCGCGCTCGAGGGTGCCCTGCCCAAGCTCGGTATCGATGCCAGCGAGGTCGTCTCGTTTGGCGACGGCCAGAACGACAAGTCCATGATTGAGTGGGCGGGTACCGGTGTTGCCATGGGCAACGCCGTCGATGAGGTTAAGGCGGTAGCCCAGATGGTGACCGCCAATAACAACGAAGACGGTATTGCAGTGGCGCTGGATAAGCTGCTGGGCTAGAATCGCCGATAATGCATGGTTCGGGCGCCTGCTTACAGGCGCCCTTTTGTTAGGGAGGGTGCCGTGTCCGCATTTCCGTTCGACGCCGTTATCTTTGACATGGACGGTGTCATTGTCGATACCGAGTATTACTATCTGGGCGAGACTGCCGCGTTTGCCAAGGAGCTTGGGTTGAACCTGACCCAAGAGGAGTTGAACGGGCAGGTCGGTACCTCGCATCAGTTCTTTCTCCACATGCTGGTCGATTGGTTTGAGCGTGCCGGTAAGGGACATTTTACTGGCGAGGAGGCGTTGGCCCGTTGGGATGAGTGGGCGCATAAACGTCCGCGCGACTATCAGACTTTGATTAACCCAGGCGCCGTGGATACGATTCGAGAGCTGCCGCGCCGCGGCGTTCGCGTGGCGCTTGCTAGCTCGTCGCCCATGGATAGCATCGAGGAAGTACTCAATGCGTGCGGGCTGTCGGATGCCTTTGAGTATGTGGTGAGTGGCGAGCAGTTTAAGGAGAGCAAGCCCGAGCCCGACATCTACCTGCATGCGCTTGACCTACTGGGGCTGCCCGCGAATCGCTGCTGCTGCGTTGAGGATTCGGTGCCTGGCATCACTGCCGGCAAGCGCGCCGGTCTGACAGTTATTGCCAAGCGCGAGGAGCGCTTTGGCTTTAGCCAAGATGCCGCGGACAAGATTATCGACCAGCTGCCGGAGCTGCTCACGCTTTCTTAGGAGCGCGGTAGTTGCGCGTTTTTCGGGTCTGATGAGTAAATAGCCAACATTTTGGTGCGACACCTAGCATACTTTAAGCTAATGCGGGCTTAAGGGCTTGTTGAATGCCTTTAAGCCCGTTTTAGAATTAATTGTGCTGGGAGAGGGTATATGCCACCGACTGAAGGGCCGACTGACGGTAAAGCAGCGATACCGCTGTACCAACAGGTCATTGATATCATTAAAAACGAAATCAACTCCGGCGCCTACAAGGCAGGCGCGCGGATACCCAACGAATTCGAATTGGCTGAGAGCTATAAAGTTGGCCGCGTTACCGTGCGACGCGCTATTGAGGAGCTCGTCCAGCAGGGCTATCTAACGAAGCGACAGGGGAAAGGCACGTTTGTCAATGCCCCCAAGCTCAAGCGCAAGATTCGCCAGAAGGATGACGTTCAGAGTTTTTCGGACGCATGCCGCGTTAACGGAATGGAACCGGGGGCGTGTGTCATTTCGAGAAAGATACTGCCGGCGGATTCCACCGAAGCACAGTTCTTTGGTGTTCCCGTTGGAACTGACTTGATTTGCGTTGAGCGCGTGCGCACTGCCGATGGCGTCCCTGTCATGCTTGAGAACAACATATATGTTTACGAGGACAACGCCTATCTATCAACGGCACCTCTATCTAACCAATCCATTTTTGAGTTCGTGCGCAACCGGACGGGCCGCACGCCCGCGTTTACCGACCCGTGCACGCTCGAGATCGCCTGCGCGTCGCCCGAGGTCGCTCGACTGTTGGCAGTTCCCGTTGGCGAACCCTTGTTTTATATGGAAGCCTTCTTTTTCGATGAGCAGCGGCGGCCGTTTATCATCGGTCGTCAGCGAATCGTTGGGTCTCGCTACGTTTTTGACATCTAGGACATTGCGAATGGAAGCGCCCGGTGGATCATCTCACCGGGCGTTTCCATACCGTTCACGGCGCAAACGCAACCGTTCAACCGCGTTGCGGCAATCAGTTTGAAATTATCTTGATGAAGGAAAAAGCTGCTGGTAATCTATAGAACGTCATAGAACGTTTGCATTGTGCAAACGTTGAAGCGAGATGCGATGCAGTCTCGAGTTCTTTGGAGGTATCTATGTCAGATACGAAGGCGAAGAAGACAAACAGACGTTTTAAGTTCAAATTACCGCATGTCTATACGATAATGTTCTTGCTGATCGTTGTCTTTGCGGTCCTGACTTGGATCGTTCCCTCTGGTCAGTATCAGCGCAAGACGATTTCGACAGCGGCGGGCGAGCGTGAAGTCGCCGTTGCTGGAACCTATGAACAGGTCGATAAGAACTACACCGATTCCGAGACCGGTGAGACCATCAATTTGGGCCAGGATATCTTCGCGGTCCTGCAAGCGCCCACCAAAGGTATCCAAGAGGCTGCCGACGTCGTTGCGTTCGTCTTATTGATTGGCGGATCGTTCGCAATCATCACCAAGACCAACGCTTTGAATGCCGGCATGAGCCGTGTGATTAAAAAGCTTAAGAACAAGGACATCCTCATCATTCCCATCACGATGACGTTGCTGTCCATTTGCGGCACTACGTTTGGTATGTCTGAGGAAGCCCTGCCGTTCTATGCCATCTTCATTCCCATCATGATGGGTATCGGTTATGACTCGATGACGGCATTCATCATCTGCTTCCTTGGCCCTAACCTGGGATATTGTGCCTCGACCATCGACCCGTTTAATGTTTTGATCGCCCAAGGCATCATTGGCATCGAGGGCAATCCGCAACTGTGGCTGCGCGCCGTTTCTTGGGTCATCTTCACTGCCGTCGGTATCGCATGGGCCATGCGCTACGCCATGCGCGTCAAGAAAAACCCCGAGTCGTCCATTACGTATGAGGACGATAAGCTCAAGCGTATCGAGTTTTCCGTGACCGATGCCTCCATTGAGGAAGAGTTCACTATCCGTCAGAAGCTCGTGCTTATCGATTTTGCTTGCGGTATGGGCATTATCGTCTGGGGTCTTGTTACCCAGGGCTGGTACATGAATGAGATTTCCGCCGTGTTCCTTGGCATGGGCTTGCTTGCCGGTATCCTGGGCGGTCTTGACCAGCAGACGATCGCTGAGGAGTTCGTTAAGGGTCTCGCCGACTTTGCGTACGCTGCCATCGTTATTGGTATCGCTCGCGGTATTCTGGTCATCGCCGAGGGCGGCATGATCATCGACACCATCCTCCAGGCGCTCGCTACTGCGCTCGCCGGTGCACCCGCCGCCGTCTACACCACGTTTATGTATATCGTCCTTGGCCTGCTCTCTTTGCTGGTTCCCTCGAGTTCTGGCCTGGCGGCGCTCACCATGCCTGTTATGGGCCCCCTGACCGAGCTTATGGGCCTCAATCCCGAGGCAGCCGTTACCGCGCTCCAGTTTGCTAATCAGACCATCAACACCATCAGTCCCGTGGCGGGCATGACGGTCGCCGGCCTTGCCGTGGCTAAGATTTCGTTTGGCCAATGGTGGAAGACCATTTGGAAGTTCTTCATTTTCATGGTCGTCTTTGGCCTGATCGTAACGGCAATCTCTGGCATGCTTCCGATGTAGGTGGTTGTGATGTCTGATCGTTTGACGGTCCTGACGTCTAAGAGCGTCTTTACCGGTACGGGGGACCTGCCGTTTGAAGGTTTCGTAGCGGTCCGTGGCAATCGAATTGAGGCTGTTGGCACCAAGTGTGAGGTAGCTTCGTATTTGACCCAAGCGGACGAGGTAGTTGACCTGGGCGACCGCACCGTCATGCCTGGCCTGATCGATGTGCATACCTTCTATACGGGCTGGGCGCTGCGGACGTTGGGGTCTGATCTATCCGGCGTCGCCGATGCCAAAGAGGCCGTGTCGCTCTTGCGTGCATGGAAAGATGATCATCCGGATTGTGCGGCGGCTTTTGGCCACAACATGCCCGAAACGTTGGCATCGGATGCCGAGAACGCAAATACGGCAGCTGTGTTTGACGATTGTTTTGGCGATATCCCTGTCGTCTGCTTTACACCGGGTGCGGAGACCTGCGTTCTCAATGCTGCCGCCAGTGCGCGATACGGCTTTACACCCCAGGCGTGCTATGCCGAGAAGATCTGGCGCATGATGAGCGATTTCCTCGCGCTACCCGAGGTGCGCGCCGGGTATTCGGACTACATGAGCATGCTTAACGAGCGCGGCGTTACCGCCATCAAGGAGATGGCGTTTGATGACTACTACGGCTTTGCCGACGAAATGGCTCGCCGTGAGGAATCTGGTGAGCTGACGGTTCGCGTCTCTATGATGTCGCAGCCGGTGGGTGCCGGTGCAAATTTGGCATATGCCCGCGAGGCGCGAGAGCGCTTCCGGGGACCGTTCGTTCGTTTTTCTGGCTTCAACCGTATGACCGATCGCGGCGTATGGGCGGGGCTTGCCGAGATGATTGACCCCTATGAGGACACGGCCGATGCGGGAGCTGCCGGCAAGACGGTTGTCGAAGAGCCCGAGTGGGATCTGATTGAGAACGAGCTGCGTGCAATTGATGCTGACGGCTTCCGATATTCCTTGCATTGCCAGGGCGATGGCGCCGTTCGCCGCACCGTGGCGCTCTATGCCTCGCTGCCTCGAGACGAGCATGGACGGATGCTTCGCCGCCATGCGATTACCGATCTCGAGAACTCTGACCCGACCGATCTTGTCGAGTTTGGCAAGTTAGGCGGAATTTGCGAGGTCTATCCGCAGATTCTGACGCTGGACCGGCGCGAGGATTGCCTGTCGATGATGCGTCGACAAATTGGCGAGACGCGACTTTTGCACAGCTGGAATCGCCGCGGCATGGAAGATTCCGGATGCACAGTGTGCTGTGGAACGGATTTGCCACTGCTGATTCCGAGCCTGGGCGAGTCAATCTACAGCGCGTGCGGCGGATTCTTCGCCGACGGACTGCCCGTGAATGAGGTCAACACGCTGACGCTTGTCGAGCTCTTGCGCGCTTGGACTGCCGGGGGCGCGTACGATCTGATGCGCGAAGACGAGCTGGGTACGCTTGAGGTTGGCAAGCTTGCCGATATCTGCGTGCTCAATCGGGATGTGTTCGACCTCGATTATCGCGACGCACGCGATCTTGCGGTTGATATGACGATGTCGGACGGACAAATCGTGTTCGATCGAAATAAGGAGGCATAAGATGTCTGAATCCAAACCGACGCTGCGCCGCGAACAGATTGCGGGCATGAATATCCACTACATCATGTGGTCGCTCGATTACTTCCTTGATGTGCAGCAGCGTTTGGGCTTTGAGTCCATTGAGCTGTGGTGTGCGGAGCCGCATGTGACGCTCGACCACACGGGCTACTTTGAGGCTGAGGTCCTGGCGAAAAAGGCTGCAGACCGTGGGCTTAGGTATCGTACTCTGTGCCCCGAGAATGTTGTCTATCCTTGGCAGTACTGCGCACGCAAACCGCTGCATGAACAGCGCAGCCTGGCGTACTTTAAGCACGGCATTGAGCTTGCCGAGGTACTTGGGTGCGACCGTATGTCCGTCAACTCGGGCTGGGGCGACTGGGACGAGGACCGCGAGGAAGCCTGGAAGCGCAGCCGCGAGCACTTGTCCATTCTGGCGGAGTATGCCGGTGAGCACGGTCTGGTGCTTACGATGGAAAGCCTGCGTCCCGAGGAGAGCAACCTTGTAACGACGGTTTCCGATGCGAAGCGCATGATTGACGAGGTCGCGAGCCCGTACTTACAGCCCATGGTTGATACAACCGCGATGGGCGTTGCGGGCGAGACGCTCGAGGACTGGTTTGCCGCCTTTGGTGATGGGGCAATTCACGAGATGCACTTTATCGACGGTGACCCGTATGGCCATCTGGTGTGGGGCGATGGCAAGCACGATATGGACGCCTTCGTCGCCACGCTTAATGCCCATGGTTTCGATGGCATGCTGGGCCAGGAAATCACGGACGGGCGTTACTACGATGACCCGGCGGCGGCAGATGCCAAGAACATGGCCGCATTCGAGAAATATCTGATTGACTAAAACAACTATCGGCCACGCAGCCAACGTCATTGATTGCGGACCAAACAAGAAAGGAACTGGATATGAACGCACACGATCTGATCAAAGAGGCAATTGCCGAGAAGGGCAAGTTCGACAGCGTCTACTGGATTGCTTGCGGTGGCTCCATGATCGATTTGATCCCGGCTCATGAGCTTCTGCAGCGCGAGGCAACCACCTTCACTTCGTATATCTATACGGCTCGCGAGTTTGATATCATGCGCCCGCGCCGCTTGGGTGAGAAATCCCTAGTCATTGCTTGCAGCCACAGTGGCAACACCCCCGAGGTCGTCGAGGGCTGCGAGATTGCCCTTGCTGCCGGCGCTACGGTGATCGCCCAGACCGACAACGCTGGATCCAAGATTGACTCCGGCAAGTGGACCACGTGGGTCTACCCCTGGGGCGAGGGCGTGCCGCAGGCCGAGGTCCCCGCTGGCATTTCGCTGTCGCTTGCGGCCGAGCTGCTCGATCAGCAGGAGGGTTACGCCGATCTTGCCGATATGTATGCCGGTATCGCCGAGATGGATAAGATTCTTCCCCCGGCACGTGAGAAGGTAAATGCCGAGCTAGGTGATCGTTTTGCCAAGCTTTGCCAGGAGCACGAGTTCTTCTACATTCTGGGCAGCGGTCCCAACTTTAGCCAGACCTACGGTTTCGCTATCTGCTCTCTTATGGAGATGCAGTGGCAGCACTGCAGCTACATCCACTCTGCCGAGTACTTCCACGGCCCCTTCGAGGCTACTCAGGATGGCGTTTTTTACTTCCTGCAGATGGGCTCCAGCGAGTGCCGTGCTATGGACGAGCGCGCCCTTGCGTTCCTTAAGACGCATACCGATACGCTGATGGTGCTCGATGCCAAGGAGTACGGTATGGAAGCCGTGCCGGCGAGTGTCCGTGCCTATCTGGACCCGGTGCTGTTCTACGCCATGAACTGCGAGCTGCGTGCTGCACGCGGCAAGGTGTTTGATCACGATCCCGATTTCCGTCGCTATATGGGTGTTGTCGAGTACTAGAAGGGGCAAAGGCCATGGCATTTAACGTTAACGCGCTCGGATTTGGCGACAACGTCGTCGATCGCTACGAGCATATCCACACCATGTATCCCGGCGGCAATGCGGTGAACTTCGCCGTTTATGCCAAGAAATGCGGTGCCGCACGCTCTGCATACATGGGCATTTTTGGCAATGACGCCGCTGCCGAGCATGTCATTGCAAGCCTCGAGGATGAGGGTATCGAGCTTGACAAGTGCGAGCAGATGATTGGCGAGAACGGAGCGGCTCGCGTGACCGTCGTTGACGGTGACCGTGTCTTCCTCGGCTCCAACGAGGGCGGTATCCGTGGCGATGCGCGCTATGTTCTCGATCGCTTTGACCTTTCGTACATGAAGCAGTTCGATGTGGTTCATTCGGGCAACTATTGCTTCACCGAGCGCGAGCTGCCCAAGTTGAAGGCTGCGGGCGTCACGGTCTCTTTTGACTTTTCGGACGACTCCACCGACGAGTACTACGAGCAGATTGCGCCCTATGTCGATTTTGCTTTCTTTAGTGCGGCGGATGCCGCGAGTGAGGACGAGATTCGCGAGCGTCTGGCATGGGTGAAGGGTCTGGGTCCGCGTTTTGTGTCGGCTACGGCGGGCGCCGAGGGCTGCATCGCTTACGACGGCGAGCGTTATTACCGCCAGCTGGCTAAACCGGTAACGGACATGAAGGACACCATGGGGGCGGGCGACTCGTTCCTCACCTCGTTTTTGATGTGCTATCTCGATTCCGCCAAGCGTGGTGAGGGCGGCGCCGAGGCCATCGAGCGCGCGCTCGACTTTGCTGCCGGGTTTGCCTCGACCGTGTGCGGCATGGAAGGTTCTTGGGGCCACGGAGCACCAATCGTCGAATAGCTTAAGAAAGCGTACGGCGGTCTGGCTATGAGGCCTTGGACAGCCGATGCAAAACAATAAGCGAAACGCGAAAAGGGGGCTCGCCATGTGGTGGGTCCCCTTTTGAACATTGGAGAAGACCATGGGTATTAAAGCGTGTGCGGCTGGTTTTTGCTGTGCGGACGTCTATCAAAACATCGGCGTGTTCTATCCGACTGGTAATGGCATTGACTGGGGTATCCATCTTGCACGATTGGGCGTTTCGGTATCCGCCGTGTCGGTTGTCGGCAAGGACGAGTACGGAGACAAGATGAGAGAGGCGCTGGCCGCCGAGGGGTTTGATATCTCTCATCTGCGGGTGGAGGATGGCGACACCTCGGTGATGCTCATGGCATTGAAAGACGGCGTCGATCGCGTGCATCTCGAGGCAATCGATGGCGTAATGGAGACATATCGTCCGAATGAAGATGACCGGGCGTTTATCCTAGAGCATGACATCATTCATACCGACCTGTTTGGCAATTGTTTGGACCTCCTGCCCGAGTGGCATAATGCGGGCAAGACGGTGGTTATGGACTTCTCGGTGTTCAGCCAAGATCCCGAATATGCCTGCGAGAATCATTTTCCCTACGTTGACTACGCATTTATGTCGTTTGAAGATGACACTCCGGAGCTGCGGGACTGGGTACGTCACGCGCAGGAATTGGGGCCGCGCGTTGCGGTTGCCACGCTTGGCGAGAAGGGAAGCATTGCCTATGACGGTGAGCGCTTCTATGAGTGCGGGATCGTGCCGGCGGAGAAGGTCGTTAATACCGTGGGTGCCGGCGACTCGTATATCGCCGGGTTTACCAAGGGCGTGATCGATGGCCTTGATATTCCGGCGTGTATGAAGGCGGGCGCTGAGCTGTCGTCCCGAGTGATTGGTTCGTTTGAGCCGTACTAGGGTCAAATGCCTGGAAAGGAGTACGAAATGGTTATCGACATGTTGGTCCATCCTATGCTCTACGGCGAGATCTGTACGCCGGGTGATGAGCCTGATGGATTCGGTTTTTGGTCACGAGAATTTGGTATGGGGCATATGGGCCCCATGGATTGGGATGAGCTTCAAGTCGAGATGGACGTCTGCGATGTGCAGAAGAGCGTGCTCATGCCGCTCGATGTAACCACGGCATGCGGAGGGCACTTTGGCACCAATGACCAGATTGCCATGCTGGTTGCCGCACATCCCGATCGTCTGTGGGGATTTGCGAGCGTAGACCCGCAGGTGAGCGGTGCCGCAGACGAATTGGAGCGCGCCTTTACCGAGTTGGGGGCAAAGGGGCTTTGCCTGCATCCTGCAAAGCAGGGTTTTGCCCCCGATGATGCTGTGGCCGAGCCGCTTTACGAACTGTGCGAGCGCTATAACAAGCCGGTGGTTTTCCATGCCGGTATGTCTTGGGAGCCGGGCGCAGAGCTCTCGCGCAGTAACCCGCTTGCATTTGAGCACACAATCGCAACGCATCCAAATGTGCGTTTTAGTTTGACCCATTTTGGCTGGCCCTGGGTGCGCGAGACCGTGGCGATGCTGCTCAAGTATCCCAACTGCTACGTGGACACCTCTATCACTTACATCGATTCGCCCGAGGAGATGATGCAGCGTCTTTTCACGGTCGATATGGGGCCGCTGTGGTATGAGCGCGCGCTATCGCACCAAGTGATGTTCGCCAGCAATACGCCGCGCTTCCGTGCATTCAAACTCAAGCGGGCGCTCGATACCGTGCCCATGCGCGATGATGCGCGAGAAAGGCTCTACTGGGGTAATGCCCTGCGTTTTCTTGAAGGGGATGAGTGAACATGGTGACGCTCGAGACATTGAGCTATCTATCGACTGCTCCGGACCAGTTCATCGATATTACCGAGGACGTGCACGCTGCCATCGAACGCAGCTCGGTGACCAATGGCTTGGCGGCGATTATTTTGTCGCATACGACCTGCGGAATCGTGGTAAACGAGGGGCTGCCCTGCGTGGAGACGGATCTTATGGAGACGCTTGATCGCATCGCCCCACTCGATGCCCCCTATGCGCATGCACACTTCCTGCCGAGCTACGGAGCCACCGGTAACAACTCCTGTGGGCATATCAAGAGCATGATTTGTGGAAACAGTTGCTTCTTTCCCGTCCAAGATGGCCACATCGTGTGCGGAAGTGCCCAGAACATCTATCTTGCGGAGTTTGACGGTCCGCAGAAGCGAAAAGTGTACGTCGAGGTGCTGGGGGAGTAACGTCCCTGCAATAACCCTATGAAGGAGCACGTTATGTCGTTTCTAACTTCGATGTTCAAGAACGAAAAGCCGGTTATCGGAATGCTGCACCTGCGTCCTCTGCCGGGCGATCCGCTGTATTACCCGGGCGGAAGCGTATCGCAGGTCGTGGAAGCCGCCAAGCGCGATCTCGAGGCGTTGCAGCAGGGCGGTGTCGATGGCATTTTGATTACCAATGAGCTCTCGATGCCCTATGAGCAGCATGTTTCTCCCTCAACCCTTGCATCGATGGGCTATGTAATCGGGGCTCTGTCCCATGATCTGTCGACTCCTTGGGGAGCTGAGGCAATTTACGATGGTGATGCCACAATCGAGCTGTGCGCTGCCGTCGACGCGCAGTTCACGCGCTGCAATTTTTGCGGTGCCTGGGCCGGTGATCTCGGGCTGATTAACCGAGATTTCGCTCACACCATGCGTCGCAAGGCGGCGCTGCGCTTGGACGACCTCAAGCTTTTTCACTTCATCACGAGCGAGGGCGAGGTTTATCTCAACGACCGCACGACCGCGGACATTGCCGATTCACTTCTCTTTAATTGCCTACCGGATGCGATGGTCATCGGCGGTTCGGCTGCCGGTCGTGGCGCTTCGGGCGAGCTTGCCGACGAGGTCCGCGAGCGTGTTGGCGAAGTGCCCGTGGTATGTGGCACCGGTTGTCGCGAAAATACCGTGGCTGACGTATTTGCTCACTACGATGGCGCGTTTGTCGGCACGTGCTTAAAGCGCGACGGAAAGCTGGATGCCCCGATTGATGTTGAGCGGGTGGTTCGTTTTATGGCTGCCGCTCGTACGGCGCGAGGGGAGTAGGCACCTATGGCGCTCTATCTGGGTATTGATATTGGGACAAGCGCCTCTAAAGGCGTTTTAATCGATGATCGATGCAACATCGTTTGCCAAGCCTCTTGTGGACATGAGACGGACAACCCGTGTGATGGATGGTACCAGCATGATGCTGAGGCAGTTTGGTGGGGCGATTTTTGCCGCTTGTCGCGCGAGCTGGTGATGCTATCGGGGGTTAACGCGGCGCAGATCGGATGCGTGGGCCTTTCCGCATTGGGTTGCGACTGTGTGCCGGTCGATACCGAGTGCAACGCGCTGGCGCCCGCGATTTTGTATGGAGTCGATGCACGTTCGAAGCCGCAGATTGACGAGCTCCTTTCCGAATATGGGTCAGGTCGCGCACGCGAACTTTTCGGGCACGATCCCTGCTCATCAGATATTGCTCCTAAGATCTTATGGTTTAAGGAGAATATGCCCGAGGTGCACGAACGTGCCGCGAAGTTCCTGACGGCATCATCGTTTCTATGCGCAAAGTTGACGGGGCGTTTTACGGTGGACCGTTACTTGGCGGAGGATTTTCTTCCCCTATACGACCGCTACACTTGGAGGGTTGATGCTCGGGAATGTGCTCGTTTCTGCCGGCCTGACCAGATGGCGGAGGTAATGTCGGCTACCGATATTGCCGGGGCGATTACGCAGCGCGCGGCTGAGGCGACAGGGCTCGCGGCAGGGACACCTGTCTTAGTGGGAACGGGCGACTCTGGTGCCGAGGCCATTTCGACGGGTGTATTTCGTCCCGGCGATATGATGGTTCAGTTGGGGAGCACGGCGTATTTCATCTACCTAGCTGATCATATGGTCGATGATGCCCGCCTGTGGCCAGGGACGTTTATCATTCCCGGAACTTACGGGATCTGCGCGGGGACCAATACGGCGGGTGCACTCACATCGTGGCTGCGCCAAGAGCTGTATCGCGACGCCGTGGAGGCCGAGGGCCACGGTGGCCCCGATGCATATTCGGTCATGGCGCATGATGCCGCCGATGTGGCGCCGGGTGCCGATGGGCTCCTGTGCCTGCCGTACTTTGCGGGGGAGCGTACTCCGCTCAACGATCCCGAGGCACGTGGCGTCTTCTTTGGCCTGACCGGAAGGCATACGCGAGCCCATATGGTTCGCGCCGCCTTGGAAGGCGTCGCGTATACCGTTGCATCCCATGTCGACATTATCGAGCGAGAGCATGGACTGCCAATTGGGCGCATTATGCTTGTCGGAGGTGGAACCAAGAATCCAGTTTGGATGCAGGCTATCGCCGACGTATGCGGGCGCGAGGTCTCGGTTGCCAAGGTTACGGTGGGCGCATGCTTCGGTGATGCCATCATGGCAGCTCTCGCAGGTGGCGCCTATGCATCATGGGATGAACTCGCCCAAGTCCTTGGCGTTGCACAAACAATCGTGCCCGATATGGATGCCCACGAGCTATATGCGTCGCGTCGTCATATCTTTGACGAATTGTATGCACGTAACCGTGATCTCATGCACGAATTGGTGTAATGCTGCCGAATTGTACTGCCTGCCAATAGGGACTGCGTTGTGCGATTCGCATGTCCCTTGGCATTTTTGCCCACAGGGGTTAGCGAAGGTCAAAAACAGAGTGCGCATTTGCTAAAACTACCGACTCGATGCGCTTTGCGTCACAGTTTTTGAGTGAGGCAATGTGCATCGAGGTCCTTGCGAGCGATCTGATGAGCGATTGCACACTTGTTTCTGTGTTTGGTTCGGCCGGCGCATCGGTCTCGAGCAGTAGACGGTCGAGTGGAATCTGTCGGGCATATTCGCGACCGCGCTTGGTGGCGAGCATACGCTCGTTCACGGAAAAATAGCAGCCTGCGTTTCGCGCACGGACGAACTCGTTCGAGGTACCGCTAAACCAGTGAAAGATGACGGCGGGGGAGTTGGGGCTTGGGGTGAGCAATCCATATGACTCAAGGGCGTCCAGTACGGTTCCTGCCGAACGAACAGCGTGAATTGATATCACGCGCCCGGCAAGAGGGTGCTGCACGAGTGCATCGCAGAGCCGGTCAAATGCCTGTACTTGTAGCGACTCGCTTCCGGCAAAACGAGCGGAAAAGTCGAGCCCGACCTCGCCGATCAAGCGTTCTTGTGCAGCGACTTCGCAAAGCAGATTGATTTCAGCGTTGCCACATCGTCCGTCGGCGAGCCACCAGGGATGGAGGCCGATGCCGGCAAAGATATTTGAACGGCCGCAGGCGCGCTTCTTGGCGCGTGCAAAGTCGTGCGGATCGACGCCGCAGTCAAATAGAATCAGGCCCAGCGCCGTTGCCTCATCGGCAACGGCGTCCGGGTGAGCCATTAGATCAAGATGGCAGTGTGCATCAAATAACCGGGGCTCCATCTCGGCGCGCTCCGCTAGTCTAGGCGCTGGCCATCGGCGCGCACGCGCTCGGTGCCGCGGCCACTGATCTGACGGATAACCTCGCCGGCGATCATCTGGCCCATGATGGGCGGCATAAAGCTGGCGGTTCCCAGCTCGGTGCGCTCGTGGATGTTGGAAGGATCGCGGGGCTGTGTCTTAACCGATTCCTCGCAGCTAAACAGTACGTGTAGGCTCTTGATTCCGCGCTTCTTACATTCTTTGCGCATAATGCGGCTCATGGGGTCACGTACCGTATCGAAGATGTCGGCAAAGCGGAGGCACTCGGGATGGAGTTTGTTGGCCCCGCCCATGGAGCTAACCAAACGGATGTCATGGTCCTGAGCATATTTGGCAATGGTGAGCTTGGCCGAGATGGTGTCGATGGCGTCGACGACGTAGTCGAGCTTGCCACCCGTCTGCTCCAAAACGCCCGCGAAGAACTCGTCGATGTTGTCGCTCAGCAGGTATTCGGTGCGCTTGATAACGCTGGCGGCGGGATTGATGTCGTGGATCATGGCTTCCATCACGTCAACCTTGCGCTTGCCGACGGTGCTGTGAAAGGCGATGGCCTGTCGATTGATGTTGCTGGGCGCGACGATATCCTTGTCCAGAATCACAAAATGACCGATGCCGCCGCGGACAAGTGCCTCGCAGCAGTTGGAGCCCACGCCTCCGCAGCCGAGCACCAGCACCGTGGCGTTGGCGAGTCTATCGAGTGCCTCACGGCCCATGATGATCTCGAGTTTGGTGTCGCGTGTCTCGACGAGAGCGGCGGTTTCGGTCATAGACATCCTCCGATGGGGAAGCGAATCGTGTTTTAGCTATCACCATTATAGGTATTATCGCGATTCCATTTGAGCCCTAGGGGCTTGTTGAAATGAGGCGGTGATTCGCATAAGATGAAGCAGATGGCACCCGTTGCCGCGGGTTAGCCAACTCCGAAACACGTTTATGGCGTGAGAAGTGGCCGTCTTCGCATTACGCGGAGGCGGCTATTTTTTTGAGTACAAGATTAGATAGTTAGACAAACATCTAAATATCGAGTATAGTGTGCGCGTCATGAGGGGTGCTGAGAGGAGGTCCTATGCCGGGAGAGGGTTTTAAGGCGCTTGCCGATCCAACGCGACGGCGCATTTTGGAGTTGCTGCGCGAGGGCAATTGTACGGCCGGGGAGCTTGCCGAGCATTTTGACATCAGCAAGCCGTCATTGAGCCATCATTTGGCGACGCTCAAAAACGCCGGGCTGGTGACCGACGAGCGCCATGGCCAAAACATCGTTTACAGCTTAAACACCACCGTCATGCAGGACTTGATTGGCTGGTTTATGGGCTTTACAAACACGGAAGGTGATAAGGATGAATAACGAAAACAAGGGCATTCACCCCACGGGGGTATCGTCGCGCGTGTGGATTGCGCTGGTCGTTCTGTGCGTCGCCAATGTCGTAGCGCACCTCATGGTGATGCCGAGCTTGCCTGCACAGATTCCCACGCACTGGGGCGCGAACGGCGCCGTCGATGGTTGGGGTCCTAGCTGGATGGCCTCCGCGCTCGGCGTGCTGCCTCTGGCGCTTCTCGCAATGTTCTGCGTGGTGCCGCGCATCGATCCCAAAGGTGAGGCATATCGAACCTCGGGCAAGTTCTATCAGGGCTTCGTAATCGCCTTCACCTTGTTCATGTGCGCCATAAGCTGGCTGGGAGAGCTTACGGTCTGGGGCGTGGTGCCGGCGGTCGGTTCGGTCAACGTGCTGATTTCCGGTGCTATCGGTTTGCTGTTCATCGGCGTAGGCAACTACTTGCCGCGTGTGAAGCAGAACTATACGCTCGGTATCAAGACGCCTTGGGCGCTTGCTGATCCCGAGAACTGGCGCCGTACGCAGCGTTTTGGCGGCGCCTGCTTTATGGTGCTGGGTATTGGCCTGATTGTGATGGGCGTGGCAGGTGCGGTGCTTTCGAGTGAAGTCGTTGCCGCGGTGATTGCGGTTCTGGCGTTTGGTTCAGCCGGAGCTGCCTACGTCTATTCGTATCTGCTGTGGCGTAAATCGCAGCGAGCCGTTCGCTAAGGTTGCGGAAAACTAGCGTACGCAGTTCATAGTATGTTCTGGGGGACTTTTCCCAGGTAGTATTAGGGGGTGTGGGCAACCATGCCCCTTTTTCGTTAAGTTTCAGAGCTGGTTTCCTCATTTCGTTTCCACTAAAGCGAATCAAGAATAGGGAAACAGCAGGTAGAAAGGATAAAACAGGCATATGGCGGAGTTTATCTACCAGATGTATCAGGCTCGCAAGGCCCATGGCGACAAGGTAATCCTTGACGACGTGACCCTGAGCTTCTACCCCGGTGCCAAGATCGGCGTCGTGGGTCCCAACGGCATGGGCAAGTCGACCCTGCTCAAGATCATGGCCGGCATCGAGGAGGTTTCCAACGGCGATGCCAGGCTCACCCCCGGCTACACCGTGGGTATCCTGCAACAGGAGCCGCCGCTCGACGACGACAAGACCGTCATCGAGAACGTGCGCATGGCGTTTGGCGACATGATTGCCAAGGTCGATCGCTTCAACAAGATCGGCGAGGAGATGTGCGACCCGGACTGCGACATGGACGCCCTCATGGCCGAGATGGGCAAGCTCCAGGACGAGATCGACGCCGCTGATGGCTGGGATATCGATTCCAAGCTCGGCCAGGCCATGGACGCCCTGCAGCTGCCCGATTCCGACATGCCGGTCAACGTGCTCTCCGGCGGCGAGCGCCGCCGCGTGGCCCTGTGCAAGCTGCTGCTCGAGGCTCCCGACCTGCTGCTGCTCGACGAGCCCACGAACCACCTGGACGCCGAGTCGATCCTGTGGCTCGAGCACTTCCTGCACAACTACCAGGGCGCGGTGCTTGCCGTCACACACGATCGCTACTTCCTGGATAACGTTGCCGAGTGGATTTGCGAGGTCGACCGCGGCCACCTTTATCCCTACAAGGGCAACTACTCCACGTATCTGGAGACCAAGGCCGCCCGTATCGAGGCGCAGGGCAACCGTGACGCCAAGCTCGCCAAGCGCATGGAGGCCGAGCTCGAGTGGGTACGCAGCTCGCCCAAGGCTCGCCAGGCAAAGAACAAGGCCCGTCTGGCTCGCTACGAGGAGATGGAGGCCGAGGCCCGCGCAAGCCAGAAGCTCGACTGGACCGACATCCGCATCCCTGTGGGCCCGCGTTTGGGCAACAAGGTGCTCGAGGCCCATCACCTGCACAAAGAGTTCGATGGCCGCGTGCTCATCGACGACCTTTCGTTCACCTTGCCGCGCAACGGCATCGTGGGCGTCATCGGTCCCAACGGCGTGGGCAAGACTACGCTCTTCAAGACGATTGTGGGTCTGGAGCCGCTGACTTCGGGCGAGCTCGAGGTGGGCGAGACCGTCAAGATCTCCTATGTCGATCAGAACCGTTCCGGCATCGATCCCGACAAGAACCTGTGGGAGGTCGTCTCGGATGGCCTGGACCACATGATGGTCGGCGAGACCGAGGTTCCGAGCCGTGCTTATGTGGCGAGCTTTGGCTTTAAGGGCCAGGACCAGCAGAAGCGCGCTGGCGTACTTTCCGGTGGCGAGCGCAACCGTCTGAACCTGGCGCTCACGCTCAAGCAGGGCGGCAACCTGCTGCTCCTCGACGAGCCCACGAACGACCTCGACGTCGAGACGCTGTCCTCGCTCGAAGCGGCGCTGCTCGAGTTCCCGGGCTGCTCGGTGGTCATTAGCCACGACCGCATGTTCCTGGACCGCGTCGCCACGCACATTCTGGCGTGGGAGGGCACCGACGAGAATCCGGGCAACTGGTATTGGTTCGAGGGCAACTTCGAGGCCTACCAGGCCAACCGCATCGAGCGCCTGGGCGAGGACGCAGCCCAGCCGCATCGTATTCACCGCAAGCTCACGCGCGACTAGTCGAGCTCAGGTGGCCTAACGAGAATGGGACGATAACCTTGAGGGTTATCGTCCCTTTTTGTTACTTGGTAGAAGGCTCGACTTTATCGATGGTCCAGGCGGCTCCGAGACCGCCGGTGGTGTTGCGGCGGATACGCACGGTGACTTCGCGGCGCTCGCCGGCCTGCGTGTAGCGCAGGGGGAAGCTTGCGCGGTTTCGCGCGGCCTCAATGGTGCCGCGTTCGCGGGCGATCCAGTAGTACTCGCCGACGATGCCGAGCGTGTCGGCGCCGTAGGGGAGATAGGTCGACAGCTGGTGCAGAAGCGGGCCGGGGCAGAAGACTTCGGTTGCGAAATCGACGGGGAAGTCCTCGGGGATGGCGGGCGCTGCAGGTGCGGGGGCCGGTACTGCAGCGGGGACCGGAGCCGGTGCCGGTGCGGGAATTTGGTCGCAAGCAGCGGCGGGCACGGATTCGATGACGGGTGCGGGCTCCGGCGTTACTTCCGGCTTGACCTCGGAATCTGCGGGCTTCACGGTGACGGGCGCGTCTGCAACTGCGGCTTCAACCTCAACCTGCGTCGCGTTCTCATTCTCGACGCTCGACTTTGCTTCGATGGGCGTGGATGCCATGGTGGTGATGCCGGCGTTGGCGTTCTCGGGGTCATAGACGACCGTAAGCGAGATGGCAGGCTGCGGCGTCTCGGGTCCCGGCGTCGACTCGGTAGCGTCTTGATCGGCGGACTCGTCGGGTTGATCGTCCTCGGCTTCGTCGCCAAAGACATCGCTGTTTTGGAACGCAGGCGTCTCGGGTTGGTTGGCGGCTTCTTCGGTTGTCGACTTGGGAGCCTCGTTGAGCTCCGCAGTGGCTTCCTGCTCTGATATGACTTTGGGATCGGTCGTGGCGGCGATTTCGGTTTCGGCTTCTGCTGTTACCTCAATGGCGACTTCGGTCTCTGTCTCGGGCTCGGGTTCCGGTACGGCTTCAACCATGGCTTCGGGCTCGCGACGCTTAACGTGCTTAGGGCGCACGGCCTTGAGGTCCTTCTCGCCGCGTTTTTTCTTTTTGTAGGACTGCTTGGCACCCTTGGCAGCCTTGGGCTTGTCCTCGCCCTTGGCAAGGGCGGCATCCCAGGTATCGTTGGCGATGACGGTGGCATACAGGCGACCGCCCTTAAAGACGGTCAGTCTAATGCAGTCGTCGAGCTCCTCGAGCAGCTCGCGCGTGGACTCGAAGCCCAGGTCATAAGCGGTCATGTCGCCGGCGGCGAGCGCCTCCTCGACCTGTGTCATAAACGTTTGCTTGCCGCACCCAATCGCGTCGCGCAGCAGACGATACAGATAGATGTGGTTGCCCAGCGATAGCGTGGGCGTAACTATTGTCTTGCTCATGGCAAATCTCCTCTTTACACACCAAAGCATCTTACCATCGCACGGTCCTTGCCATCTCGTCGCCCAAGGTAAACGGGCGCGACCGTTGCCGGTTCGCGCCCGTTATGCAGGTCGGTTATCTATGAGAGACAAACGTGCTTAGTTGCCCGATGCCGTGTCTTGGCTCGAGCTGTCTGATGCCGTGCCGGAAGCGGTTCCGCTCGAGCTGTTGGTGTTGCTATTGTCGGTAGATCCCGTGCCCGATACATTGCCGCTCGTCTGGTCGCCTGTGCTCGGTTGAGAGCCGTCAGTCGTTTGGCTTGAGTCAGTCGTGCTGGATTGCGTGCCACTGTTGGCCGTAGAGGAATCGGTGCCCTGCGATTGGTTTTGGGTGTTCGAGGACGAATTGGCAGAGGCAGAGCTGTCTTGCGTGTCGTCCGTCTGTGCCTGCTGATCCTGCGACTGGGTGTTGCCATTTGCATCGCTCTCGGTCGTGCGCGACGACAGGATTGGCTCGGGACGCTCGCCCAGACCCTCACCGGCAGTGGTGATAAGGATGGCGCCGGCGCAGGCGATGACCGCGACGATGGCGATGGCGATCGAGAAGATGATGACCTTCTTTTGCGTCTGGCTGCGCTCTGCCGCCGCCTTGGCGCGCAGGCTGTCGGGGGCGACACGCGCCGTGGTCGCGCGCCCTGCAATCTGGCGCATCTCCTGGGTAGTTGCGGCGCCGCCTAAGTGCTCCTCGGCATTAAACTCAACGGGTTCATAGGCGCCGGCGGGGTAGTCGACGTCGGCGTGCGTACCTTTGAGGGCTTTGGCGCTGGCAGAGATAAAGTGGCGGTAGACCTGCGAGGACACAACGGTGATGACCGAGCTCACGGCGGCGCCAATTACTGAACCGGCAATACCAATCTTGGAAGCAAGCGCGACGCTCGTGGCGGCGGCTGCGGCGCCGGCGATGATCTGGGGAATGGAAATGTCATCGAACAGGCCCTTTTTGGGCGCGATGGCCATGGTCTGTCCGATGGAATGGTTTTCGTGAACGCCGTTGTTGAGCGCGGCTGGTGTCATGACGCGCGTGCGCGGCGCGTCGGTGTACTTGGTTGTCATACGGGGCCCTCCCGGTGTAAATCTGCTTCGTTTCATGTAGCCATCAGGGTACCCACCAGATGTGAATCGTACGTGACATTTAACAGATATCATCAACTCATCAATTGCTCACCAAGTTGGTGGGATGCGGTTACACCCGGCGGTTGAACTACAATAGGGCTTGCTAATTGTTGTGAATGGCGTCTACGCACGGGAGCATTCTTATGAATCTTCACCTTTCTCAGTCTGATGGCTTTTTGCGTGTGGCGGCGGCGTCGCCGCGGATTCGCGTGGCCGATGTCGAGGGCAATACCGAGGTTGCGCTGGCGGCTGTTCGCGAGGCTACCGAGCGCGGCGTCCGCGCGCTGGTGCTGCCCGAGCTTAACCTGACCGGCTATACCGCGGCTGATCTGTTCCATAACCGTACATTGCTGCATGCCTGCGAGACCGCACTGGCACATATTCTCGATGAAACCCGCGAGCTGCCGATTGTCTTTACCATCGGTCTTCCCGTTGCAGTCGCCGAGAATATCTACAACTGCGCCGCCGTGTGCTGCGCGGGCGAGCTTTTGGGTCTTACGGCCAAGAAGTATCTGCCCAACTATGGCGAGTTCTACGAGCGCCGCTGGTTTGCTCCGGCGCCCGCAGATCCTGTGTGGGTCGAGTTTGCCGGTCAGGGTCCGGTTCCGCTGGGTTCGGGGCTTGTCTACCGCTGCTGTGATGAAGGTGCCGAGGACATGGTGCTGGGCGTTGAGGTCTGCGAGGACCTGTGGGTGCCGGCGCCCCCTTCGACCGAGATGGCGCTTGCCGGTGCGACGGTGATCCTCAACCCGTCGGCCTCGGACGAGATTATCGGTAAGGCAGACTATCGCCGCAGCCTCATCTCCAATCAGAGTGCGCGCCTGTACTGTGCCTATGCCTATGCAGATGCGAGCGAGGGCGAGTCCACGACCGACATGGTCTTTGCGGGCGAGAACCTTGTCTACGAAAACGGATCTAAGCTCGCCGCCACGAAGCTCCTCACCTGCGATATGGCCGTCGCCGACGTTGACCTTGACCGCCTGGTTGCCGAGCGCCGTCGCTCGACGACGTGGACGCGCGCGGACGATGCGCCGGAGGCCACGACCGTTGAATTTTCGTTTGAGGGCGTGCTGGCAGACGAACCTGTCCTGCACGATGCACTCGGCATCGACCGTGTCTTCCCCCGTGCGCCCTTTGTGCCGGCCGACCATGGCGACCTGGCCGAGCGTTGCGAGACCATCCTCGACCTGCAGACCGCCGGCCTCAAGACCCGCCTTGCCCATACGGGTACCAAGGCTGCAGTCATCGGTCTTTCGGGCGGCCTGGACTCCACGCTGGCACTGCTCGTGACAGTTCGCGCCTTCGATGCACTGGGGCTGCCGCGCACCGGTATCACGGCCGTGTCCATGCCCGGCTTTGGCACGACGCATCGTACCAAGTCGAACGCCGAGTCGCTCGCTCGCGACCTGGGTGTGAGCTTCCGCGAGGTTTCGATCCACGCGGCTGTGGAACAGCACTTCAAGGACATAGAGCACGATCCGACCGTGCAGGACGTGACCTACGAGAACAGCCAGGCCCGCGAGCGTACGCAGATTCTGATGGATCTGGCCAACCAGGCTGGCGGTTTTGTCATCGGCACGGGCGACTTGTCGGAGCTGGCACTCGGTTGGGCTACCTATAACGGCGACCACATGAGCATGTATGCCGTCAACGCGAGCGTGCCCAAGACGCTTGTGCGCCATCTGGTGCGCTATGCCGCCGATGTCTTTGGCGGGCGCATTGCCGAGACACTGCTCGACATCCTCGATACGCCGGTGTCCCCCGAGCTTCTGCCGCCCACGGGCGACGGCGAGATTGCGCAGAAGACCGAGGATTTGGTGGGCCCGTACGAGCTGCACGACTACTTCCTCTACTACCTGCTGCGTTTTGGCTTTGAGCCGGGCAAGATCTACCGCATGGCACTCAAGAGCTTTGAGGGCGTCTACGATGCCAAGACCGTCCACACGTGGCTGCGTACGTTCTACCGTCGATTCTTTGCCCAGCAGTTTAAGCGCAGCTGCCTGCCCGATGGTCCCAAGGTGGGCTCGGTGACGCTCAGCCCGCGCGGCGATTGGCGTATGCCGAGTGACGCTAGCTCGCGTCTGTGGCTTGCGCAGATCGACGCGCTCAATCCAGTTGACTAAGGTTGGCTAAATTGAACCAATACGGGGTTTGCAAGCGTTACACTTTTGCAATCTGATGGCCCGTATCGCGCGGCGCTCTTGTCGGAGCGCCGCGTTTTTTATATCGAAAGGTGGCACCATGCAGGCATCGCAGCGTCTCGATCGCTTTGGCGCGGAGGTCTTCGCCTCGCTCAACAACAAACTTCTCGCGCTGAAGGCTCAGGGCAAGACCATTTACAACATGAGCGTGGGCACGCCCGACTTTAAGCCGTACGACCACGTGGTCGAGGCGCTCACGCAGGCGGCCCAAGATCCCGAGATGTGGAAGTACGCCCTGCGCGACCTGCCTGAGCTTAAGCAAGCCGTGTGCGATTACTACGAGCGTCGCTTTGGCGTTTCGGGCATTACGCCGTCCATGGTGCAGTCGTGCAACGGCACGCAGGAGGGCGTGGGTCATTTGGGCTTGGCTCTGCTCGATCCGGGTGACACCATTCTAGTTCCCGATCCGTGCTACCCGGTCTTTGAGGCGGGTGCGAAGATTGCCGATGCCAAGCTCGAGTACTATCCGCTGGTTGCCGAGCACAATTACCTGCCCTATGTGGCGGGCATCGATCCCGAGGTGGCCGATCGCGCCAAGTACATGATCGTTTCGTTGCCCGCGAACCCGGTCGGTTCGGTGGGCACGCCCGAGGTCTACGAGGAGATCATCGCTTTCGCTCGCGAGCACGACCTGCTGATCGTCCATGACAACGCGTACTCCGACATCGTGTTTGACGGCGAGCCCGGCGGCAGCTTCCTGCAGTATCCCGGTGCGCTCGAGGTGGGCGTGGAGTTCTTCTCGCTTTCCAAGTCGTTTAACGTCACCGGTGCCCGCATCGGCTTTTTGGTCGGTCGCGAGGATGTGGTCTCGGCCTTTGCCAAGCTGCGCGGGCAGATCGACTTCGGCATGTTCTTCCCGATCCAAAAGGCCGCCATCGCGTGCCTTAATGGCCCGCGCGATGAGGTCGAGGCGCAGCGTCTGAAGTACCAGGAGCGCCGCGATGCCCTGTGCGACGGTCTTGAGGGCCTGGGCTGGGAGCGTCCCAACGCGCATGGCTCTATGTTTGTGTGGGCCAAGCTTCCCGGTGGTCGCACCGATTCCATGGCGTTTTGCGAGGAGCTTATGGAGAAGGCCGGCGTTGTGGTGACGCCAGGCGCGAGCTTTGGCCCTTCGGGTGAGGGGCACGTGCGCATGGCGCTGGTCCTGCCGCCCGATCAGATCACTTTGGCTGTCGAGGCCATTCGCGAGGCGGGCCTGTATTAGAAACTTATTTCGGCTCGTCAATAGCTCGAAACCGATTTCGTACAGTTATTTTACGAATCCTGCAAATAATTTCGGTAAACGGTCGATATTTGACTGCGAATAGGAGCATAATCAAAGTCCCGATTGGATGTATTGGGATTACGGCAAGCCGCTCGGGTCGTTCCCGGGCGGCTTGTTTGTGGAGAGAGATGGGAGTTTCTAATGGTTAACGAGAAGAAGGTCGCTATTGTCGGCTGCGGTTTCGTCGGTTCGTCTTCGGCGTTCGCGCTGATGCAGAGTGGTCTGTTCTCCGAGATGGTCCTCATCGACGTGGACAAGAACCGCGCTGAGGGTGAGGCTCTGGATATCGCGCACGGCATGACGTTTGCCGAGCCGATGAAGATCTACGCCGGCGATTATTCCGATGTCGCCGACGCCGCCATGATCGTCGTCACCGCTGGCGCTGCCCAGAAGCCCGGTGAGACCCGCCTGGACCTGGTCAACAAGAACGTCAGCATCTTTAAGTCCATTATCCCCGAGATTAAGAAGTCCGGCTTCGACGGCATTCTGCTCATCGTCTCCAACCCGGTCGATGTTCTGACCTACGCCGCCATCAAGATGTCCGGCCTGCCCGAGGGCCACGTCATCGGTTCCGGTACCGTGCTCGACACTGGCCGCCTGCAGCAGATGCTTGGTGCCCACGTCGAGGTCGACCCGCGCGATGTTCAGGCCTATGTCATGGGTGAGCACGGCGACTCCGAGTTTGTCGCTTGGTCCAGCGCTCAGGTTGCCGGCGTTCCGCTGAACACCTTCTGTGAGCTTCACGGCCACCTGGAGCATGAGGCTGCTGAGAAGCGTATCGCCGAGGACGTCAAGAACTCCGCCTACACCATCATCGAGAAGAAGCACGCCACCTACTATGGCGTCGCCATGGCCGTCAAGCGCATCTGCACCGCTGTCATGCGTGATGAGCAGACCGTTCTGCCCGTCTCCTCGCTCATGGTGGGCGAGTATGGTCTGTCCGATCTTGCCATCTCCATGCCGACGGTCGTTGGCCGCGACGGCGTCGTTTGCCGCGTTCCCGTGCCGCTGAACGATGACGAGCAGCATGAGCTCACCGTCTCTGCAAAGGCCCTTAAGGACATCATCGACAGCGTCGACTTCTCCTGCTAAATCAAGCTCGCTAGAGCGAAAAGCTACAATGAAGGCGTCCGGGTCCACACGGCCCGGGCGCCTTTTTGGTGCAAAGTAACCTGACCCCAATGCACCATCCCTATACACCATGGTTGATGGGAGGGCCATGTCGGATTCGCCTAATTTTTTGACCTATGCCCAGACGGCGTTTGATCCGTTTGAGGAGCGGCCGTTCTGCGCGGTGGATAGCCTGGTCTTTGCCTGGTTGTCGTATTTGCGTTTGCCGGGTGATATGGCAGAGCTGACGAACTGGCAGGGCCTAGACGTACGCGAGCTGCTGCGTGCCGAGTGCTACCGGGACATGATTGACGACTTGTGGGATCCAGAGGGGAGCAGGGCCTTGTTGGAGGCCGTGGCAGCAAGCCCTCGCTACCGTGGCGTGCACGTTTGCGGCTATCGTGCCGTGAGCGATGTGGTGGCGACAGAGCAGTTTGCAGCCATGGCGTTCCGGTTTCCGGCGGGGTTTAGCTATCTTTCCTTCCGAGGGACCGACAGCACGATTGTGGGCTGGAAAGAGGACTTTAACATGGCGTTCCGGTATCCTGTGCCGGCCCAGGAATCCGCGGCGCGTTATGTGGACGAGGCGGCGGATGCGATCGACGGGCCGCTTTTGTGCGGAGGTCATTCCAAGGGTGGAAACCTTGCGGTGTACGGTGCGGCGATGTGCTCCGATGTCGCCCGTGCGCGAATCGAACGGGCGTATTCCCATGATGGTCCGGGCTTCGTCGAGGAGTTTCTGAACGGTAACGCCTTTGCCGATCTTTCCGGTCGAATCGACAAGACTCTGCCACGGTCGTCGATCTTTGGCATGATGTTCGAGACACAGGAGGACTATGCCATCGTTGAGAGCACCGAGTTCAGCCTGCTGCAGCACAATCCCTTTAGCTGGGTGGTTGATGGCCGCGACTTCGTGTACTGTGAACGCCTGTCCGCCGGTGCTCGATACGTTGATGGCTCCATTCGCGAGATGCTGCTTGCAGTGGGGCCTAGCGAGCGCGAGCGTTTTGTAGATGCGTTGTTCTCCGTGTTTGAGGCTACGGGTGCTGAGCGGTTTGCGGATATCGCTGGGAATCTGCGCGAGAGCCTGCCTGTGATGCTCCAGGCTGCGCAGGGCTTTGACGGAGATACGCGCCGCTTTGTCTCGCAGACCATAGTGGCAATCCTTAAATGCGCACTGCTGCCCAAACGACCCCAGATCGACATGTCCGCTGCCGGTAAGAGTCTGGCAGAACAGCTCGAGGCTTGGCAGTCCGAGCTCCTGCGCTAGCCATTGGTGCAAAGCAACCTGTCCCCGATGCACCAATCTTCGATGCGCTCGGGGAGGGCTCGACCGCTATACTGGTTCGTGCCGAAATCGATCTAGAACGGAATGCCGTATATGAAAATCAATCACGCGATTCTGCATATCCTGGACTTTGACTCTGCCGTCAACGTTATGAGCCAGCGCGAGCTCGATATCGAGAGCCGTACCGTGCGCAACTTCGTGACCACGCATCTGCGCCGCGCACGTACCTCGGCCGACAATAAACGCGCCACGTTTGCCGAGAACTCTGCGTTTGGCGGCGAGCTCAAGGGTTATTTCTTTGGCGAGCGCGAGTTCGTGGACCTGTCGCAGCAGATTGCGGAGTTTATCTCCTCCGAGCTCACCAAAGCCGAGAAAGCCGAGTCCACCGACGTGCTTGTGGCGGACTTTGATGACGATGAGGATGCCCGCTGGTTTGCCGTGATGCTGCTGGGCTCCAAGCAGGCTTTTATGCACGAAGTGGGCCGCGAGGAGGGGGAGGTGCGCAACGACATCGCGCGCCACTACGCTATTCTGCCAAACCCCTCGCAAAAGGTGCCGAGCTATGCCATCGTGCGCGCGAGTACCATGGAGATCGGCTACGTGGACAAGAAGCGCAAGATTGCCGGCGAGGACCGTATGCTTATCCCCGATGGCCTGCTGCAGTGCGACACGGGTGTATCGGGCAAGGAGGTCATCGACACCGTGACGCGTGTGGTCGAGGAAGTCGCCGAGGAGCATGGTGCCAATACGGCCGTGGCACTCGCCAAGGTTAAGGCTGCCGTTGCCGAGAAGGTTGAGGATGACGAGGAGCTGCCGCCTTGGGATATCGTCGATGAGGTCTTTGAGGACGAACCGGTCATCAAGGAAAGCGTGCGCGCGGCACTGACCGAGGAGAAGGTTCCCGAGCGCGTTCCCGTGGAGCGCAAGCAGGTCGAGCGCGCTGCCGTGCGCAATCACAAGATCCGTACCGACACGGGTATCGAAATCAGCTTCCCGGCCGAGATGGGTTCGAATTCCGAGTACATCGAGTTCGTCAACGAGCCCAACGGCCTTATCTCCATCGAGCTCAAGAATATCGGCAGCATCGAGAATCGATAAGTTGCGTTACGCCTACAGCGAGAAAGCAAAGGCCGAAGCTCCTAGGGGCTTCGGCCTTCTTGTTTGGGGATGAATTGCCCCGCAGGTTGAGCATAAGTCAGCGAAAACGCGGTTTGTCAAAACCGCGTAACTATTAAAGCTGGCGCAGACCCTCTTCCAGGCCGGTCTTGCTGTCGGTCTTCTCGTCGCGCATCTTGATGACGCGGGCGGGGACACCGGCCACGACGGCACCGGCGGGGACGTCCTCGACGCACACGGCGCCGGCGGCAACGACAGCGCCTTTGCCTACGTGCACGCCCTCCAGGACCACGGCATTGGCGCCGATCATAACGTCGTCCTCGATGATGACGGGCGTGGCACTGGCGGGCTCCACGACGCCTGCCAGCACGGTGCCGGCGCCGATGTGGCAGTTCTTGCCCACGGTGGCGCGGCCGCCCAGCACGGCGCCCATGTCGATCATGGAGCCTTCGCCAATGACGGAGCCGATGTTGATGATGGCGCCCATCATGATGACGGCATGGTCGCCAATCTCGACACGGTCGCGGATGATCGCGCCCGGCTCGATGCGGGCGTTGATACCCTTGAGGTCGAGCATGGGCACGGCGGAGTTGCGGCAGTCGTTCTCTACGTCGTAGTAGTCGATGGAGTCGGCGTTGGCGTCGAGGAGTGCCTTGAGCTCATCCCAGTCACCAAAGACGGTCTTGCCACGACGACCGCCGTAGACGTGCGCATTGCCCCACTGGACCTTCATGCCCGGCTTTTCGCGCACGTACAGTTTGACGGGCGTTTTCTTGGGCGCGGTTGCGATGTAGTTGATAATCTCCTGTGCATCCATCTCGGCTGCATTACTCATTTGCTGTCTCTCCTTTGAGTGGATCCGGTTGATACCTGGTTAGGCAAACATGACCTGGTCGAACGTATAGAAGCCAGGCTCGCGGGTGACGAGCTTCTGCGCGGCTGCCAGGGCGCCGTTGACGAAGATCTGACGGCTCGTGGCGCGGTGCGTGAGCGTGACCTCCTCGTCCTGGCCGAAAAAGCTTACCTCGTGCACGCCGGCGACGGTGCCGCCGCGCAGCGAGTGCATGCCGATCTCCTTGGGGTCGCGCGCGCCGCACATGCCCTCGCGGCCATAGACGGGGTGGTAGCCAGCCTCAGGCTCGGCCTCGACCACGGCGTCGAGTAGCAGCTTGGCGGTGCCGCTGGGAGCGTCGACCTTTTGGCTGTGGTGCGTCTCGACAATCTCGCAGTCAAAGCCGGGCAGCTCGCGCGTGGCCTGGGCAACCAGATGGCGCAGGGCGGCGATACCGATAGAGTAGTTGCCCGAGTGCATAACGCGGGCGTTCTGACCCAGCTCGCGCAGGCGATCCACCTGCTCGGGCGTATAGCCCGTGGTGCCGGAAACGAGTGCGGCACCCGTGCGCTCGACATAGGCGACAACGGCATCGAAGGTCACGACGTTCGAGAAGTCGATGATTACATCGGCGGCCGGTGCGCTCTCGAGCTCGGACAAGTCGAAGCCGATCTGGGCGACGATGTCAAAAACGGGCTCTCCAGCGGCGTTGACAATGCCCTCGGCGGTAGTGCGGATGAGCGAGCCCATGCGGCCCGTTCCCATAATGACGGTCTTAATCAAGCAGACCAGCTCCTTTCAGAGCATCGGTAAGTGCGGAGCGCGTGTCGTCTGCCATGGGGCACAGCGGCATGCGGTAGTTTGCCTCGATCATACCCATCTGGGCGAGTGCTTCCTTGACGGGGATGGGGTTGACCTCGCTAAAGAGGGCATTGATGAGCGGCTGGCCGGCAATTTGGATATCGCGGGCACGCGCCACGTCACCGTCCAGATAGGCGCGGCACATGTCATGCACGAGCTGCGGCTGAACGTCGGCCCACACACTGATGGTGCCCGAAGCGCCCAGGCTCATGAGCGGCACGGTAAGCGCGTCCTCGCCTGAGTACATGCGGAAGTCGTCGGACAGCAGGTGGGCGATCTTGGCCGCGTAGGCGACGTTGCCCGAGGCTTCCTTAATACCCATGATGTTGGGGTGCGCGGCCAAGCGCTCTACATTGCGCTCGCTGATGCCGCAGCCGCAGCGGCCGGGGATGTTGTACAGGATGCAGGGGATATTCACGGCATCGGCGACGGTCTTAAAGTGCTGATAGATGCCCTCTTCATTGGCCTTGTTGTAGTAGGGGGCGATGAGCAGCAGGCCGTCGGCTCCCAAGCCCTGGTAGGTGAGCGACTTGGTGAGCATCGTCTGCGTGGAGTTGGAGCCCGAGCCGGCGATGACGGGGACGCGTCCTGCAACATGCTTGACCACGGCGGCGACGACGGAGTTGTCCTCGTCATCGGTCATCGTGGCGCTCTCGCCGGTGGTGCCCAGGGTGAGGATGGCATCGGTGCCGTTTTGCAGGTGGAAATCGATAAGGCGTTCGAGCGCGTCAAAGTCGACGCTGCCGTCCTTTTTAAACGGCGTAACAAGAGCGACGATCGAGCCCTCAAGATTGCGGATGTCCATGTTCTTCTCCTTCGCGTCCGCGATCTGGATGCGTTTGTTCCATTGGGCGGCGACTGCCAGGCGCTCGTCTTGGGCGCGACGGCGAGCACTTTCGGCGCGCGACTTGGCCAGCAGCTCTCGGCCGCTCGGCAGCACGTCGAGTGTGGCAAAGTAATCGCCCGGGCGCTCGGCGCGGCGGATGAGGTCGGCCGAGCCATCGGGGCGCAGCAGCACCTCGGCGGAGCGCAGACGGCCGTTGTAGTTGTAGCCCATGGAGTAGCCATGCGCGCCGGTATCGTGAATCACGAGCACATCACCCATGTCGATATGCGGCAGCTCGCGATCGATGGCGAACTTGTCGTTGTTCTCGCATAGGTTGCCCGTGATGTCATAGGTGTTCGTGACGGGCGCTGTGGCCTTGTCGGCGCCGCCCGGCTGACCCATCACCGTGATGTGGTGGTAAGCGCCATACATGGCGGGACGAATGAGGTCGACGGCACTGGCGTCCACGCCGATATAGTCCTTGTAGATTTGCTTCTCGTGGATAGCCTTGGTGACCAGGCAGCCGTAGGGGCCCATCATAAAGCGGCCCATCTCGGTGCAGATGGCCACATCGTCCATGCCGGCGGGAACCAGGATCTCGTCGTATGCCGCGTGTACTCCCTCGCCGATGGCGCGAATGTCGTTGGCCTGCTGCTCGGGCAGGTAGGGGATGCCGACGCCGCCGGACAGATTGATGAAGGCGACGTGTGCGCCGGTCTCGCGCTCCAGGCGTACGGCAAGCTCAAAGAGGATGCGCGCGAGCTTGGGGTAGTAGTCGTTGGTGACAGTGTTGCTGGCAAGGAATGCGTGGATGCCAAAGTCCTCGGCACCCTTGGCCTTGAGCATGCGGAAGGCCTCGAAGAGCTGCTCGGTGGTCATGCCATATTTGGAGTCGCCCGGGTTGTCCATGATGCCGTTGGAGAGCTGGAACAGGCCGCCTGGATTAAAGCGGCAGCTGACCGTCTTGGGGATGGGTCCCGCAACACGCTCAAAGAACTCGATGTGGCTGATGTCGTCAAAGTTGACGATGGCGCCCAGCTTGTCGGCGAGCTCAAAGTCCGCCGCCGGCGTGTCGTTGGACGAGAACATGATGTCATGCCCCGTGATGCCCAGCGAGCGGGCGATCATGAGCTCGGTATAGCTCGAGCAATCGCAACCGCAGCCGTATTCGTTGAGAATGGAGATGAGCGCCGGGTTGGGGTTGGCCTTGACGGCAAAGTATTCCTTAAAGCCCGGGTTCCATGCGAAGGCGTCGCGCACTTCTTGCATGTTGCGGCGGATGCCCGCCTCGTCGTATAGATGAAATGGCGTGGGGAACTGCTCGACGATATGCTCGAGCGTCTCCTTGTCCACAAACGGCTGCTTGGCCGCATATGCCTCGTTGGGAGTCAATGACATGTCCCGTAAACCTCGCTATCCAGACGGCGCTACCTGCGCATCGAATCCGCATAGCGTGGACCCAATGTCCGGATAGCGCTCCCGCATTGCTGCAGACAGTCCTGCGGGTGTTTCCCGCAGGCCCACCAGGCTGTTCGTGCCCGAAAAACCCAGTTCGGCGGGTTTCGCCTCCCCACGGGGTCAAAGCCTGCCGGCTCGCCCGCGGCTCTTCGTGCCCGCGCCTCTATCAAGTGGTAAAGACCCTATCACGTTGCACTTTACCAAACAAGAGTATTCGTATATAACGTTTAAAAAATGCAGGGATATGCTGGAAATAAGGGCGCGGCAATCTTGCGGCACAATAAGATGACAACTGGCGCGCACCTATGAAAGGAACCTTTATGACCGAGCTCCAAGAACTCCGTCGTTATCGTCGCGACCTGCACCGCATTCCGGAGCTCGACTTCGATCTTCCGCAGACTATCACCTATATCGAGGGCGTGTTGGCGCCGCTCGCCTGCGAGGTGACCCATCCGTGTCGCAGCTGCGTCTGCGCTTTCTTCGATGCCGGCACGGGCGCCGCGCATGCCACGGCGATTCGCGCCGAAATGGACGCCCTGCCCATCGCGGAGGCAACGGGCGCGGCCTTTGCCTCGACGCATCCCGGTAGGATGCATGCGTGCGGTCACGACGGTCACATGGCCATGGCGCTCGCGGCGGCGACTTTTGTCGACCGAACGATTCGTGAGCAGCCGGGCGCCATCAAGCGCAACGTGCTCTTTGTGTTTCAGCCGGCCGAGGAAACGACCGGTGGCGCCAAGACGGTGTGTGAGAGCGGCGTATTCGAGCGCTACGGGGCGGATCGCATCTTTGGCTTCCACGTATGGCCCGATTTGCCCGCCGGCACGTTGGCGAGCTGTTCCGGTCCGCTGCTGGCGCGCTCAAGTGAGACGCACATTCATATCCATGGCACGAGCATCCATATCGCCAAGACCTACGGCGTTCCAGTCGAGGAATCGCATGATGCCGCGCTGGCAGCGGCCAAGTTCTTGGTTTCCGAGCGCGAGCTCATGGACGAGTTGGGTGCCGACGAGCCCTGCATTGGTAAGTTCGGCCTGCTGCAGGCCGGCACCGTCTGCAATGCGGTGGCGGGGGAGGCCCATGTGGCTGGCAGCCTGCGCGTGTTTACGGACGGTATGTTCGACCGTGCGCGCGAGGGCGTGCGCCGCGTGTTGGACGAGGCCTGCGCCGCAACAGGCTGCACGTACGACCTCGACTTTGCCGAGGGCTATCCGCCGGTCGATAACGACCCCGAGCTGTTCGCCCACATTGCGCCTGCCTTGTCCGAGCTGCAACTTGTGGACGAGCCACTGCTAATCGCCGAGGATTTCGCGTTCTATCAGCGTCATCTGCCGGGCGTGTTCTTCTTGCTGGGCACGGGCGTGCCGGAGGGTCAAGAAAACCCGAGCGATTCGGATGGCTGCCCCGCCTATGCAACAAGCGCCCTGCATACCGATACCATGCTCTTTGACGAGGAAATCCTACTCAAGGACCTCGATGTCTACAAACGATTGCTTGTGATGGAGTGACGATGAGGCGACGTCGGCAATCTGCCGTATATAGTCCGGGTGGATGCGGGTGTGGTTTGCTGCTACTTCCGGTCATTGCTGTGAGCATTGGCGTGATGTTTGTGCTTGCTGGGCTGGCTGCGGCGGCACTCGTACTGTTTATCACTGCCATCGGCGTGACGATTTGGCTCTGCCGCAATCGCGGGCAACGCCGTGCCGACGGTAAAACCAATGTCGGCTGGGTCGTATTCCTGATCATTGCGTACCCGCTGAGTGTCAGCTACCTGGTGTTCTTTGCCCTGTTGATGATCAGTGCCTTTACCGGGAAATCCGTCACGGTGGGTTGATGCGCTGCCAGCAGACGGTCACGCAAAGTGCGTTTGCTCGGCGTCTGGATAGCTGCATTGGCCGTTTACCGCAACCTTAGCTCTCAGCTAATGAATTCAAATTCAATCCTTCCTACGATGTGCTGTGTGCCGGCACGGTAGCCGGATCGTAGGAAGGATGAATAATGGCAAAAGAGGGAAAGAAGCCGATCGGCAAGATTGTCCTAGGCGTCATCGTGGTGCTGGTTATCGTCGGTGCCGTGGGCTCTATGGGTGGCAATTCAACCGATTCGTCTGCGAGCGATTCGGCAAAATCTGCCGAGACGACACAGCAGGCTGAGGAGCAAAAAGAACCGCAAGAACCGTATACCATTGCTGACGAGGCTGAAGACACCTCCAATCAGTTTGCCTATAAGATCACGGGCACGCTGACCAATAACACGGACAAGGAAAAGAGCTACATTCAGATTGAGTATGTTCTGTATGATGCCGATGGCAACCAGGTTGGAACGGCTCTTGCAAACACCAATCATCTGAAGGCGGGCGGCTCCTGGAAGTTCGAGGCGCTGGGTACGGTGTCTCCCGACCAGGTTGCTAGCTGGGAGCGTTCGGACGTAAGCGGTTTCTAGCATGTTGCATGCACTGGGGGAGGTGAAGTCGTATGCCCGATAAAAAGCTGACCGAGGAGTTGCTCAATGAGCTTCTCGATGCGCCGAACATCGATGGCTATATCAGGGAGCACGACTTTGCCGCCCCGTCGCTTTCGGACTACCTGAAGCAGCTGCTGCAGGAAAAGGGCTTGGAGCGTTCGCGCGTGGTGCGTATGGCCGACCTCAACGAGACCTTTGGCTATCAGATCTTTACTGGTTCGCGCAATCCGAGTCGCAATAAGGTGCTGCAGATTGCCTTTGCGATGGCGCTGACGCTCAAAGAGGCCAACCGTGCACTGACGGCTGCCGGGGTAAGCGTCCTTAACTGCAAGGATCGCCGTGATGCGATTATCATCTTTTGCATCGATCGCGGGTGCAGCCTCCAAAAGGTCAACGAGGAGCTGTATCGCTTTGGCGAGGAGACGGTGAGTTAGCGGCTGATATCTGAGCCGGCGGAGCTGCCGAACAACGATGCAAACGAACGGGGCGCGGATGCCATGGGGTGTCTGCGCCCTGCGCTATGATGGAGGCTATGGATACTCAGACCACAACATATTCCGATGACGAGCTGACCGCAGCGCTTGCCGAACATCTGGCGTCGCTCGATCGCGACGACAGCTATCGCGTGGAGCGTGTACTTAAGCGCTCGTCCGTTGAAACAACCGAGCTCGTGTACTTTGAAGGAACCGGTGGTGGTTCGATCGGCCCCTTTGTCCGTAAACGCATCGATGCTTCGGCTCAAATCGGCGGGGCATACGAGCGTCTGTTTGCCGCCCAGCGGGCGGGCGGGCGTTTTGAGCACCTGCCCAGAATCGTCGATTGCCGTCGTGTGGGCGACGAGCTTAACGTGGTTATGGAATATATCGAAGGAGAGACGCTCGGGGTGCTGGTGGACCGTCTGGGAGCCACCCCCGATTATGCACGTGAATTGTATCCTGCCCTTTGCGACGCCGTGGGCGAGCTCCACGCCGGTTTTGCAATGGCGGGGGAGACGTCGGCGCCGGTGATCCATCGCGACCTCAAGCCATCGAATATCATCGTGACAGGTGCGAGCCGTACGCTCGATGAGGGCCTGACGTTTTCATCGCTGGTGATTATCGACTTGGGGATCGCGCGCGTATGGCGCGATGGCGCCGATGCCGACACCGTCAAGTTTGGCACGCGACCCTATGCGCCGCCCGAGCAGTATGGGTTTGGGCAGACGAGTGTGCGCAGCGACGTCTACGCACTTGGCGCCCTGTTGTTCTTCTGCTTGACGGGAATCGACCCTAAACCAGGGCTCGACATGCGCGAGCAATGCGAGGCGCGTGGCATTCCCACTCCACTTGCCGATGCCGTCTGCATGTCGATGGCGCTCGACCCGGCCAAGCGTTTTGCGAGTGCGGAAGCGTTGGGACGGGCGACGCGCTCGGCATACGATCTGAGCCGCCCCGTGCGGCCTTCTACACCTGCGCCTGTCCGTACTCCGGCCTCGGAGACGGTGTTGACGCTCCAAGGGCTCCAGAACCCCGCAGGGCTTCCTAGGCCTGCCGCCTCCGCTGCATGCGGTCCGCTCTCTCGCGTTCCGGAGTCTCTGGGGCGCATTTGGAATACGCTTGTCTGCTTCTCCCTACTTGTGTTCTTTGCCGGAAGTCACTTTGCCGTCTTTCACCCCACGGGAGCAAACCAAAGCTACCCGACGTGGTTTCTCATAATCGAGTATTTTTTCCTTGTCGATGGCCTTATGGTGCTTATGCATTTTGCGCTGCTCGATAAGCGCCGTCTTCGTCGGCGATTCGCACTGCTCGACAGCTATCGCGGCAAGAAACTCGCGAAACTCTGGCTCAAGGCATTGGGTGTGCTGCTCCTATGCATGATCGTCATAGTCGCGATTGCCAATGCGACCGGCGTCGTCGATACCTCCGCTACCTAAAAGAAAAGGGCCCCATTGGGGCCCTTTGCAGTTGCGCTTAGATGCGGTTCATCTGAGCGGCGACTTTGTTGTACCAATCCTGCCACGTGGGCGGGCAGTACTTTTTGGCCGCTGCCGGGGTAAGGGTGGAGCCGTAGTTGGCGCCCAGATAGGCAACGTGAGCGGAGATGCCCTCGCTCCAGCTGCCAAAGCTGCGCCAACCGCCGCCACGGGCACTCCAGCCCCAGGCGTTGTAAGAATTGGCGCAATAAGCACCCTTGGTGCTCTCGATGCAGGCGATGGCGGGGGACCAACGGGGGTCGACACCGGTATTCCAAGCGGCGACGGCAAAGTTATAGCCCTGGCCTGCCATGGGGGAGCCGGCGAGATAATTGTCGATGCGGCTCGTCCACTCATTAATGAACGAATCGTAATCGGAGCTACCGGTATTGGCGTTGTTCACCGTGGTGTCGATGGTGGTGTTGGTGTTGGTGGCCTGGCTGCTGGAATTGCTGCCGCTTACGCCCTCGCCCGAGAGCTTCTCGGCGGCAGCGGCCTTATCGGCCTCAAGCTTGGCAAGCTCGGCGGCATTTTCCTGCTCGGCTTTTGCCTGTGCCTCGCTGCGGAGCTGCTGGGCCTGAGCCAACGCATCCTCGGCGTTTTTCTGCTCTGCCTCAAGCTGAGACTTGGCCTGCTGGAGCTCAGCCTTGTTCTGCTCGAGTTCGGTTTGCATGTTATTGAGCTGTTCGATCTCGTCGACGCTCGAGCTCGTGATCTGGTTGGTGTATTTGCAGGTCGTGATGAACTCACCCAGGCTCTGCGCGTTGACCAGGAAGCTCACGATGGGGTTGGTGCCCTTCTGATACTTGTACAGATCGCGCATGGCGGAGCTTGCCTTGGCCTGCTGCTCGGGAAGCTTAGCCTCGATTTCCTCGATGCTTGCCTCATTGGAGTCAATCTGCTTTTGCAGGTCATCGAGTTTGGTGCGGGCGTCGTTGTAGGCGCTCGTGGCGGCTTCGATCTTCTGCTGGGCTGCGGAAAGCTGGTCCTGCGTTGCCTGCGAGGCGGCATACGCCGCAACGGGGGAGAGCATCGGCGTGGCCGTCAGCGCAACGGCGAGCGCGGCGCTCGTGATGATACGAGCCGGCTTCGACGCAATGAGCGCTGCGGCGCGATGATTCGAATGCTGCATCCAGTCCCTCTGCAATCAATCGTAGGTTATGGTTCGAACGGTATTCTACTACTGCTTTCGACCTCAACTTGAACCTTAAAGGTTCCAAAGGGTCAAGTTGAACTTGAGGCTTTGGCTTTGACCTGCAGTTATGATGAATTGTTGAGAAACCATAGAGTTCAACTTTAACGTTACGGGGGCCTGTTTGCGGACGGGCTTTCGGTCGTGAAAGCTATCTCAACAGGGGGTTTGCGGCTACAAGGCCCCATCGCGGTGAGTGCGGCTTTATGCTGGACGATCACGTCGATTGCCATAGATACGGTGGAGCTTTGGGCGCCGGCGGCTTGGCACGCTAGAATAAATCAGTTGCGCAAAGACCGCCCGTTGTGTGGGCAGTTCATGATAGGAAGTTTCCATGGCATTGCAGTTTACAGAGCGCGAGTTCATTCCCGTGCTGCTCGGAGGCGACATCAACGCCTATTCGGTGGCGCGCGCCTTCTACGAAGAGTACCAGGTCAAGAGTCTGGTCTTTGGCAAGTACCAGACGGGTCCCGCTTACCGCAGCCAGATTATCGACTACACGCCCAACGTGGATATCGACACCATGCCCGTGATGCTCAAAACCGTCAACGGCATTGCCCAAGCGCATGCCGACAAGACGATTGTCCTTGTGGGCTGTGGCGATAACTATGTTGCCCTCGTGGCTCAGGCCAAGGATGCCCATGAGCTGGCGGATAACATCGTCGCGCCTTACGCTCCCTACAGCATGCTTGAGCAGTGTCAGAAGAAGGAGATCTTCTACGAGCTGTGCGAGAAGCACGGCGTGCCCTATCCGCATACCTTTACCTTCACCATGGCGATGCTGAATGCCCAAGGCGAGGCACCTGCCGAAGTGCTCGACCAGATCGATTTTCCTTACCCGATGATCCTGAAGCCTTCCGACGGCATCATGTGGTGGCAGCACGAGTTCGAGGGCCAGAAAAAGGCCTATGAGATTGCCGACCGTGCCGAGCTGGAACAGGTCATTCGCGACTCGTATGCCAGCGGCTACACCGACGACCTGATCTTGCAGGATCGCGTGCCCGGCAACGACGAGTATATGCGCGTGCTCACCAGCTATTCCGACCGCAACGGCAAGGTCCGCATGATGTGCCTGGGCCACGTGCTGCTCGAGGAGCATCAGCCTCACGGTGTCGGCAACCACGCCTGTATCATCACCGAGCCCAATGACGAGCTCATGGGCGGCGTGCGCAAGTTGCTCGAGGACCTTCACTTTGTGGGTTATTCCAACTTTGACGTTAAGTACGACGAACGCGACGGCTCGTTTAAGTTCTTCGATTTCAACACGCGCCAAGGTCGCAGCAACTACTACGTCACTAACAGCGGCTTTAACGTTGCCAAGTATGTGGTGGACGAGTATGTGTTCAACCGCCCGTTTGAGCCGGAGTTTGTGACGGCGCAGGACGAGGCGCTGTGGATGGTCGTTCCCATGGGCGTCGTCGACAAGTACGTCAAGGATCCCGAGCTGCGCGCTAAGGTGCATCGCCTGGACAAGGAAGGCAAGGGCGCCGACCCTTCGTTTATGAAGGGCGACTTTGTCTTTAACCGCTGGCTGCGCATGTGGCACACCAAGCTGCGCCACTTTAAGCTGTTCAAGACGTATTACAAGTAGATGAGTGCGGCGCCCGTCCGGTTTACATCGGGCGGGCGCGGGTATGATACGCGCAATTGCGCAAGCGTCACCAAGGAGGCGGCGATGGAAAAGCTGGGAGTTATCGGCGGCATGGGCGCCGAAGCCACGTCGTATTACTACGACCAGGTGGTGCGCCATACGGCTGCTGCCTGCGATCAGGAACATATCGACATGGTGGTGCTCTCCAAGTCGACCATGCCCGACCGCACGCTTGCCATTAAGACCGGCGAGCATGCCAAGCTGCTGGCGACCATGAAAGAGTGTGCCCAGGCACTCGAGTCGCTGGGCTGTGCGCACATTGCCATTCCCTGCAACACGTCTCACTACTTCTACGACCAGATCCAGTCGTTTACGAAGGTGCCGATTATCCACATGCCGCGTGAGTCGGTTCGCTATGCCCTTGCGGGTGCGGTGATGGGGGAGTGTGAGTTCGACCCCAACCTGAGTATGCCGGCCGAGCCGGTGCACAAGATTGGCATCATGGGAACCGACGGCACCGTGGGCGCGGGCGTCTACGGCCGCGAATGCGAGGCTGCGGGTGTCGAGGTTGTCTATCCCAGCGAGAAGCGTCAGAACGATGTGATGTCGCTTATCTACGATGATGTGAAGGCCGGACGTGAGCCCGATATGGATAAGTTCGACCGCGTGATGTGGGAGTTCGCCCGTAGCGGCTGCGACCGCGTCATTCTGGCCTGCACCGAGCTATCGGTGCTGCAGAAGTACCGAGAGATGCCCGAGATTACCCTTGACGCCATGGACGTCCTGGTGCGCGAATCCATCATCCGCAGCGGCGCCCCCTACCGCCTCTAGCTTCCGACCTGCCAAAAAGGGACAGGTTTATTTTGGTAGGTTTTATCTGGTGAAACAGTAAAGGCCTCGGCTCGTTTGGTGCGAGCCGAGGCCTTTTGCGTTGGGCGGTTGCTGTCGGTGGTGAACTAGAAAAGGAAGCCGATGGAGATAAGGGCGATACTGACGATAAGTACGGCGATATCCAGGCCTTTGATGGGGTAGCGCTTATACGAACTCGCACGCGTGCGCAGGTAGAAGCCGCGCTGCTCGGCGGCAAGCGCGGTGGCATCGGTCTTGCCCACGCTCGAAATAAGCAGTGTCACGCACAGCGGCAGCATGAGCTTGAGTTTCTTGACGGGATTCTTAGTGTCGTATTCTACGCCGCGTGCAGTCTGCGCCTCCATGATGGCGTTCATTTCCTGGCCAAATACCGGCACAAAGCGCAGCGCCGTGGTAAAGGTGAAGGCATAGCGATATGGCACGTGCAGCACCTCGACGCAGGCGTTGGCGAGGTCGTTGAGCTTGGTCACCATAAGCATGAGGATGAGCGGCAGCGCCACGCCCAACAGACGCAGGCAGGCCTTTGTTCCGGTGATGAGGCCCTCGTCGGTGACAAAGCCCCACACCACGTTGCCATCGCGCATAAAGGCCAGCTGGAGCACCAGCATGATAAGCGCGAGCGGAATCAGCAACTTGAGTAGCGAGAACAGACGGTTGACGACGCCGGCATAGGCACCCAGTACAAGGGTGAGTGCCAAAAAGCCCAGCAGCGCCACGTAGGTGTCGGACAAGAAGATGCCGATGATGATGGCGGCGGCGAGGCCCAGTTTGATGACGGGGTTCAGGCGATGCAGCAGCGTATCGCCCGGCATGTAGTCGATGACGTTAACCACGGCGGTCCATCTCCTCGGTAATACGAACGATATCGGTGACCTCACTCACCTGCGCAAAGGCAGGCGAGACGGAGGATGCCAGGCGGCGTGAGAGTTCAATGACCTGGGGCGGCTCGACGTAGGCACGCTGCATGAGTTCGATGTTCAAAAACAGCTCGTGCGTGCGGCCGCGGTCGAGGATGCGGCCGTTTGCCATTACCACAATGCGCTCGGCAAAATCCGAAACGACTTCCATATCGTGGCAGACCATGATAACGGCGCAACCGCGCTCGGCCATGGTGCGCACCGTTTCCATGACGGTCATGCACTCGCGGTAATCAAGGCCGCTCGTGGGCTCGTCGAGCACGACGATCTTGGGCTCTACGACCACGACAGAGGCGAGTGCCACCATCTGGCGCTGACCGCGCGAAAGCGAGAAAGGTGCCTCATCGGCAGGCAGGCCAAAGCGGTCGATGACGAGCTGGGCGCGACGCAGAGCCTCGGCGCGGTCCATGCCGCCAAGCTCCAAGCCAAAGGCGACCTCGTCGAGCACGGTGTCCTTGCAGATCTGACGGTCAGGGTTTTGGAAGAGGGTTGCGACTTCGCGGGCGATACGGCTCGTGGGAACGGCTGCGGTATCCAGTCCCGTGACGCGCACGCTGCCCGAGGCGGGCTTAAGCAGGCCTGTGAGCAGCTTGGTGAGCGTGGTCTTGCCGGCACCGTTCTGGCCGACGATGCCCACGAGCTCGCCGGGATAGAGGGTTAGGTTGAGGTCGTGGACGGCGGCGCCGCCATTGGGATAGGCAAACTCAACATGGTCGAAGGTGAGCACGGGCTCGGCGTCCTTGGCGTGCGGGCGCAACGACGGTGCGTGCGGTGAGCCGGCGGGTGCCTGAATGTCGCTGCTTGCGTGTGCGGGGTCGACGATGCCCGAAATCAGGCGCTCGGCCTCATCGACATCCAAGCAAGGGGTACCGCTTACCAGGCCATCGGCCTGGAGGCTATTGAAGATACGCGTGACGCGAGGGCAGTCGACGCCGATGGCACGGAGCTCGTCGGTATGCGCGAAGACCTCGTGTGGCTCGCCCTGCAGCGCGATTTCGCCCTGGTTGAGCACGAGCACGCGGTTGCAGTACTCCGAGAGCAGGGCGACCTTTTGCTCAACGACGACGATGGTGATTCCAAGTGCGCGGTTTGCCTCACGTAGCGTCTCGAAGACCAACGTGGAGCTGGCGGGGTCGAGTGCCGCGGTGGGCTCGTCGAGAACCAAGACGCGCGGACGCATAGCGAGGATGGCAGCGATGGCTACCTTTTGCTTCTGTCCGCCCGAGAGGGTGGCGATCTCGCGGTCGCGCAGGTCGCTGATGCCGACGGTCTCGAGGGTTTCGGTGACGCGCTGCTCAATCTGGTCGTGCGGCACGCCAAAGTTCTCGAGGCCAAAGAGCATCTCATCCTCAACCACGGAGGCGACCATCTGCGTGTCGATGTCTTGCAGCACGCTGCCGACGATTTGCGACACGTCGGTCAACGAGACCTCGCAGGTGTCGTGGCCGTCAACCATGACGGACCCAAAGAACGTGCCGGTGTAGTGGTGGGGCACGGCGCCCGACAGGCAGGCGGAAAGCGTGGACTTGCCGGCGCCCGAGGGCCCGATGATGCCGATGAAATCTCCCTTGTTCACGCTGAGCGAGATGTGGCTAAGCGCCTGCTCGGTCTGCGTGCCATAGGAGAACGAGACATCGTCGACGTTGATGATCGTTTCCATGGATACCTTTCATAGTCATTGGGGACGTTCTTTAATGACTAGTCGTTTAAGAACGTCCCCAAGAGCTAGTTGTTTGGGACAGTCTTTGGTGGCGAAGCACGGAGACGGCTTTACGAGGGGCTCCAGGTTGGCGCGAAAGAGGAGCGAAGCGTACTTGGGTACGCGAGCGACGAATGAACGCCAAGATGGGGTGGCTCATAAAGCCGAACGGGTTAGTTGAGCTTCAGGGTCTTCTGGATGGGCAAGTAGAGGGCGCCGACCAGAATGGCGTTAAAGACGGCGGTCATGGCGACGACGGGCAGCATGGCGGCGGCGAGCTCGCCCACCACGCCGAGCATGGCCATCTTGATGACCATGAAGATGACGCCCGAGACAAAGGTGGTCACGAACGTCGCGACAATGGCGATGGCGGGCTTGACCTGACCGTTCTTGCCGGCGGCATTGACGATGACGGCCATGAGCATGGCGGCGATGCCCTCGGCGGCAAAATCGACGAACGGCGAGGTGGTGGTGATCTGGATCACGGCAGCCGAGATGAGGCCAATGACGAGCGCCTGACCGATGTTGGGGCGAACGACCAGGATGGTGAGGCAGAAGGCCGAGATGATGAACTCGGGGCTGATCATGCCGCCCGAGATGCCCGAGATTGCCTTGCCGACGGTAAAGTTGAGGATGAAGCCGGCGGCGAGCAGGATGGCGAGCAGGACGAGGGCGCGGACATCGAGTTTGCCGCGGTCGGCGGTCTGGACGGTGCGGGGCTGGGCGGCGGTGTTCTGAGACATGGTGAAAATCCTTTCGGAATGGGAGTGCAAGAGAAAAGCGGAGGCGCGTGATGCGAATGCGATCGGGCTCGAGATAGAAAAAAGCCCCCGGTCGAAACCGGAGGCCTTCCAATCACCTAGAGCGCAAAAACAGGCGTGAGGGACTCACTGTCGACCGATCGTATTCGCATCACGCCACCACCAGTTGTTGAGAGACGTCATCGTGTTCTTCATGTTGGTGGCTCCTTTCGTGATGCCGTGGCGCGGTCGCACCTAGTTGCTGTTGCGCTGCACTATAGCACAGCGAAGTGTATGCGAGGAAATCTTTTTTGAAAAGATTTCAGGCGGGTTTCCCGTCGGTCAAAAGAGCGGGCTGAGCGGGCGAGGCTGCCATTGCTGCCTCGCCCGCTCAGCTAAGACATGAGGGCCTTAGGCCTTCTTGCGACGATAGATCACGTAGGCGCAGACACCGATGATGACGACGGCGCCAACGGCCATGGCGGCCATGTTGTTGCCCTCGGACTTCTCCTCGGTGACCTCTTCCTCTTCGGCCTCGGGCTCGGCCACGTCCTCATCGGAAAGGGCCTCGTCGGCGTAGGTGATGGACTCGACCAGGCAGTCGTTGTCAGCATCGTAGTCACTCGGGACGAACTCCTCGGAGAAATCGCCCTCCTGGAGGTAGTCGCGCATCTCCTCGAGCATGGCCTTGCACTTAACATAGGTGTTCTTGGTTGCAGCCTTGCCGGCCTTGTTGGCCAGGGCGGTGCGGGCTTCGGTGCCTTCTTCGGCCTGCATGGCCTCGTCGACGGTCAGGTTCTGCTCGATGAGCTCCTTCTGCAGGGCGTCGAGATAGGCGCGGACGCCGGTGGCGCAGTGGTCGCGGTTCTCATAGGCGAGCGTGTTGATGTCCATGAGGACGTAGTTGATGGAGTTCTCGGGCTCCTCGTTGTTCACGACGTCTTCCTCTTCGCAGTGATCGAAGGAGACATCCTGATCGCTGAAGTAGGGGCTGACCTCGGTGAGCAGTGCGGAATAGAGGGGGATAGCGACGGAGAACTCGGCGTTGGAGAGCATTTCCCACTGGATGGTCGCGATCTCGGGGTCCATGCCGTGACGGATCTGGAAGGTGTGGATTTCGGTGTTGCGGTTGGAGCCGATGGCATACGCGCCGTCGGTGTTGGCGTTGAGGCCGGCGACATTCTCGCCGCGAGCGGCGAAGGAACGAATCATCTCAAAGGTGTTCCAGTCGGACTTGCCGGGCGTAAAGAACAGCGGCTGCATTTCGTGGACCAGGGCGCCGGTCGTCGCGCGAGCGTCTTCGCGCTCGTCCTTGACGATCTTGTAGTCGGTGCCCTCAGCAAGCGGAGCCATGAAGTAATCGCGGCCCTGGATATAGCGCGACCACTGGTGCATGCCGGCCTCGCCAATCTCCTCGCCGTAGGTCTTGGCGACGTCGAACTTGCCGTCGGTGTACTCGGCAAAGCCCTTCTCCTTAGGCATAGACTCGATGCCCTCGGAGTGGAGGCAGTTCTCGGTGTCGTCGAGGTCGACGTCATAGGTGAGGTTGCCGATGTTGGGGTTGAGCGAGGCGATATCGTCAGTGAGCCTCATGGCGATCCACTGATGGCCGGAAAGCGCTGCAAACAACCAGGTCTCGTTGTTGTCGGCAATGATGATCTGGTCGTTGGAGCAGACGCCCTGCTCGTCAATCAGGCTGCCGAGGAGCTCGACACCCTCGCGGGCCGTGGCACTCTCGCCCAGAATGACGCTGGCGTAGTTGTATTCGCCAATGCCAGTCTCCTCGGTGATGGGGTCGGCCTCTTCGGCCTTCTCGTTATAGGAGGTGCTCAACGTGGCAGAGCAGGAGACACCCTTCTCGTTGATGCCTGCCTCGGAATATGCGTCGTAGCGATCTTCCCACTGCGAGGGGTTGTCGCGAACGAAGGTGTAGCGGTAGGTTGCGCCCTTGGACTTGTACTCAAAACCGGACTCGACCGAGGTGTACTCGTTGCCGTCCTTGTGTGCGGGCTCAATGCCAAAGTGCTTGATGTAGCGCGGACCGAAGTCCTCGGAACGGCCGTAGTACGTGTTGCCGTCTGCCGTGAGCTTGCTGCCCATGTAGATCTGGGTGCAGGCGAGTGCCGAAGTCGGCATGGCCATGATAGCCGCTGCTCCAAACGCAAGGCCGCAGCCGAGCTTCTTGAGCGTGTTGACAGGATGAGTAAACCTCATAATCCCTCCCAACTGTTGAAACCCCGCGAAACCGTACGGAGTTTCAGCTAATAAATACATCTACTAGCCTAAAGGAAGTGTAAAGAGTATTCACTCGACAACAGCCTTTGCTCGATGAGCGTGAAGAAATATACGATGAACGGATAATAATACTCATTTTATGGCTTTAGTTAAATAAAGGCACCCTGCATTTACTGTAGCTGAATAAAGCATTAGACGGCGGTCAAAAAGAAAACTCTCCCGCTGTTTAGGATTTGCATAAACAGCGGGAGAGTCGATAACTGGATGAATATCATACCAATGTGGATTTACTTCTTTCGGCGGTGAATCACGTTGATGGCGTAACCGACGAGCATGGCCAAGACGATGACAATAAAGCCGATCAGGGGATTGTCGTTCATAGGGTCCTCCTATTTTCCGAGCGGGGAGAATTCGTCGACGATGAGGTCGAGGCATTGCGGAAGCGCGCGGGCTCCAAAGACGCCCGAATTGCTGGAGATAATCTCGCCATCGAACTGCATGCCCAGTGACGGGGTGCAGGTGATCTTGGCTTCCTTGGTCTGGATGATCTTGAACTGTGGGCGCCCGAGTACCTTGCCGGCGGGGTCAAGCGCAGCGGTGATCACGGTAGGCAGCAGCTGCACGGTGCGCACGGGTTCGATGACCGCAATGTCGACCATGCCGTCGTTCATGCGGCAGTTGGGGAACAGGTTGATGTCGTTTTGGATGACCGAGGTGTTGCCGGCCATGCAGCAGATGCCATCGAGCTCCTCGACAATGCCGTCATGCTCGATGGTAAAGTGCGCCACCGTGGGGTTGGGCGTGGCGAGCGCGGAGAGGAAGTAGGCGATCTCGCCGATGTCGTTTTTGGTAGGGGCGGCCTTCATCATGATCTCGGCGTCGAAGCCCGAGCCGGCGATGATGATAAAGCCGTGGCGCTTTTCGTTGCCGTTCTCGTCGAGCCAAAAGAGCTCGCCCATGTCCACTTTGACCGTGCGACCGGCACGGCAGGCCTTGGCAAGTGCCGCTGCCTCGGGGGCATTACCGATGTTGTTAAAGAACAGGCAGGCTGTGCCGGAGGGGAAGACGAGCGTGGGGACGCCGCATCCGCGCATTTGGTCGAGTACGTTGGAGACGGTGCCGTCGCCGCCCGAAATCACCACGCGATCAAACTCGCGCACGTCTGCCACGGCGTCTTCGGGTTCCATGCCATCGCCGATAAAACGCATCACGACCTCGTCGCCGCCCTGCGCGAGGGCGTGCGTGAATGCGTAGATTTCATCTGAGCTGGGGCCCGATGCCGGGTTGTGGATGATAAGGCAGCGCATACTTACGTTCCCGTTCTGTGACTAACCGAGTATAGTTGTAAGGCAATGCCGATATCCTACCCGTGTTTTTCGGGCCTAACCTTATTCGATGGGTTGATATGTACATTTCCACACATCAGGCTCTACTCGACTTTTGTCAGCGCGCCCGTGAGTTTGACGCGATTGCCGTCGATACCGAGTTTTTGCGCGAGCGCACGTTCCATCCGCGCCTGTGCCTGGTCCAGATTGCCACTCCTGCCGAGAGCGTCGCGGTTGATCCGCTGGTGATCGACGACCTGTCTCCCTTGGCCGAACTCATGGCCGACGAGAGCGTGACCAAGGTGTTCCATGCTTGCTCGCAGGACATGGAAGTTATGCTTCATACCGTAGGCGTGTTGCCGCGTCCGATTTTTGACACGCAGGTGGCCGCCGCCTTTTTAGGCGAGCGCCAGCAGATTTCCTACGGCGCGCTCGTGCAGACGTTTTGCGGCGTCTCGCTGCCCAAGACTGAGTCGCTGACCGACTGGTCGCGTCGCCCGCTGACCGATAAGCAGATTGAGTACGCGATCGATGACGTCAAGTACCTGATCGTCGCCTATACCGAGATGATGAGCCGTCTGCGCGAGCTGGGCCGCGTGGACTGGGTACTCGACGAGTTGCGCCCGCTGGCTGACGAGTCGCACTATCGCGCCGATCGCCACGAGGCGTTCCGCAAGGTCAAGCGCATCAATTCGTGCAGCCGTCACCAGCTGGGTATCGCGCGCGAGCTCGCCGCCTGGCGCGAGGACCGCGCCGAGCGCCGTAACATCCCGCGCAAGTGGGTCATGTCCGACGACACGCTGCTTGCGCTCGTTAAGCGCAATCCCGTCCGCGTTGAGGAGTTCCGTAGCATTCGCGGTACCGACCAGCTGGGGGAGCGCGACGTGGACGGTGCGCTCATGGCCATCAAGCGCGGCGCGAGCTGCCCGCACGATCGCCTGCCGCTCATGGTGCGCGGACACCGTCAGATCTCGCCGGAGCTGGAGAGCGTGACGGACCTGATGTATGCGCTCATCCGCCTGGTTGCCGAGCGCTCGGGGGTGGCGACCTCGGTCATTGCCTCGCGCGATGACCTGGCCGATTACATCGAGCATCCTGAGCAAAGCCCCCTGCGCGAAGGCTGGCGTTTTGAGCTTGTGGGTTCGCGCCTGGACGATCTGCTTTCCGGCAATATGGGGCTCACCGTGAAGGACGGAAAGATTGAGTTGTTATAGGGAAGCCTAGTCTGCTGAGTGGGTAGAATGCCTCCAACGTGTAACTCGATTTGGAGGAATTCGCATGCCCTATTACTATGGATATGGCTTTGGCATCGACCCGCTGTACCTGCTGGTTGTTCTTGTCTGCACGGTGCTTGGCCTTGCTGCGCAGAGCTATATCAATTCGACGTACAAGACGTGGTCCAAGGTTCGCTCGGACGGCGACACGGGTGCCACGGTCGCTCGCCGCATGCTCGACGCCAACGGTTGCAACGCCGTGGGTATCAAGGGCGTCGCCGGTGAGCTCACCGACCATTACAACCCGCAGGACAATAACCTGTATCTGTCGGATTCCAACCGTTCGGGCGGCTCGGTCGCAAGCGTTGCTGTCGCTTGTCACGAGGCAGGCCATGCCGCGCAGCGTCAAAGCGGCTATGCCATGATGAAGGTACGCACCGCCCTCGTGCCGGTCGTCAACTTTACCCAGAACACTTGGACCATCGTGCTGCTCATGGGCCTGTTTATGAACATCGCGGGACTCACGACCCTCGCACTGATCTTCTTCTCGTTTAGCGTGCTGTTCCAACTGGTTACGCTACCGGTCGAGATTGATGCTAGTCGGCGCGCCGTGGCGTATATTGAGCAGTCGGGTATGAGCTCCCAGCAGGTCAACGGTGCCAAGAAGGTGCTGACGGCCGCCGCGCTTACCTATGTGGCTGCGGCGCTCACCTCGATTATTCAGCTGCTCTATCTTATGGCTCGATACAACAGAAACTCCAACCGATAACAAATTGGGTCGCTGGGCGCCGCGGGGATTCGTGTCCTCGCGGCGCTGTACTATGTGTTGGACTTGAATTTGCGCAGGGCCGAAGCCCTTGTGCACGATGACGAAAGGAGGCTGCGTGGCAGGCTGGAATCTAGCCGGCAATGCCGTTTCCGCCGAGTTCGACGGTTCGGACGAGCAGGAGCGTAAGGAGCTCAGCGTGAGCCAGGCGGTAGAGATCGCCGCCGGTGCGCTCGATGCCATTCCGCAGCTGAGTGTCCTGGGCGAGGTCACGGGTTTCCGTGGTCCCAATGCCCGAAGCGGCCACTGCTACTTCCAGATTAAAGACGACTCGGCCGCCGTCGACTGCATCATCTGGAAGGGCGCCTATCTCAAGCGTACCTTCGATCTGCGTGACGGCATGCAGGTGAGCTTTAAGGGCAGCTTCAATCTCTATAAGGCCACGGGCCGCATGAGCTTTGTCGCTCGCTCGTTTTCGCTGGCGGGGGAGGGTCTGCTGCGTCAACAGGTGGCGCAGTTGGCCGAAAAGCTACGCCGCGAGGGACTGATGGACGAGTCCCGCAAACGCCGCATCCCGGTGTTTTGCTCACGCGTGGCGGTCGTCACCTCGCTTTCCGGTGCGGTAATCGACGACGTCAAGCGTACGCTGCGCCGTCGCAACCCGCTCGTCGAGCTTGTCTGCGTGGGCGCCAAGGTTCAAGGCGAGGGTGCGCCGGCCGAGCTCATTGATGGCTTGCGCCGCGCCGCTTCCATTACGCCGGCGCCCGACTGTATTTTGCTGGTGCGCGGCGGCGGCTCCTTTGAGGACCTCATGACCTTTAATGACGAGGAGCTTGCCCGCGCGGTGGCGGCTTGTCCTGTGCCCGTGGTGACCGGCATTGGCCATGAGCCCGATACCTCGATTTGCGACATGGTGAGCGACCGACGCGCCTCCACGCCCACGGCGGCGGCAGAATCGGTGGCGCCGGCTATGACGGAGTTGGCCGATGTGCTCGAGGCGCGCCATCAGCGTCTGGGTGCCGCGATGGCATCGATGATTGGGTCGGCCCAGGTCGACCTGGAGATGCTCGATCAGCGCGGTCGCCGTGCCTGGGATACCTATACGGCTCGCTTGGGTGATGCGCTCGATGCCGCTGCGTGTCGCCCGTGCCTCAACGACCCCACATTTATGGTCGAGCGTCGCGAATCGGAGCTTGCGCTGACTGCCGATCGCCTGTCGGGCGCCATAGTACGCTCGGTCGGGACATTCCGCTCCAACTTTGAGCGCTTGCCCGAGCGTCTGATTACAAGCACCTCGGGGCTCGATGGTAAGCGCCATGCGCTCACGCTTGCGAGTTCCCGCCTAGAGCATCAAGGGCGCACGATGCTCAGCAAGCCAGCGTCCGACCTGAGCCGTGCGGCAGCGTCGCTCGATGCCCTGTCGCCGCTCAAAGTGCTTGCTCGCGGCTATTCCATCGCGTACAGCGATGATGGTGTGGCTACGAGTGCCAAGACCTTTAAGCCTGGCGACGCCATTCGCGTGCGCATGGCAGACGGCAACGTGGCAGCAACGGTCGATACGGTCGAGTAGACCGCGTTTCGCAGTGATAGACCCTTAGGAAAGGAAACAGATATGGCAGAGAAGACCCCGGTCGAGCAGCTTACGTACAAGCAGGCCTCGCAGGAGCTGGAGCTCATCATCCGCAGCCTGGAGTCGGGCGATATGGAGCTTGAGGAGTCGCTCGAGAGCTACACCCGCGGCGTCGAGCTCCTCAAAAGCCTGCGCACCCGCCTGTCCGATGCCGAGCAGAAGGTCTCGGTGCTCCTTAAGGACGTCGACGGCAACGATGTGCTCGCCGACGGCGAGGCCGCCAACACCGATGATAACCTTTCGTTCTAAGCATCTCGACCAAATATAATTACCTTGGTCTGTAAGAAAGGAACCAGCTATGTGCGATTGCATCTTCTGTAAAATTGCCAACCACGAGATCCCCTCGACCGTTGTCTATGAGGACGACCAGGTCATCGCCTTCGACGACCTCAACCCGCAGGCGCCGGTCCACACGCTCGTGATCCCTAAGAAGCACTACAGCGACATCGCCGACAACGTACCCGCCGAGACCATGGGCGCCATAGCTCACGCCATCCAGGAGGTCGCCAAGGCCAAGGGTCTGGAGGACGGTTTCCGCGTCATCTCCAACAAGGGCGTCAACGCCGGCCAGACCGTCATGCACTTCCACATGCACGTCCTCGGCGGCAAAAACCTGGGCGAGAACCTCATCTGAGGGCGCTTCTTCCTTGCAATGAAACGGAAGCTCAAGCACCGATAACTTATATATCAACGCAATAAACCCGAGCGCGAGGGCGTTTGGGTTTATTATTGAAGCGTATGTAACCTGGCGGCGCCACACCGCCTGTTAGTAGGGAGACACATGAACGTTCTGGTCGTCAACGCAGGATCTTCGACCCTTAAGTATCAGGTCATCGATACCAAGTCCCACAAGGTGTCCGCAAAGGGCTCCTGCGAGCGCGTCTGCTTTACCGGCGGTACCTTCACCCACGCTGCCAACGGTTCCAAGAAGGTGACCGAGAACATCGAGTTCCCCGACCACAAGGTCGCCATCGAGGTCGTTCTGAAGGACCTCGAGGCCAACGGCGTCAAGATCGAGGGTATCGGCCACCGTATCGTTCAGGGCGGTTGGTACTTCGGTGATTCCTCCCTCGTCGACGAGGACGTCCTCGCCAAGATCCGCGAGGTTGCTCCGCTCGCCCCGCTGCACAATAACCCCGAGGCCAACGTTATCGAGTACTGCCTGGAGCAGTATCCCGACCTGCCCAACGTCACGGTCTATGACACCGCTTTCCACTTCAACATGCCCGAGGTCGCCAAGACTTACGCTCTGCCCAAGGATGTTTGCGACAAGCTGCACATTCGTAAGTACGGCGCCCACGGCACCAGCTACCGCTACATCTCCAAGAAGGTCGCCGAGATGACCAACGGCGGGGCCCGCAAGGTCGTCGTGTGCCACATCGGTTCCGGTGCCTCCCTGTGCGCCATCGAGGACGGCAAGTGCATGGACACCACCATGGGTCTCACCCCGCTTGACGGCGTCATGATGGGCACCCGCTGTGGCTCCATCGACCCGGCTACCGTGTGCTACCTGCAGCGCGAGGGCGGCTACACCTTCGACGAGGTTGACGAGATGATGAACAAGAAGTCCGGCCTTTTGGCTGTGACCGGTGGCAAGACCAACGACTGCCGCAATGTCGAGGAGCTCGCTGCCGCTGGCGACCCCGAGGCTCAGCTCGCCTTCGATATGTTCGTCTACAAGATTGCCGCCAAGGCTGCCGAGATGGCCACTTCTATGTGCGGTATGGACACCCTGGTCTTTACCGCCGGCATCGGCGAGCACGCTCCGGCCGTCCGCGCCGGCGTTGCCGACCGCCTGGCCTTTATGGGCGTCAAGATGGATCATGCCCGCAACGCCCTGCGTGGTGACGGCGCTTGGTGCCTGTCTGCCAAGGATTCCAAGGTCAAGATTTTCGTCATCCCCACGGACGAGGAGTTCATGATCGCTTCCGACGTCGAGCGCATCGTCAACGGCAAGTAATTGCAAGAGGGGAGGGGCTGGACGACCGAGCGCCGTTCAGCCCCTCTTTCGTCTCGTTGAGCGATATGCCTGATAGCTATTTATCAAGTTGTGATAACTTCTTATTAACATGCGGCCGCCTTAAGGGGTCTGCGCCGACCGTATCGCACTGCAAAGGAGTCTCATGAACGTACTTGTTGTCAACGCCGGCAGCTCGAGCCTTAAATATCAGCTTTTGGATACCGATACCCGCGAGGTTTTCGCCAAGGGCAACTGCGAGCGTATCGGCTCGGACATGGGCATCTTTGGCCACTCCGAGAACGGTGGTGCCAAGCAGACCGAGGAGATTCCTTTTCCCGATCATCGCTGCGCCATTGCGCGCGTGCTCGAGGAGCTCGAGAAGACCGACTTTACGATCGATGGCATCGGCCACCGTATCGTTCAGGGTGGCTGGCACTTCGATGATTCCGCGGTCGTCGACGATGAGGTCATGGCTAAGATCCTCGAGGTTGCCCCGCTCGCCCCGCTGCACAACTACGGCGAGGCCGCGGCGATTGAGTATTGCCGCGAGAAGTATCCGGAGCTGCCCAACGTGGCCGTCTTCGATACCTCGTTCCACATGACCATGCCCGAGGTCGCCTACACCTACGCGCTGCCCAAGGACGTGTGCGACAAGTACCACGTGCGCAAGTACGGTGCCCACGGCACGAGCCACCGCTATGAGTGGATGATGGCCAAGGAGATCCTGGGCTCGCGCTGCCACCGCCTGCTCTCGTGCCATTTGGGCAACGGCGCCTCGCTTGCCGCCATCGAGGACGGTGTATGCCGCGATACCACGATGGGCCTCACGCCGCTCGACGGCCTGATGATGGGCACCCGTTGTGGTTCCATTGACCCGGCTACCGTGTGCTACCTGCAGCGCGAGGGCGGCTACAGCTACCAGGAAGTCGATGACATGATGAACAAGCAGTCTGGTCTGCGTGCCATCTCGGGCATCTCCAACGACGCCCGTGACATCCGTACGCGCGCCTCCGAGGGCGACGAGCGCTGCCTGCTCGCCTTCGATATGTTCGCCTACAAGGCCATGCAGCAGGCCGGCTCCATGATCGCTTCCATGGCGGGCGTGGACACCATTACCTTTACCGCCGGCATTGGCGAGAACGACTGGTCGATCCGCAAGGCCTTCTGCGACTGCTTTGAGTGGCTGGGCGTGCGCATCGACAACAACAAGAACCGCGAGGCCGTGGGTAACGGCCCGCAGGTCATCAGCGCCGCCGGTTCCGCCGTCACGGTCATGGTCATCCCCACCGACGAGGAATACATGATCGCCCACGACGTCGAGCGTCTGACCAAGAACAACTAACGCGCGCATTTGCAAGTAAGCGAAAGGCCTCCAGAGCAACGACTCAGGAGGCCTTTTTGCTAGCAGGCGGAAATTCCAGTCCCAAAGTGATCATCACCAGCAACGCCCCCGTTCGTAGCTCCGAAGGAGCAGAACGGGGGCGTTTCATTGGTCGAGGACGTTTTCAGGGGTTAGCCCGTACGGCCTTCGGGCGAGTGCGTCCGCTACTCAGCCATCTGAGCCTGGACGGCGGTGATGGCTACGACACCCACGATGTCGTCGGCAGAGCAGCCGCGCGAAAGGTCGTTAACCGGCTTGGCGATGCCCTGCAGGATGGGGCCGTAAGCGTCGGCGCCGGCGAAGCGCTGGACCAGCTTGTAGCCGATGTTGCCGGCCTCGAGATCGGGGAACACAAGCACGTTGGCCTTGCCGGCAACGGAGGAGCCGGGGGCCTTGAGCTGGGCGACGGTGGGAACGATGGCGGCGTCGAGCTGCAGGTCGCCATCGATGGCGAGCTCGGGAGCCTTCTCCTTGCAGAACTTAACGGCCTCCTGGACCTTCTTGGCGACCTCGCCGCCGGCGGAGCCCATGGTGGAGTAGGAGAGCATGGCCACGTGCGGCTCGACGCTGCCCATAAAGGTGGACCAGGAGTGAGCGGAGGCGATGGCGATCTCGGATAGCTCGTCGGAGGACGGGTTGATGTTGAGGCCGCAGTCGGCGAAGATCAGCGTACCGTCGGTGCCGAACTGCGGGGTGTCGGTGCACATCACGAAGAAGGCCGAGACCAGCTTGGTGCCCGGGGCGGTCTTAAGGATCTGCAGCGCGGGGCGCAGGGTGTCGGCGGTGGAGTGGCAGGCGCCGGAGACCAGGCCGTCGGCGTCACCCATCTTGACCATCATGGTGCCAAAGTAGGTGGCGTCCATCACCTGGGCGCGAGCCTGCTCGATGGTGACGCCCTTCTTGGCGCGGAGCTCGGCAAACTTCTGTGCGTACTCCTCGTGCTTCTCGGCGTTGCGCGGATCGATGACGGTGGCGCCGGGGACGTTGATCTCGTTGGGATCGCCCAGGATGACGATGTTGGCCAGGCCTTCCTCGATGATCTTGTTGGCCGCGACGATGGTGCGCGGATCCTCGCCCTCGGGCAGGACGATGGTCTTAAGGTCGGCCTTGGCGGCAGACTTCATACGGTTTAGGAAATCGCTCATGTTACTCCTTGCAAGCGTTTCGCTAAGCTCCAGGCGCCCGGCTGTTCACGAATAAACCCGCTGCTAGCGGGTTTACCTTTCAATAATGTACGCCGCGGTGCTTGAGCTTTCCTTGTGTGGCAAGCTCATTATAGGACGCATTAGCGCTATAATCGCTCTGATAAATATGTCTCGAAGAATGTTCGAGAAAAGCCCAGCTAACGAGCCCGTGGCTTTTGACAAGGAGTATCGATGCAGATTACCTCAGGCCTGCCTGAAGGCTTTAACGCCGGCGCGTACGACATGATTGTCGTCGGTGCTGGATATGCCGGTGCCGTTTGCGCCCGCCGTCTTGCCGAGACCATCGGCTATCGTGTTGCCGTTTTGGAGCGCCGTAGCCACATTGCGGGCAATGCCTATGACTGCACTGACGAGGCCGGAATCCTGATCCACGAGTACGGTCCGCATATCTATCACACCTTTAACGAGCGCGTGCATAATTTCCTGTCGCGCTTTACCAAGTGGACGGATTATCAGCACAAGGTGCTCGCCAACATCAACGGTACCCTTATGCCCGTGCCCTTCAACCATGCGAGTCTCAAGCTCGCCTTTGGTGATGAGCGCGGCGAGGAGCTGTATCAGAAGCTCGTGGAGACCTTTGGCAAGGATGTCAAAGTGCCCATCATGGAGCTGCGTAAGAAGAACGACCCCGACTTGGCCGAGGTCGCCGATTACGTCTACGAGAACGTCTTTTTGCATTACACCATGAAGCAGTGGGGCCAGACGCCCGACCAGATCGATCCCTCGATCACCGGCCGCGTTCCCGTCTTTGTGGGCGACGATGACCGCTACTTCCCGCAGGCCCCCTTCCAGGGTATGCCGCAGGATGGCTACACGGCGCTGTTTGAGCACATGCTCGACCACGACCTGATTGATGTGTTCTGCGACGTGGATGCTCGCGATCTCTTCGAGATCGACGAGACAACCGTCAAGGTCGACGGCAAGGTCTACGGCGGCGAGATCGTCTATACCGGTCCGCTCGATGAGCTGTTCAACCTCGACCTGGGCGCTCTTCCGTACCGCACGCTCGACATGAAGTTCGAGACGCTCGATATGGATCAGTTCCAGCCCGTGGGCACCGTCAACTACACCACGAGCGAGGACTACACCCGCATTACCGAGTTCAAGAACATGACTGGTCAGGTCCTGCCCGGCAAGACCACCATCATGAAGGAGTACTCCAAGGCCTATACGCCCGGCTCGGGCGAGACGCCGTATTACGCCATTCTTGAGCCCGAGAACCGTGAGCTCTATGAGCGCTATCTTGAGCGCGTCCAGAACCTGACAAACTTCCACCCGGTGGGTCGTCTGGCCGAGTATCGTTACTACGATATGGATGCCGTGACCAATTCTGCCCTCGATCTTTCGGATGAGATTATCGCCTGCCATGCATAAAGTCATAACATTCGGTATTCCCTCGTATAACGCCGCCAAGGACATGGACCATTGCATCACCTCCATCTTGGAGGGGAGCAATTACGCCACCGATATCGAGATTATCGTGGTGGACGACGGCTCCAAGGACGAGACGGCCGCCAAGGCCGACGAGTGGGAGGCCCGTTATCCTGGAATCATCCGCGCGGTGCACCAGGAGAATGGCGGCCACGGTATTGCCGTCCTTTCGGGTCTGCGCGAGGCGCAGGGCACCTACTACAAGGTCGTCGACTCGGACGACTGGCTTGACGGCGCTGCCCTTTCGACCATGCTGTCGATTCTGCGCGGCTTTGAAGAGCGCGACCAGCGCGTTGACCTGTTTATCTCGAACTACGTGTACGAGAAGGTTTACGAGGGTACGCATACGGCCATTGGTTACAAGTTTGCCCTGCCTCGAAAAAAGATCTTTACCTGGGACCAGATCGGCCATTTCCGTTTGGACCAGAATCTGCTCATGCACAGCCTGTGCTATCGCACGGATGTGCTGCGCGAGTCCAACCTGCCCATGCCGCCGCACACGTTCTATGTGGACAACATCTACGCCTACGTGCCGCTGCCGCGTTGCAAGACCATGTACTACGCCGACATCGACCTCTATCGCTACTTTATCGGTCGCGAGGGCCAGAGTGTCAACGAGGCCACGATGGTCAAGCGTCTGGACCAGCAGTTCCGTGTTACGCGTATCATGATGGAGTCGTACCACCTGTACAGCGATGTCGAGTCGTCGCGTCTGCGTTCGTACATGATGGGCTACTTCACCATGATGATGGCGATCTGCTCGGTGCTCACCAAGCTTTCCGACGAGGATTGTGCCGATGAGCGTCTGAAGACGCTGTGGAATGATTTGAAGGCCTATGACGAGCGTATGTATCGTCGTGCACGTTACGGTGTGGTCGGCTTCTTCACTAACCTCCGCGGTCGTGCCGGAGACAAAACCACACTCGGCCTATACCGTCTTGCCTCAAAGATCTTCAAATTCAACTAACTGCTGAGTTATCGATACTGTTGGGTTGACTGGGCCCCTTGGCCTTTAGTTTGCTACTGCGAACAGTCCTGCTCGCACGGAAAGCACATTAAGTGCTTTCCGGCTCGTGCGGAACTTGTATCAAACTAAAGGCCAAGGGGCCTCTGCTATAAGTATCGATTTTCAGATGATTTGAATTTGAAGATCTTCGACGCGCGGTACACAGGGGCCTGGGCTGAAAAGAAAAAGGTTGGAAGTCGGCCGGAGGCGGGCGGGCATTACGTTTGTCGCGAGCTCCGCATGCAAAGAAGGCCACTTAATGTGGCCTTCGTCTTGCATAGGACTGTAGGGCAGCAAACGTAATGCCCGCCCGCCTCCGGCCGACGGTCGAGTGAGATTACTTCGCAGCACCTGGGATGCCGTGGGAGGTTTTGGCGGTTTTGGCTCCGTTTACGATGGCGGTTTGCAAAGCCCTTACGGCGAGCATGCCCAGCAGGTCTAGGGGAACGGCGGCGCTTGCCTGGGCACCCAGTTTGCCGCTGGCGAGGGTGTAGATGGTGTCGCCATCGTTGGTGGTGTGCGTGGGACGGATGGCGTGTGCGTAGGCGTCTGCGGCCATCTGAGAGACCTTGGTGGCTTGTGCCTTAGTGAGTTCCACGTTGGTGACGATGCAGCTGATGGTGGTGTTGGTGCGGTCGAGCGGCATCTGCATGGATCCGGCGGCGGCAAAGGCTGCGAGTTCCATGTCGACGATCTGGTCGCTATCGGCTGCGGCGCGCATACCGGCGACCCACTCGCCGGTGAAGGGGTCGACAACGTTGCCACAGGCGTTGACCGAGACCACGGCGCCCACCTTGATGGGGCCGAGCGCCACGGCGGCAGCGCCAAGGCCGGCCTTCATGCAGGTGGCAGGGCCCATGAGCTTACCCACGGTAGCGCCCGTGCCGGCGCCTACGTTGCCCTGTTCGAGCTTGGTGGGGGTGTGGTCGAGCGCCTCGCGCACGGCGGCGATGCCGGCCTCAATGTCGGGGCGAACGGTGGGGTCGCCAAAGGCAAGGTCGAAGATACAGCTGGAGCACACGATGGGCACCTGCGTGGGGCCGACGGGCAGACCAATGCCGCGGCTCTCGAGTTCGCGGGCCACGCCGCTTGCAGCCTCGAGGCCAAAGGCCGATCCGCCCGAAAGGCAGACGGCGTGGACCTTGTCGACGGTGTTCTCGGGTCGCAGCAAGTCGGTTTCGCGCGATGCGGGAGCACCGCCGCGAACGTCAACGCCACCGGTGGCACCCTCGGGCGCCACGATTACGGTGCAGCCGGTGCCAGCTTCCTCGTCCGTATAGTTGCCAAAGCAAAAGCCATCGACATTGCAAACATCGATGGCTTCGAGCAGTGTGTCCATGTTTTCTCCTATCGGTTTTCCGCCGGGCCTTATGCCCGGTCGGGATCCGTACGGTACGGCAAAATTGTAGGCGCTGGGGGATACCCAGCGCCAGATGCAATTACGAGAGTTTTTGAATCGCGCGTGCGACGCGAGCGATGGGCAAGCCCACCACGTTGTAGAAGTCACCCGAAATATCGTGCACAAGCATGCGGCCGCCTGTGCCTTGGATGCCGTAGGCCCCGGCCTTGTCCATGGGTTCGCCGGAGGCAACATAGCGCTCGATCTGCTCTTCGGTAAGCTCATAGAACGTCACGTCGGTCACATCGACAAACGACAGGCTCTCGGCGGCATGCGGAGCTGTAGCGTCGCCGGCTTTAACGATGCAGACGCCGGTTGCGACCTGGTGCGTGCGGCCCGAAAGCTCGCGGAGCATGGTGCGTGCCTCGTCCCCGTCTGCCGGCTTGCCCAAAATATGGCCGTCAAAGGTGACAATAGTATCGGCCGCGACGGTCAGTTCGTTGGGCTCGGCATGCTCGGCGGCAACGGCGGCGGCTTTGGCGCGTGCTAAGCGTTCAACGAGCGTAAGCGGGACCTCGCCATCAAAAGGCGTTTCGTCGATATCTGCGGGAATCACGCGAATGTTATAGCCTGCCTCGCGCATCAACTCGATGCGGCGCGGTGATTGCGAAGCCAAAATCATAGCTGAATGCCCTCGGCGACCTTCTCGACGGCCTTGTCGCCGGCGAGCGTGCGCAGCAGCTCAAGCGCAAAGGGGAGCGACTGGGCCATGCCGCTGGCGGTGATGATGTTGCCGTCGTGCGTGACCTTGTCGCCGGTATAGGCGCCCTCGGGGAAGCTCTTCTCAAAGCCGGGGAAGCACGTGGCGTGGCGTCCCTCGAGCAGGTCGAGCTCGCCCAGGATAAACGGGGCGGCGCAGATGGCGGCAACGTGCTTGGTCGCGGCGAAATCGCAGACTACGTCGCAGACGCGCTGGTCGGCGCGCAGGTTGGTGGCACCGGGCAGGCCGCCGGGCAGCACGACGCAGTCGTACTCGTCAAAATTGATCTCATCAAAGAGCGCATCGCAGGTCACGGGGATCTGCAGCGAGCTTACGACCTCGCGCGTGGGCATGATCGAGACAAGCGTGGCGCGCACGCCGCCGCGACGCATGACATCGACCATGGTCAGGCATTCAATCGTTTCAAAGCCATCGGCGGCAAGAACGGCAACGCTGGGCATAAGGGTTCCTTTCAAAAAACGGCATACAATTAGCCGTCTTATACCCCGAAGACCTCCGCTTGCCACGCTCGATTTTCCATTGTTTAAAAAGGGACGGGGCTATTTTAGCTACCCCACTTGCAGGGTAGCTAAAATAGCCCCGTCCGAATTAGCTACCCTCACCCATCCTCAACAATCTCAATCTGTAACATCTAGACCCACTTTTGACCCCTAACTGTTACAGATCAAGACAAACGGAAACCGCCCCGACAAAACGTCTAAATCTGTAACATCTACGGACCAAAACCGGGTCTTACTGTTACAGATCGAGACAGCCCCCAACAGCACCGCCCCGTTCGGGGAAACGACCGCTACAGGTACGGCGGGCAGAGGCTCACTTTTTTCTTCGGTTTTTCTTGACGGAATCTCACCTGTTGTAGTACTTTGTCCCAGTCTAAAAACGCGTGGACTTTTCTGGGCGCTAGCCACCTTTTTGCCACGCAACCGAGCAGTCGGTTGCGTGGCTTTTTTCGTCTTGGCAGCAGGTACCACATGCACCGCCAGAAGACCGCACGAGCCCACCTTCCGACTGCAGGGAACAGACGCACGAGACGTGCATCTGCAAGACAGCAGACGGAAGGGAGCCTAATGGCAGAAACAAACACAATCAAGCAACAGACCGCCGAGGCGGGAGCCGCGGGCGCGGGGCAGGTCAAGGCGGCGCTCCAGGTCTTTGCGGGCGGCGCCTGCTACGGCGCGATGGCCACGACCTACAAGCTCGCCTACGCCGCGGGCTTCACCTCAGCGCAGGTGGTGGCGAGCCAGGCGTGGTTCGGCTGCCTCTTCTTCGCCCTCGCCACGCTCGCAGGGCACGCACTCGGGCACCGCTGGCAGCGCGTGGGCTGGAAGCTCGCCCTCAAGCTCATGGGCCTGGGAGCCCTCACCTGCCTCACCTCAATCCTCTACTGCTACGCCATGAGCGTGCTGCCCGCCCCGGTGGCACTCACGCTCCTCTTCCAGTTCACGTGGCTGGGGCTCGTGTGGCAGACCGTCATGACGCGCCGGCCGCCGAGGCTCCTCCAAGTGGTCTCCGCCCTGGTCATCGTCTTCGGAACGGTGTTCGCCAGCGGCGTCTACAAGACCGGCATCACCGGGTACGACCCCGTGGCCCTGCTCTGCGCGCTGGGGGCGGCCGTGTCCTGCTCCCTCTTTGTCACCCTCTCCGGCAAGGTCGAGGCCCCCTGCTCGTCCGAGCAGCGTGGCGTCATCGTATGCGCGGGCTCCGTGGTCATGTCGCTCACGGTGTGTCCGGACTACGTCGTCTCGGGCGTCCTCGCCCAGGGCATCCTGCCCTTTGCCGTCATCGCCGGCTTCTTTGGCATGCTCTGCCCGGTCCTGCTCTTCGGCATGGGCTCTCCGCACCTGCCCGCGGGCCTGTCCACCGTCATGGCCGCCGCGGAACTCCCCGCCGGCCTGCTCATCGCCATGATCGTCCTCGGCGAGCCGCTCGGCGTCGTCGAGTGGCTGGGCGTCGCCATCATCCTCGCCGGCGTGTGCCTGGCACAGGTCCCCTCCCTGCTTGGAGGCCGGGAGGCACGTCGCGCCGCCGCAGGACAAGCCGTCAGCTAGTCACCCCTTCACAGGCGGCCCGCGCGCATCAGGGAAAGGGCCACGGGCCAGGCGCGCGAGGCCGCAAGGACGTTATAAAGCGTCCCCCGCAGAGATGGGGGCGCCAGAGAGAAGGAGGCACCATGCCATTTCCAAAAGGGTTCCTTTGGGGAGGAGCCACCGCCGCCAACCAATGCGAGGGAGGTTATGACGAGGGCGGCCGCGGCCTTGCCAACGTCGACGTCATCCCACACGGGCCGGAGCGCAACGACGTAAGCCGCGGCCTGAGGCGCATGCTCGACTTCGAGCCCGGGTACTACTACCCGGCCCAGACGGGCATCGACTTCTACCACCACTACCGCGAGGACATAGCCCTCTTCGCGGAGATGGGCTTTAAGGTCTTTCGCCTCTCCATCGCCTGGAGCCGCATCTTCCCCAATGGCGACGAGGAGGAGCCCAACGAGGCCGGGCTCGCTTTCTACGAGGACGTGTTCCGCTGCTGCCGCGAGCACGGGATCGAGCCCCTCGTGACCATCACGCACTTCGACTGCCCCATCCACCTCGTCAAGAAGTACGGCGCCTGGCGAAACCGCACCCTTATCGAGCTCTACAAGCGGCTTGTGACGGTGCTCTTCAACCGCTACCGCGGCCTCGTGCGCTGGTGGATCACGTTCAACGAGATGAACATGATCTTGCACCGTCCCTTCATGGGTGCCGGCATCGTCCTCGAGCCCGGGGAGAATGCCCGCGAGGCCGAGTACCGCGCCGCGCACAACGAGCTCGTGGCGAGCGCCTGGGCCACCAAGATCGCCCACGAGGTCGACCCGGAGAACAAGGTGGGCTGCATGCTCGCCGCGGGAAGCTACTACCCCTACTCCTGTCGTCCCGAGGACGTTCGCGCGGCGCAGGTCAAGAACCAGGAGGACCTCTTCTTCGTGGACGTGCAGGCGCGCGGTCGCTACCCCGGCTACGCGCTCAAGATGCTCGAGCGCGAGGGCATCGACGTGGGCATGACCGCCGAGGACGAGCGCATCCTTGCGGAGAACACCGTCGACTTCATCTCGTTTAGCTACTACTCCTCGCGCTGCACCGCGGGCGACCCCGACTCCGTGGGCGGCGTCGCCGAGGGCAACGCCTTCGCCGGCGTGGAGAACCCCTACGTGCGCACGAGCGACTGGGGCTGGGTCATCGACCCGCTGGGATTCCGCATCACGATCAACGACCTCTGGGACCGCTACCAGAAGCCGCTCTTTGTGGTGGAGAACGGCCTCGGCGCCTATGACGAGGTGCTTCCCGACGGCACGATCGAGGACGACTACCGCATCGCCTACCTGCGCGAGCACATCGAGGCCATGCGTGACGCCATCGAGCAGGACGGCGTCGAGATGCTCGGCTACACCACCTGGGGGCCGATCGACCTCGTGAGCGCGGGCTCCGGCGAGATGGAGAAGCGCTACGGCTTCATCTACGTGGACCGCGACAACCTGGGCAACGGCACGCTCGAGCGCAGGCGCAAGAAGAGCTTCTACTGGTATCAACAGGCCATCGCCACCAACGGAGGCGACCTGGGCTAGCCGCCCGGGCAATATCACTAAGGAGAAAATAATGGCTGAAAAATACGACGATCTGGCCAGATCCATACTCGAGAACGTAGGCGGCACAGAGAACGTCGCCAGCGTCGCGCACTGCATCACGCGCGTGCGCTTCAAACTCAAGGACGAGTCCCGCGCCAACACTGCCAAGATCGAGGCCCTCAAGGGCGTCATCCAGGTCATCCAGGCCAACGGCCAGTACCAGGTGGTCGTGGGTAACATCGTCGAGGACGTCTACGACGCGGTCCTGGAGGCCGGCAACTTCTCGGGCGGCGCAAGCGCCGACGACGAGCCCCAGGGCGATAAGACCGTTGCCTCCGTCGTCATCGACCTCATCTCTGGCATCTTCCAGCCCATCCTGGGACCGCTTGCCGCCGCAGGCATCATGAAGGGACTGCTTGCCCTCATCACCTACTTCGTCCCGGCCTTTGCAAACGACGGCCTCTACACGCTGCTCTACACCGTGGCTGACGGCTTCTTCTACTTCCTTCCCGTCGCCCTGGCGTTCAGTGCCGCGCGCAAGTTCCGCATGAACGAGTTCACCGGCGTGGCAATCGGCGTGGCGCTTCTCTACCCGACGATGGTCGCCCTGACCTCGGGCGAGGCGCTCGGCAGCATCGACCTCGGCGTGGCCGGCACGTTCTCGTGGTACGCCACCGCCCTCGGGCTCCCCATCATCATGCCCGTGTCCGGCTACGTGAGCTCGGTGATCCCCGTCCTTCTCATGGTGTGGTTCGGCTCTATCCTTGAGCGCTGGCTCAAGAGCTGGATGCCGGCTGCGCTCAAGATGTTCCTTGTCCCGCTCGCCACGATGACGGTCTCCATCGTCTTGGGCTACCTCATCATCGGCCCGGTGGCCACCCTCATCACCAACCTGCTGAGCGCGGCATTCTCGTTCATCTTCCAGCTCCCCGTGGTTGGTTCCGTCCTGGGCAGCGCCCTGGTTGGCGGACTGTGGATGTGCCTCGTCATCTTCGGCTTCCACTGGAGCCTCATCCCCATCTCCATCATGAATCTGAACACCCTCGGCCACGACAGCGTGCTCGCCGCCACCATCGGCCACGGGTTCGCGCTCGGAGCGGTCATCTTTGCCATGTACCTCAGAAACAAGGACGAGCGCTTCCGCGGCATCGCCCTTCCCGCGATGATCTCCGCCTTCTTCTTCGGCGTCACCGAGCCGGGCATCTACGGCATCGCCCTCCCCAACAAGCGCGCGTTCGTCGTGGCATGCCTGAGCTCCGCCGTGGGCGGCGCCATCGTGGGAATGACTGGCGCTCTCATGTACATCTCGGGCGGCCTCGGCGTCTTCAACCTGCTCAACTTTATCGACGGGACCCCTGGTGGCGCCGGGATCTCCCACATGATCTTCGCGATCATCGCCTCGCTCGTCTCTGCCGTCCTGGCCTTTGTTATCGAGTTCATCACCTACCGGCCCAACGACGATGAGGAAGGCACCCGCTAGCCTGCGCCCTCCTCAATCAGCTCTATGTAATTGAGGGGCAGTTGAGGTGGGTGAGGGCCGAGGGCGATCAAGGTGGCCGCCCTCGGCCCGGGACAACCTGCCAGAAGGCGTTTAGCTTTCTCGGGCGGCGCTGAAATGAACTGCGCCCCGATACTTGGACGGGTCAATTAGCGGCCTATGCCGCACATGGGGACTGATTTCGGAACTCCTCCGGGGTCAGTCCCTTTTGCTTAACCCGCCTCCTCTTGTTCCAGTGAACGGTATAGGCTTCGAGGTCCCGCTTGAACTCCTCGAAGCTCCGCCACGTCCGGCTCCTGTAGAATTCGTCCTTCAGGCGCCCGGGCAGCAGCTCCGTCGCATGAGCTTGCCCTCGCACGCCGCCGGCCCCGGCCGGGTCCGGGCACCCTTCGGCCTCCCGCTGGCCTTCGGCGCGCCCGCACCCCCTGTCGCAAAGCTCTGCTGCAAGAGTCCTCAGCGTGGCGTCGTGCCTGACTCTCCCGTCCATAAAGAAGCCCCCATTTCTAATGTTCAAGAAATGAGGGGCGGTTCAATTTCGGGACGGGGATTAAATAATCATTCGGAGCAAATCTATTTTTATCCCCGTGCCAGAAAAATCATCGGGCGTGGTCTGGGGCAAACAGTCTAGTTGCGCTTGAGGTGGACGACGGTTTCGCAGTGGAAGGTTTGCGGGAACAGATCGACCGGCGTGATCTTGACGGGGGAGAAGGTACCTTCCTCGACAAAGCGCTTAAGGTCGCGTGCCAGGGTGGCGGGGTCGCAGCTCACGTAGACGACATCGCGAGCGCTCGTGCTGGCGATAAGGTCGATCGCCTCGGGGGCGAGGCCTGCGCGCGGCGGGTCGACCACCAAGACGTCGGCATCCTGGTCGGGGAACTCGCGCACCGCGTCTCCGCCAATGACGTCGACGTTATCAAGCTTGTTGATTTCCAGGTTACGGCGCAGGTCGCGCACGGCCGGGCCGTAGGCCTCGACGGCGGCGACGAAGTCGCAGCGGCGGGCGAGCGGCAGGGTAAAGGTTCCGGCGCCGCAGTACAGGTCCACGGCAAGCTCGTCTTCTTGCGGGTCGAGCGCTTCCATGACAAGCTCGATCAAAATCTCAGCACCCTTGGTGTTGACTTGGAAAAAAGACGGGGCAGACAAGCGCATCTGACCCTCGGCGATATTCTCGGTCCATGAGCCCTCTCCGGCGAGCATTTCGACCTTGGAGACACGGCGGGCCTTCTTTTCGCCCTTGCTCATCACACGCACGATGCTCGTGGGATGAGCGGCGACCGCCAGCACGCGGGAGACTTGCGAGCGCGGAAAAGAGCCCGTGGGCGTCCAGAGTGCAACCTCGAGCGCCTTGGTGCGGCGCGATGCGCGAATGCCCACGCGTTCGAGCCCTAAGTCATGGCTGCCGCTTAGATAGTTGAGTGCGCCGACGACCGATTTGAGCGCCTTGGGAAAACGTTTATCGAACAGCGGACACGCATCGACGGTCACGATTTTGCTGGGGTCGACACCGTGCATGCCAAGGCGCACGCGACCGTTGACGACGGTCGGTTCGAGCTCGATTTTATTGCGGTAGCCCCAGTCGTCCTTGGTGTGGCAGATGGGCTGCACCAACTCATCGACCTGCTCAGGAGCGAACTTGCCGATGCGCTCGAGCGTGGAGCGCAGGTTTTGCTCCTTGGCGGCGAGTTGTGCCGTGCGTGAGAGATTGCCCCACGAGCAGCCGCCGCAGATGCCCACGTAGGGGCAGGGGGGCTGAATGCGATCGGGGCTCGGCTCCAGAATCTCGGTGGTGCGGGCGCGCATGAACGACTTGCCGTCCTGTACGACCTCGGCCTCGACGGTGTCGCCTGCCACGGCACCCTGCACAAAGACGGCTTTGCCGTTGTCGGCGTGCGCCAGCCCGTCGGCGCCGTAGGTCATCGATTCTATAGTGAGCTTCATATCCCTGCCTGTCATTCGTGTTGTTGCTCGCACCATGGTAGCAGGGAAAAGCGCCCCGCATCCGAGGCTTTCCTCAAATGCGGGGCGCTTCTACAAACTGCTTCTACAAACGACTATTTCGTCTTGCCGGTAATGAGCGTCTTAAGACCCAGGCCGATCAGGCCCAGGCCCATGCGCACACGACCGGGGCGATGGCGCTCGATGGCCTTGGTCTTGCCGGCGGGCTTATCGCGACGGGCGCTCGTCTCGGGTGCGGGCTTAGCTGCCTGCGGCTCGGGCTGAGGTGCAGGTGCGGGCTCGGGCTCAATGACGGTCGCCTGGACCTTCTGAACCTCGGGTGTGGCCGGCTGCGGCTTAGGAGCAGGGGCGGGCTTTGCCTCAATGACGGGTTCGGGCGCGGCCTCGGCGTTGCGGTAGGCACGCTCCAGCAGGGCTTCCTGCGAGTTGAAGGGTTTCTCACCCTCTGCGCGCTCCACGGGGACCCAGGTGCCGTCGCTCGTGAGGCTGCGGGCCTTCACGTTGTCGCGCAGCTGCATGCTCATGTACTCGTGCACCAGGGCGCGGCAGGTGGGGTCGAGCACGGGGAAGGCGATCTCCACGCGGTGCTCGGTGTTGCGTGTCATCATGTCGGCCGAGCTCAGATAGATCATGTCCGAGTCCACGCCAAAGGCGTAAACGCGCGCATGCTCCAAAAAGCGTCCGACGATAGAACGGACATGCACGTTCTCGGTCTTGCCAGGAACGCCCGGCTTGAGGCACGAGATGCCGCGGATGATCATGTCCACGCGGACTCCTGCGCACGATGCCTCGGCGATCTTGTCGATGACCTCGCGGTCGGTGAGCGAGTTGAGTTTAAAGAACACGCGGGCGGGCTCGCCGGCGAGGGCGCGCTGGATCTCGCGGTCAAGCCCGCGCATGATGAGCGGTTTCAGTCCGACGGGCGCCACACCCAGGAAGCGGTAATCGCCGCGCAGGTTGCCCAGCGACAGGTTGCGGAAGAACAGGTTGGCGTCCTCGCCGATGCCGGGGTGAGCGGTCATGAGCATAAAGTCGCTGTAGAGTTTGGCCGTCTTCTCGTTAAAGTTGCCGGTGCCCAGCAGCGTCAGGCGCGTTAGCGCCATGCCCTCGCGATAGGTGAGCTGGCAGATCTTGGAGTGGCACTTAAAGCCCTCGGAGCCGTAGATGACGGTGCAGCCGGCCTCTTCCAGGCGCTCGGCCCACTCGATGTTGTTCTGCTCGTCAAAGCGCGCGCGGAGCTCCATGAGCACCGTGACCTCTTTGCCGTTCTCGGCGGCATCGATCAGTGACTCGCACAGGCGGCTCTGCTTGGCCACGCGGTAGAGCGTGATGCGCAGTGAGATGCACTCGGGGTCGTAGGCGGCCTCGTGCACCAGATCCAGGAAGGGGTTCATGGCCTCATAGGGATAAAAGAGCAGCTTGTCGTGCTGAAGTACCTGCTCGCGGATGGAGCGGGTCATATCGATGGTGGGGTTGGGCTGCGGCTTAAACGGTGTAAAGAGCAGCTCGTTGCGCAGGTGCTCGGGAATCTTGCCCTCAATGCCAAAGACGTAGCCTAGGTCGAGCGGGATATCGCAGGTAAAGACAGAGCGGCGCGAAAGCTCGAGCGCCTTGCGGATGGTCTTGAGCGTCGCCTTCTCGAGCGACCCCGAGACCGCGAGCACCACCGGCTGCAGGCGCAAGCGTTTCTTGAGGATGCGCTTCATGTGCTGACGGTAATCCTCTTCCTCCTCGACGCCCTCGCCGTCCGGGTCGATGTCGGCGTTGCGGGTGACGCGGATGAGCGCGCGGTCGAGCGGCTTATAGGAGCCAAAGCAGCTGTCCAGGCAGGCGAGGATGACGTCCTCGAGCAAGATGTAGGAGTAGATGCCGGTGGGCGAGGGGATCTCGACCACGCGGTTCATCGAGGTGGGAATCTCGATAAGGCCCAGCAGACTCTCCTCGTCGGTGACGCCGTCCAGGCCGCAGGCCAGGTAGAGTGCGCCGTTGCGCAGGTTGGGGAAGGGGTGGCGCGGGTCAATCACCAGCGGTGAGATGACCGGCGACACGTAGGCCTGGAAGTAACGGGTTACAAAGGTGCGCTCCTCGGGCGTAAGCGAATCGATGCGGGCGCGGTGAACGCCCAGGGTGTCGAGCTTGCCCTCGATGCTCTTAAAGATGGACTCCCATCGGGTAAGGAGCCCGGGCATTTCGGCCATGACAGCATCGACTTGTTCGGAGGCGGTCATATTGCTCTTGTTGTCGACAGGCTGTTTTTTGAGCTCTGCCAGATCGGACAGGCCGCCCACGCGCACCATGAGAAACTCATCGAGGTTAGACTCGAAAATCGACACGAACTTTAGCCGCTCGAACAGCGGAACGGTCTCGTCGAAGGCTTCGTCAAGCACACGGTTGTCAAAGCGCAGCCAGCTGAGCTCTCGGTTCTGCGTGTACGAGAAGTCGCGCGGCGGCTTACGCAGCTTTGCAGCGGCTTGCTTTTTTTCGATTTTGCTCGGCATATGCATCTGTCCGTTCAGTCCCCGTGGGGGACGGTTGCCTAACACTATTCACTATTGTCTCAATTTAGTCGGCCTATGGCACGGACGTATCGCGTGAACGGTATCTTTACCTACTTCTTACGCTGACAAGCCATAGAGCTGACGCCCTTCGCGTTGTGAAAAACGGTCTATATCCTCACTCAACTGGTGAGTATGTGTGAATAAGAATGATAGGTAGCTGAATATCATCGAATACAGACAGAAACACGAACAAGCGTCATTTATATACATAAAACCGTTTTAGATATGCAATTCTTAATCGAAAGATTGGAGTTGTAATTGCGAATGATTTTTAAGAAAAAAGAGCATTTACCTTAGAAAAGCTACTTTAGAACGCCGAAGTGCATTATGGGAGAATCATATTCGATATACCGTTCATCGAACTTTGTTGACCGTTCGGGGGCGAGGTGGAATTGCGGTTGGAATTTGGATATAACTAGAGCTGTCAGCAAGCAGCACCCGTTACGGAAGGGTGCTGAGAGATTCGGCCGAAAGGCCCGAAAGAAAGGTAGGAGGCCATGACGAAAGGTCTGCACGTGCC